>PLZQ01000460.1 GCA_003152225.1 Limisphaerales bacterium | reverse complement strand
GTGAACACGCCGTAAATGCCTGCAGTTCAAGTACATCCGGGCGGTTTCGGACACCGAAGGCCAACTGCGAATCGCGAACGGCGAGCGAGGGAAACCGAACATCCAACACGGAACATCCAACATCCAACATCCAGTCCCAAATACGGCTGCGCGACCGAAAGGCCGAAGGAAACCGACTTGAATAAGCGTGCCTGATCAAAAAACAGGTCCGGAAGGCGGTCTATGGTACCAGGGTATGTCCAGGGTGGTACCAGGGTGCCCCCAGACCAGCCCGAGGGCGGCGGGAGAGGGACGTTGTATTCGGGATGCTTATGGCGGACACGGAACCTTGAACCTTGAACCCTGAACCTCGAACCTTGAACAGCCGGGCCAAGCCACCGCCAGGCAAAAGCAGAGAGCAGAAAGTAGAAAGCAGAAATAGAGGCGGGGCACCGCGCAAGCCAACCAAAGCCACACTCTGGCAAAAGCTGAAAGGCTGAAAGGCTGAAAGCTGGAACCACTCAAGCCACACCAATGCGACATCAAAGCCACCCCAAAGCGTGTTGATAGGCAACCGATTGCGACTCCAAAGCCACTCCAAAGCTACCCCAAAGCTCCCCCAAGGCTCCCACAAAGCTACCCCAATGCGACCCTAAAGCTCCCACAAAGCCACCCGCATGCGGCTCTTAAGCCAAGGACAAGCCTCCAGCACACCGGCCACGGTTTTCGGCAGGTCGGGAAAAGCGCCGGGCAGGCGCCGCCCGAGGCTTAAACCCAGGCCTTCCTGATCAGCCACATCTTAATGCCCTGTGTGAGGCCGACATAGCAAAGCAGGGTGATGAGCAGGAGCAGCCAGTAGAACGGGGGCAGGGGCACAAACCCGAGGGTGGGGGCCAGCAGCGAGTAGGGCAGATACGCTCCGATGGCAATAATGAGCAGGGTGGTCATGGTGAGCTGCCAACTGGCGCGTGATTGCACGAAAGGCAGCAGGTTGGTCCGGATGATGTGGATGATGAGAGTCTGTGTCATCAGGGATTCGACAAACCAGCCGGTGTGGAATAGCGCGGCGGCGTAAGTGAGGTTTGGGTCTGCCGTCGCGGGGAAGCGTGCGGCCAGGTCCGGCGGCGGCACCAGTCCGAGGTCGTGGCACTTGAACACGAACCACATGATGGCATAGGTGGTGTAATCGAAGATCGAGCTGATCGGGCCGACGAAGACAATGAACTTGGCAATTTCGCCCATATTCCAGGGCCGAGGCTTGGCGATCTGCTGTGCGCCGACGTTGTCGGTGGGAATGGGGACCTGGGAGAAGTCGTAAAGGAGGTTGTTAGTAAGGATCTGGATGGGGGCCATGGGCGCGAACTTCAGCCACGCGCTGGCGCCAATGACGCTGAACATGTTGCCGAAGTTCGAGCTGGCGCCCATGCGGACATATTTGAGGATGTTGACGAAGACCTTGCGGCCTTCCAGCACGCCCTCCTCCAGCACCATCAGGCTCTTTTCGAGCAGGATGACATCGGCCGATTCCTTGGCGATATCGACGGCGTTATCGACCGAGATGCCGACATCGGCGGCGCGCAGGGCCGGGGCGTCGTTGATGCCGTCACCGATGAACCCGACGACGTGGCCTTTGCGCTGGAGGGCCTGCACGATGCGTTGCTTGTGCGCCGGTGACAGGCGCGCGAAGACGTCGGTAACTTCGACGGCGTCGGCAAGTTGGGGCTCGGACATGGTCTCGACCTGGCTGCCGAGCACGATCTTCTCGGCATTGATGCCGACCTCGGTGCACACCTTGCGGGTGACGAGGTCGTTGTCGCCGGTCAGAACCTTGACGGTAACGCCGTGCTGGCGCAGGGCGGTGATGGCTTTGGCGGCGGATTCCTTGGGCGGGTCAAGGAAGGCGAGGTAGCCAGTCAGGACCAGCTCGGCCTCGTCAACTTTGGAGTAAGCCGCTTTCCTCTCCACCTTCTTCGTGGCGACGGCCAGCACGCGAAAGCCGTCTTCGCTCAGGTCGTTGACTTGCTCAATAAGATCGCCGACGAGGATGGGCTCCATCGGAAACACGTCGCCGTCGCTTTCGAAATGAGTGCATTTGGCGAACACGGACTCCGGGGCGCCCTTGGTCAACAGTTCCCGCTGCCCATCCGGCCCCTCGACCACGACGGACATCATGCGGCGCGTGAAGTCGAAGGGAATCTCATCGACCTTGCTGAATTTGTCGATTGCGAGTGCCCCATGCAGCTCCTGGTGGTGCAGCACGGCGCGGTCGAGGATGTTCTTCAGGCCGGTTTGGAAGTGGCTGAGGAGGTAGGCATGCTGGAGCACCGCCTCGCTCTCGCTCTTGAAGACGTCGCAATAGATTTCGAGGATGACGTGGTCCATGGTCAGCGTGCCGGTCTTGTCGGTGCACAGCACGTTCATGGCGCCGAAGTTTTGGATCGAGTTGAGGCGCTTGACGATGACCTTCTTGCGGGACATCGCCAGCGCCCCCTTGGAGAGGCAAACCGAGACGATCATGGGCAGCATTTCCGGCGTCAGCCCCACCGCCACCGACAGCGAGAAGAAGAAGGCCATGTGCCAATCGTGTTTGGTCGAGCCGTAGATGATGAACACGAGCGGCACCATCACCAGCATGAACCGGATCATCAGCCACGTGAACCGATTGACGCCCTTTTCAAACGCCGTCTCGACCTGGCGTCCGGAGAGGCTCTTGGCCACCTTGCCGAAGTAGGTCTGCGCGCCGGTGGAGACAATCACCGCCGTGGCCGACCCGCTCTCCACGCTGGTGCCGAGGAAGCAGGAGTTGCAGCGCTCGATCGACGAGACGTTGCCGCGCAGGTCAGCGGCGTCCGTCTTCTCGACCGGCATGGATTCGCCTGTCAGCGTCGCCTGGATGACGAACAGGTCCTTCGCGGATAGGAGCCGGACGTCGCCGGGGATCATGTCGCCGGCGGAGAGCTTGACGATGTCGCCGGGGACGAGTTGTTGGAGCGGGAGTTCCCGGGTCTGCCCGTTGCGGACCACGGTGGCGGTGACGCTGATCATCGCCTTGAGCTTGGCGGCAGCGGTGTCCGCCTTGGTTTCCTGGATAAAGCGCAGCGATAGCCCCAATACCACCATCAGCAGCATCATCACGCCGGCGCGGGCATCGCCTTCGGGCGCGACAAAGGAGATGGTGGCCAGGATGGTGAGCAGAATCACCAGCGGGTTGCGGGCGGCAAGGTAGAGGCGTTGCAGCCAGCCTTCATGTTTCTCGCGGCCGACCTCGTTAGGGCCATACTGCTCCAGGCGCGCGGCGGCTTCCTCCTCCGTCAGGCCGGCGGGCGAGGTGCCGAGCGAGCGCAATACCTCGGCGCTGTCCTTGGTCGCCGCTTCCCGGGCGGTGTCGGACTGGCTGATATTGTTTGGGCTGGTCAAAGCCGGCATAAGCTCATTCAACGGCGTGCCGTCAAAGATTGTCCCTCGCGGGCAGTTCGTCCACCCCAAAGTCGCCTAAGCGCGCACTTAAAGGCAGGGCGCGCTGGGAATATCACGCCCCGCGAAACGCGTCGAATCCATGTAACTCCGCCGACTCTTCCCCGGTCTATATCTTAGGACTGGGCGCTTCGGGGACGCGTCCCCGCTGGGCGGTNNGGCACTCCGGCGTTACTCTAGTGGTGCTCTGCCTCGGCCCCGTCCCATGCGAGCCACACGGTGATACGGAGAACCGACAGCTCTGCTGGAGACTTCTGAACCCTTTCGACAGAAAGTAATGTCTCAGTGAAGGCGGGTCGCGTCCCTCCATGCGCGCCGTCGTGCTCTGCGCCCGCCCGGCGCGCANNTCTCAAATTGACAGACATTTGGAGCAACACAGACTATGGTTCAACTGATGGCAACTCCGGCAACGAAAGAGACGGACTCCTATTTGGAGACGTTCGAGCGGTTTGAAGAGCAAGCGAAACGACCCGCGTGGGTCTTTCCGCTGCGCAAGGCGGGCATCACCCGCTTTGCCGAACTGGGGTTTCCAACTCTCCAACAGGAGGACTGGCGGTTCACGAACGTGGCGCCCATCGCGCAGTTGCCCTTCAAACCCGTCTTCCAGATGTCGCGTAACAGCCTCACCCGGGCAGCGCTGGCGGAGTTGACCTTCGGCAAGCTCGCCGCCAGCCGGCTGGTGTTCGTGAATGGGCATTACGCCGCTGAACTGTCTTCTTTCCCGGGGACCCAGCCTCAAGGCGTAATCGTCGGGAGCCTGGCTGCGGCGCTGGCCGGCGATTCGGGGCGGGTTAAAGAGCATCTGGGCCGCTACGCCCAAGGCGAAGAGGACCCGTTTGTGGCGCTCAACGCAGCCTTCTTCCAGGACGGCGGGTTTGTTTATGTTCCGGCGGGCCGGCGCGTGGAGGCGCCCGTTCACTTGCTGTTCATCTCGACGACGAAGGAGGCCGGGGCCACGGCGCATCCCCGCAACCTGATCATCGCGGAAAAGGGCAGCCAGGTGACGCTGCTCGAAAGCTATGTCAGTCTCGCCGAGGCGTCCTATTTCACGAACGCGGTGACGGAGATGGTGCTGGGGGAAGGGGCCGCGGTGGAACACGTGAAATTCCAGGACGAGAGCCGGAACGCTTATCACCTGGCGGCCATCCACGCTCACCTTGGCCGGAGCAGCAACTTCATCTCGCATTCGATTGCCACGGGGGCGCGCTTGTCGCGGAATAGCATTCGCACCAACCTGGCCGGGGAAGGCGTCGAGTGCGTCCTGAACGGGCTTTACCTGACCCGGGGCGACCAGTTAGCCGACCATCACATGGTGGTCGAGCACGCCCAGCCGCACTGCAACAGCCACGAGTATTACAACGGCATCTTGGATGGCCATTCCAAGGGCGTCTTCCACGGCCGCATCCTGGTGCGTCCGCGCGCCCAAAAGACCGACGCCAAGCAGACCAACAAGAACCTCCTGCTTTCGGACGACGCGACGGTGGATACCAAGCCGCAGTTGGAGATTTACGCGGATGATGTGAAATGCACTCACGGCGCGACGATCGGCCAGTTGAACGAGGAGTCTATCTTCTACCTGCGCGCCCGGGGGATCGGCGCGGATACCGCGCGGCGCATGTTGATCCACGCCTTCGCGGGCGAAATCATCGAGCGCATCCGGAATGCCCCAGCCCGGGAGGAACTGGACAAGCTGGTGTGGGATCGGCTGGAGCAACACCCGCGTGTCGGGGAGAAGAAGTGAAAGAGACCACGAAAGACCCGGAATACACGAAAAGCGCAGGCCCCGAAGGGCGCCCCGCCGTGGGTGGATTTTGCGTGTCTTTTCCGCGCTTCATGCTTAATTCCAGCCGTGTTTGACGATCTGAGCGATCTTTATCAGCAGGTCATCCTCGACCACTGCAAGAAGCCGCGCAATTTCCACGAGTTGAGCGGCGCAACCTGTTCGGCGCAAGGCCATAACCCGCTTTGCGGCGACCAGTTGAAGCTGTACTTGGCCATGGACGGTGAGATCATCAAAGACATCAGCTTCGTCGGATCGGGTTGCTGCATCTCCAAAGCCTCCGCCTCGCTGCTAACGGAGGCGGTCAAAGGCAAGACCAGGGGAGAGGTGCAGAAGATGTTCGACCTGGTTCATGAGATGGTGATGACCGGGCGGGTGGTCGGGGACGTGGGCAAACTGGCGGTGTTCGCCGGCGTGCACAAATTCCCCGCGCGCGTCAAATGCGCCATCCTGGCCTGGCATGCCGTGATGGCGGCTCTCAAGGGCGAGGGCCAGGCCGTGAGCACCGAGAACGACGAGACATAAGGATGGACCGCTTGCCCTGTGAGCCGCTTCGGCAATCGCAATCGCAACCAGCCAGCCAGGCGACAACCGCAGCCTGATCGGCTATACTTTCATACATTGATAATATGAGTAGCGATGAGCCAGTCATTTTAACGCGCAATGTTGAAGCCGCCATCATCCCGGTCGGCACCCGGGTCACCTTGCAGAAAGGCGAGCAGGCCCAGATCACGCAGACGCTGGGCGGCAGCTATACCGTGATCGTGAACGGGAACATGTTCCGCATCGAAGGCAAGGATGCGGACTCGCTCGGGCTCGAAGTGGTGGCCAAACCCGCCAGCACCGGCGCGCCGGTCACACAAGAACTGCTTGAGAAGGAGATCTGGAACCAGTTGCGCTCCTGCTACGACCCGGAAATACCGGTCAACGTCGTCGATCTGGGCCTGATCTATGATTGCCACCTCACCCCGATATCCGCGGGGAGCCATCGCGTGGACGTAAAGATGACTTTGACCGCCCCCGGCTGCGGCATGGGCCCNNTGGGACCCGCCCTGGAACCAAGGCATGATGACCGAGCAGGCCAAGCTGCAGTTGGGGTTACTTTAAGCATAGCCATGATCACTGAAGCCGTGGTTCCAACCAAACAGAAGCAAATGCCTAACTGGTCAGCTATCCGGGCCGACTTTCCAATCCTCGATCAGCAGGTGCACGGCCAGCCTTTGATCTACTTCGACAACGCCGCCACCACGCAGAAGCCGCGCGCGGTGGTCGAGGCCCTGCGCTATTATTACGAGCATGACAACGCCAATGTCCATCGCGGCATTCACGAGTTGAGCAACCGCGCCACCGCCGCCTTCGAGGCCGCGCGGACGCGTACCGCCCAGTTCATCAACGCCCGCAGCGCCGACGAAATCATCTTCACGCGCGGCACCACCGAGGGCATCAACCTCGTCGCGCAAGCTTGGGGCTCGAAGAACCTCAAAGCCGGCGACCAGATCCTGCTCACGGAAATGGAGCACCACAGCAATATCGTGCCCTGGCAGTTGCTGGCTGAGCGCACGGGGGCGGAACTCGTTTATCTGCCCATCACCGGCGACATCGGGTTGCTGGACTTGAACCATCTCGATGAATATCTAGGCAAGAAGGTGAAGCTGTTCGCGATGACCCACATCTCGAACTCGCTCGGCACGATCAATCCCGTGGCGGACCTGTGCGCCCGGGCGCGCCAACTCGGTATTACGACGCTGGTCGATGCCGCGCAAAGCGCCGGGCATCGGCTGATCGACGTGCAGGAGATCGGCTGCGACTTCCTCGCCTTTTCGGGACACAAGATGTGCGGGCCGACAGGCATCGGGGTGTTGTATGGCCGCCAGGAGGTGCTGGAGAAGATGCCGCCGTATCAAGGCGGCGGGGAAATGATCCTGAGCGTCGAGTTCCAACGGAGCACCTGGAAGCACGCCCCGCACAAGTTCGAGGCAGGCACGCCGGACATCTCCGGCGCCGTCGGGTTGCACGCCGCGATGGACTACCTGGAGAAGATCGGTCGGCATCACATCGCGCAGCACGATCAGGAACTCGGCGCGTATGCTTACGCCCAGCTCTCCCGGCTCAAGCGCGGCATCCGGCTGTTCGGCCCCCACATCGGGCGCGCCGGACTGGTGAGCTTCCTGTTAACGGACATCCACGCGCACGACGTGGTAACCGTGGCCGACCAGCGCGGCGTCGCACTGCGTGGCGGGCATCATTGCAACCAGCCGCTCATGCGCAAGCTCGGCGTCGAATCCACGGCTCGCGCCAGCTTCTACTTCTATAACACGACAGCGGAGATTGACCGCTTCGTGGAGGTGCTGGGCGAAATCCAGAAGTTCTTCGGCGCGCCGTAACATACCCAAGTAGCCGCCGACGTCAGTCGGCGCACTCTTTCCGCACCGAAGACGGCGCCGACTGACGTCGGCGGCTACCGGCTGTTGGCAAACGGTGCGAGGTATGATCTATCCAAGCTTAACCTGACTCTGCGGTCAGCCGTTCGAGAGAGCTTGCGGACGGCTGTGGCACTCTATTGCCGCTATTGGGTTTCGTTGTCCCACCTCTGAACAGAGGACACGGAAAATGGACACTCCCTCTCGCGGCGCATAGGTCCCATCTGGGGCTTGGGCGCATGTTCGAATGGGGCCATGGCGGGCCTGTGCTTGAGTGCAGGTTGACTCATCCTGATGGCATCGCGCTTGCTCTCGGGAAACCATGTTGGACGCTGCGCTTAGTGTATTCGCTCTTCTCGCCGGCGGGTTAATCCTGGAACTCTATACTGCCGCGCGGGTTCCATTAAGCTATCAAGACGAACGCGGTTTCCACCCGGGCACGGAAGCGCCGCCCTGCGACGAGGCCTGCCCAAGCGTGAAGCCGAGTTGAGCCGGCTCGGCCGGCTCGATAGCCCTGTAAGAATTTGTCTTCCGGCAGGAAGACAAGATGGTCCGGCTCCCTGACCATGGGTCACGGAGCCGGGAAGCCATGCGAAACGTCCCCCGCTGGGGAATGCGCCAACTGTCATGTAATTCCGCGTAACACGACAGCCGGCCGCTTCCTTGGCGGGGGACCGCTCTCTTCCGAGCTTACTCCCTCCCCGCCGCGGCGATGAGCGGGCGCAACTCCCGCATCAATTCCGCAAAGATCTCCGGAGTCACCTGCTGGGCGCCGTCGCTCCAGGCCTCCGCCGGGTTGGGATGCACCTCGATGAGCAAGGCATCCGCGCCCATCGCCACCGCGCCTTTGCACATCGCCTTCACCAGGTCGGCGCGCCCGGCGCCCTGGCTGGGGTCTATGACAATGGGGCAATGCGATTCCTGCTTGATGATGGGAATGGTCGAGAGATCCAGCGTGTTGCGCGTGTAGGTCTCGAAGGTGCGGATGCCGCGCTCGCAGAACATCAAGTTGGCATTCTCGTTCGCCAGCACGTATTCCCCGGCCAGCAGCCACTCCTCGATCTTCATTGAAAGCCCGCGCTTGAGCAGGATCGGCTTGCCGGTCTTGGCGGCGGCGATGAGGAGTTGGTAATTCTGCGAGTTGCGCGCACCGATCTGGATGATGTCGGTGTATTCGGCGACCAGCTCGGCGTGCTGTTCGGAAAGCAGCTCGGTGATCACCGCCAGGCCGGTTTCCCGGCGCGCCTTGGCCAACAGCTTCAATCCTTTCTCGCCGAGCCCCTGGAACTCGTAGGGGGAGGTGCGCGGCTTGAAGGCGCCGCCGCGCAGAATGGTCGCGCCCGCTGCCTTGACCGCCTCGGCGGTCTGGAGCAACTGCTTCTCGCCCTCGACCGAGCACGGCCCAGCCATGACATGAAACTTCTTCCCGCCGATGACGTGTTCGCGCACCTGGATCGTGGAAGCTTCCGGGTGCGCCTCGCGGCTCACCAGCTTGTAGCGTTTCTGGACGGGGATAACGCTCTCGACGATCTCCGGAAACACACCGGCCAGCGTTTCCAGCGACTGATGGGTAAGCTCGTCGCCAATCGCGCCGATGACGGTGCGAGCCACGCCGTGCATGACATGCGGCTTGTAGCCGAGCTTGCGGATTTCCCTGAGGATGGAGGTTTCCTGTTTCCGGGCGATGCCGGGTTTAAGGACGATGATCATAAGTATTGTAATGGTTGGCCGAGGCGCATCCTGCGGGGCACAAAAAAGCCGCAGGGGGCAACCTGCGGCGGATTGATGCTTCCTGGGTGGTTAACGCAGCCCCAAGCACCAGCCCGCCGCTTTGGTAAAATAATACCAAAACGCGTATCTGCTGCTAAATTGACGGCTGCCCGAATTCACTGCCCCCAGCCTACCAGAACCCGGCGCCACGTCAAGTGCCGGGAACCCGCCGCCGATACGTTCGTTCCCGCTTGACCCGTCGTGGCGGAAATGCCAAGCATGGTTCCATGATTAGAATTCTTCTGGCGGCGATTCTCCTCTGCGCCCCGTCGCTGTTTGCGGCGACCACCGAACTGCTTCACAGCTTTAAGAAGGTTCAGGCTACCGACCAGTTCTGGGCTGAAGGCGCGGCGATCGGCGATTTCAACCACGACGGCAAGATGGATGTCGTCTCCGGCGCTTACTGGTATGAGGGGCCGGATTTCAAGAAGCGCCATGAGATCTATCCCGCCGACGCCACCTTTAAGCGCAAGAAGGCCGACGGCATGGAGCAGACGATGCCGGGCTTCGAAGGCGCGCTGGGCGTTAACAACGCTTACTCGGATTGCTTCCTCACCTTCACCTACGACTTTAACGGAGATGGCTGGATGGACGTCCTCGTTTATGGCTTTCCGGGAAAGGAAGTCGCATGGTATGAGAACCCGAAGGGCCGCCCGGGACATTGGCAGCGCCACGTCATCTTCGATGTGCTGGATAACGAGTCCCCCGGCTTCGCCGACATCACTGGCGACGGCAAGCCGGAGATCCTGTGCTGCTCGGGCGGTTTCATTGGCTATGCGGAGGCCGATTGGAGTAATCCGGCGGCACCCTGGAAATTCCACGCCATTTCGCCCAAGGGCGATTACCAGAGGTTCACTCACGGCATCGGGTGTGGCGACATCAACGGCGACGGCCGGATCGATATCATCGAGAAAGACGGCTGGTGGGAACAGCCCGCTTCTGTGGCCAATGATCCGGTGTGGACCAAGCACCCGTTTCCGTTCGCTCCGGCTGCCGCGCAGATGCTCGTCTATGATGTGAACGGGGACGGCTTGAACGACGTCATCACCTGCGTCAACGCGCACGGTTACGGGCTCTCCTGGTTCGAGCAGGTGCGCGAGAATGGCAATATCACCTTCCGCGAGCATGTCATCCTGAACAAGGACAACACTAAAGACCGTTACGGCGTTCAGTTCACGCAGCCGCACGCCCTCGCGCTGGCGGATATTGACGGCGACGGCTTGATGGACGTCGTCACCGGCAAGCGCTTCTGGGCGCACGGCAAGAATGGCCCCGACCCGGAGTCGGACAACGCTCCCGCGGTCCTCTATTGGTTCAAACTCGTGCGCCCTGCCAAAGGCCAAGCCGAGTTCGTCCCTTATCTGATTGACGACGACTCGGGCGTCGGCACGGAGGTCACCGTCGGCATCGTCAGCAATCCTAAGTACCCCGATATCGTCGTCGGCAACAAGAAGGGGGTCTTTGTCTTCAAACATGAGGTGAAAGAAGTCCCGCGCGCGGAATGGGAAAAGGCGCAGCCGAAACCGCTGGCGGGCGGAGACGGCAAATAACACGGCGCGCTACGATGGGAGCGCCCAGACGCGCCCGGTTGGGCTGCAGTCGTGAATTGGAGTGGACGCCGGGGGGCGGTTCCGCCAAATTTTGATGTATGACGAGCCGATTTTTCCCGGGCTGGCAGCGGGCCAGCCAAGCCCTGTTCCTTTGCCTTGCGGTGGCTACAGCGGCCTGCAGCTCGCGAGCGCAGACCAACCGCCCGTTCGCTTCCGCGGTGCGCAAGCCCAGTATCATTTTCATTCTCGCCGACGACCTTGGCTATGGGGACCTGGGTTGCTACGGCCAGACGAAGATCAAGACGCCGAATCTGGACCGGTTGGCCGCCGAGGGCATGCGCTTTACCGACTTCTACGCCGGCAGCACGGTTTGCGCCCCGTCGCGCGGCGCGCTGATGACCGGTTTGCACACCGGGCACGGCTTGATCCGCGGCAACGCCCTGGTGCCGCTCCGGCCGCAAGACCTGACGGTGGCCGAGGTGCTCAAGCAAGCCGGCTATCACACGGGGCTTATCGGGAAATGGGGTTTGGGCAACGAGAATACGACGGGCGTGCCGCAGAAGAAGGGGTTCGATGAGTTCTTCGGCTATCTCGACCAGGTTCACGCCCACGATTATTACACCGATCATCTCTGGCGCTATGACCCGCCCACCAGCGCAAAACCGGGCCATGATGGCCAGATGGCCTTTCCCGAAAACCAGGGCGGCAAGAAGGGCCTGTATGCGGATGACCTATTCGCCAACGCCTCGCTGAATTTTCTGCGGATCAACAAGCCCGAGCCGCTCAATAACTTTCGGCCTTTCTTCCTTTACCTCGCCTACACCATTCCGCACGCGAACAACGAGGAGGGCACGCGCACGGGCAACGGCATGCAGGTGCCCGGCGACTACCCCTATTCCGATCAGCCGTGGCCGGCCCCGGAGAAGAACAAGGCCGCCATGATCACGCGCCTGGATTCCTACGTCGGCAAACTCCTGGACAAGCTCCAGCAGTTGAAGATCGACGATAACACGATCATCTTCTTTGCCAGCGACAATGGCCCGCACAAGGAAGGCGGGGTGGACCCGAAGTTCTTCCAGAGCTCGGGCCCCTTGCGCGGCATCAAGCGTGATCTGTACGAAGGTGGCATCCGTGTGCCGTTGATCGTGCGCTGGCCGGGGAGGATCAAAGGCGGCACCGTCAGCAGTGAGCTGGGGGCCTTTTGGGATTTCCTGCCGACCGCCGCCGAGGTCGCCCAGGCGAAAGTCACCGGGCAGCTCGACGGCGTGTCGCTGCTGCCGACGCTCCTCGGCCAACCGCAAACCAACCGGCACGATATCCTTTACTGGGAGTTTCACGAGCGCGGGTTCCAACAAGCCGCGCGCATGGGGGATTGGAAGGCCGTCCGTCCGCAGGCCGGCGCGCCGCTCGAGCTTTACAATTTGAAGACGGACGTGGGCGAGCAGCAGAATGTGGCCGCGCAGAATCTCGAGGTCGTGGCGAAGATGGAGGACTACCTGAAGACCGCGCGGACGGAATCGGAGCAGTGGCCGATTAAGCCCGCCAAGTCGCCGGCGGCGAAGCAGGCGCAAGCGAAGTAGCGCCGTGGTTCATTGGTGCGGCGGGCGCGTTCAGGTCGTGGATGCGCCGGGCCCGCGCGATTTCTTTGCTCATCCACAGCACGGCCAATGCGATCGCCAGCAAGACTGCCGCGAGCACGAACCATGGCCAGGTGTAACGGCGCTGTTGTTGGTTATCCGGCAGGTTGCCTGTCTCGTTTGTCATGCCACTGCCGGAGGATGCGCCGGTGGTTGACACAGTGCAATGCAAGATGCGACCGTTGGCGGCGAAGGGACGCTTGCTTGTACCACCACGCGGCGCGGCGGCCCGACGGGCATAGGAGCGCAGCCTTCAGGCTGCAGAACTCGCGAAAACCTGAAGAGCATGGACAAATCATATGCTCTACCAGGACGCACATCTCTGCAGCCTGAAGGCTGCGCTCCTATGCCGTGGTGGCGCAAACAAACATCACCCGCAGCGGGGCGTGAACTCTCCGCTGGCAGAATTCCCATGGGAAGTTAGAATTCCTCGCATGGCAATAACACGGCATTGTTGGAAGTGCGGCACGGAATATAAGTTGCCGGGAACACCGGGCCGTTCGGAATGCTGCCACCGCTGCAACGCGGACCTCAAGGTGTGCTTGAACTGCGTCAGCTACGACCCGCGGGTCGCGGAGCAGTGTCGCGATCGCCGCGCCGACCTGGTGGCGGAAAAGCACCTGGCCAACTATTGCGAGTATTTCGAGTTCATCCGACGGGAGTTCGTGCCGCCGGTGGAGAACACCTCGCGCGAGGCCAAGGCGCGGGACACTTTGAAGAACCTGCTCGGAGATTAACGCCGGGGCGCTATCCGGCAGCCTGGCTGAACTTGACCGAGTCGCCGTAACGCTTGTTGTCGGTACGGATCCGGGCGGACAGTGTGCGCCCGACAGCGCGCAGCAAGGGGGTCGCGATGTCCGGCGCTTCTTTGGCCAGCTTCTCGAAGCCGGGCGCGGAGATCTTCACGAGCAGGCTGTCGCTGTTGGCCACCACATCGGCGGAGCGGGGGCCGTGGTCGAACAGGGAAATGTCGCCAAAGAAATCGCCCGCGCCGAGGGTGGCGAGGATGGTCTCGCGGTCCGCGACGTTGATCCGAGCCCGCAGCTCGCCTTCCAGGATGAAATACATGCTGTCACCGGGGTCCCCCTGTTTCACGACTACCGACCATTGCGGGACCTCTTCGACCTCCACAAATCCGGCGAAACGCTCCAACTGGCCGTCGGTCATGCTCGCCAGAATCTTTACCCGGCGCAGCGCCCGGGGATCAACCC
The DNA here is from genome assembly GCA_003152225.1 of Limisphaerales bacterium. Lineage (GTDB taxonomy): Bacteria > Verrucomicrobiota > Verrucomicrobiia > Limisphaerales > UBA8199 > PALSA-1440. Next base: position 5,577 of record PLZQ01000460.1, on the reverse strand, counting down.
CCCGGGGGGTTGTCATCGCCGACGCGCCGGACGAGGCGCCGTGCGGCTTCGACTGGAAGAACATTTGCAGCTCGGGCACGTCGGCAGCTTTCTGCCAGGAAGAGTTTTGGGCGGCGTAAATCCACGTGTCGGCTGTCACGCGCTCGTCCTTGACCCAGGACACGAGGGCGGGCAGCTCCACTGGGCCGTATGCGGTCTGGTCTATCCCCCAGACGATAAAGCCCGAGTCAGTTGAAATAGCAGCCATGGCTAGAGGCTTCTATACCACAAACCGGGCCACAAACCAAGCCTTAAAATTATCGTGAGTTGTACGCGAGCAAATCCACTCTATATCCGGCGCCCCAGTCTTCCTTGAGGTCGGCGGGCTTATCCAGAGTCAGCTTGACGACATTGAGGTTGAAGCCGTCGGCTTTGCCATTGCTGAAGGCGTAAGGGGGCGTATTGGCGTTGCTGGTGCCGAGGTTCCATTGGGCGGAAGTGTCCACATAGCCCATTCAGGGTTGTCGGAGCCAGCCCGGTCATAAGCGCGCTCGGCTTCTCGTCGGCCCGTGCCGCTACCGGCAGGCTAACCAGCCCAGCGCCGGCCAGCACCATGGTCCACGCATTATAGTGTATAAATGGAAAACCCCTTCCGATTTTCTCGGAAGGGGTGTCGTAAGTTTGATGCTAACTCAGCTTAGAACTTGTAGATGACGTTGGCCGCCAGCAACAAAGCGTTCTCGGAGTTGGGTGTACCCGCTGTCTCGCCGCCGAAGATATCGTTCCCGAGCAGGGAATGATCCCAGCGGAGTTCCAAGCGGCTGATGACGTTTTTCCACAGGTCATACTGAACCGTGGCGGTCAGAGCCAGCACCTCAGCTTTGGTCCCGAATAACAGTCCCGTTGTCCCGCCCGCAGTGTCCGCGAGCTTGTCCTTGAAGTACTCGGCGCGGCCATGGAAGCTAAGCTTCTCGGTCGCCTGGTAGGAGAGATAGCCCGCGAGGGAGTAGGTGTCGTTATTGAGCGGGTGGATGTCGAGGTAATCAAATGACGCGCCTACCCGCAGGCCCGTCACCGGAGTGGCCACCGTAGCGCCAAGATAGTAGCTGGTAACGGTAACCGGTTGAGTCGTGAAGCCGCTCATGAACCCACTACTGTTGAACCCGTTGACAGCCCCTGCATACAGGGTCGAGCCTGACAGGAATCCCCAACTATCCGGGGCGGTCAGTGCGATGGACCCCATGTAGGTTTTGTAAGATTCAGCTTCCGTTTGAGATCCGTACGGTACTCCATTGACCGGCGCGAAGGCTCGATCATTGATCGTCGGCCCGAAGGTGTCGGCTACGCCAACCGAAGCGCTGAAACAGTCGCAGAAGCGGTAGCTGGCCAACAGGCCCGTCTCGGTTTGCGGCTCAATGGAGTGGCCGTATGAGCGGGTGTAGTTGGGGTTATTGCCGGCTTCGATGGATTCATACCCGATGATGCTGTCAAAGACACCCATCTTGAGGTCGAGTCCTGTGCCCACTGGGGCGCGCAATGCGACATAGGCTTGCCTGATGCCGAAGTCACTGCCATTTATCCCGGTCATCCCAGTCGATGTGGTTCCGAGGGTGTTGGCATCCGGCCCAAACCAAAAGTCAGCCCGATAACCGGCGGCCCAGTCCTGTTCATCCAACGGCTTGTCGATTCTGAGTTGGATGACATCCAGGTTGAATCCGTCGGCCTTGTTCGCACCATTGAACTTGTAAGGCGGCAGATTGGCGTTACCCGTGCCGGGGTTCCATTCCGCCGACGTATCCACGTACCCGCTGATGGTCGTGGAAGAGAGCGCGGTCATAACCGGACTGGCCTTCTCTTCGGCGTTGACAGCGGATGCAAAGCTGACCACCCCGAGAGCGGCCAGAGCTACTGTCCATTTATTATACTTCATTCGTTCCTCCGATGTTGATCGTATGTTTATTATATAACTATGCATTTCACGGGGTAAAACCGGTTTACCCCCGCACCAGAACCGGTGCACTTTCGGCAATAATTAGGGTATGGCCGCCGGTTTGACAACACCTTTTTTCACTATTTTTACCCCCTGTTTCAGCCCATTTCTGCGCAACCACTGTCCCGGATCGGGACAGCGTCGAGCGCGCCAAATCCGCCCGTCGCCTCGTTCAACGGTTGCGCCTCAGCCTTTTCCGGGGCCTGGCATTCAGGATAGCAGCCGCTTGCGCCAACGGGCCTCAACCCCTGGCATCCATCATTCGCCCGGTTGGAACAAAGACTGCTTTGCAGAAGAGAGCAAATGTCTGGCAAAGCATCCATAACCGGTCTTGGCCTTGCAAGGGCACGGACTGGCCAACAATGAATCGACTCTAATTATGGCTTCGTTCCTTTATGTGGCACGGGAAACGGCTTCCGGCCGGGAGATCCGCAGTTCCGTTGATGCGGCCAGCGAGTCGGCGGCCATCTCGGCCCTGCTCAACCGCAACATGCTGGTCCTCTCGATCCAGGAGAAGGTCGGCAAGCAAGGCAAGACCAGCGGCGGGCGCGTGGCCCTGTCCGAGCTCGTCATGTTTACGCGGCAACTGGCGACGATGATCGATGCCGGCCTGGCCATGGTGCAGTCGTTGCAGGCGCTGGCCGACCAAACCTCCAACAAAGTCATGCGCGACGTGATTCGCGACATCTGCGCGCGGGTTGAAAACGGCGACAGTTTCTCCGAGGCGCTGCAAAAGCACCCCAAGACCTTTAACCGGCTCTACGTTTGCATGGTCGCCGCGGGCGAACAAGGCGGCTTGCTGGCCGAAATCCTCGCCCGCCTGGCGACCTACCTGGAAAATACCGCCCGGCTGCGCAAAAAGGTCAAATCCGCCATGATGTACCCGACCGTCGTGACGGTGGTGGCGATCCTGATCACGATATTCCTGCTGGTCAAGGTGGTGCCGGTCTTCGGCGAAATCTTCTCGAGCTTTAACGCCAAGCTGCCGGCGCCAACGATGTACCTGGTCATGATCAGCAACTTCGTAAAGAGTTATATCGTCTTCCTGGCGTTGGCCGCCGGCGGCGGTGTCTATGGCTGGCTCTATTTTATCAAGACCCCCGGAGGCCGGCTCTTCTGGGACACAAACCGCATCCGGTTGCCGATCTTCGGTGTCATCGCCCACAAGATCTGCCTGGCCCGGTTTACGCGCACGCTGGCTTCGCTGGTGCGCAGCGGCGTGCCGATCCTGGAGGTGCTGCAAATCGTTTCCCAGACGGTGGGCAACATGGTCATGGAAAAGGCGATCAAGACCGCCGCGGGGGATATTGAGCGCGGCGAGAGCATTTCCGCCGCCCTGGGCAAGCATCCGGTATTCCCCATCATGATCATACGCATGGTGACCGCCGGGGAACAAACCGGCAAGATTGACAACATGCTGGAGCGCATTGCGGACTTCCTGGATGAGGAGATCGAGACGACCCTTTCGGGTCTGACCTCGATGATCGAGCCGATTCTAATCGTGTTCCTCGGGGTAGTGGTCGGTGGCATGGTCATCTGCATGTTCCTGCCCATCTTCAAGCTGCCCGAAATCGTCAGCGGCAAGTAACTCGCTTCACGGTCGCGGATGATACTTGCGGTGAACGTCCCTTAGCCGAGTCGCGGCCACGTGGGTATAAACCTCGGTCGTGCTGATGCTGGCATGGCCCAGCAACTCCTGGATGACGCGCAAGTCGGCGCCGTGATCGAGGAGATGGGTCGCGAAGCTGTGCCGCAGCATGTGCGGAGTGACGTTGCGGGGGATGCCGGCGCGGCGAACGCGCTGTTTCACGCGCAACCAGAGAGTCACTGGCGCAAATGCGGTGCCGCGTCGGGTGAGGAAGACGTTAGCGGTAGAACGGGGGGTCACCAGCTTGGGCCGGCCCACAGCGAGGTAGCGCTCCAAAGCGGCGACGGCTTTGCTCCCAACCGGGACAACACGCTCCTTGTTGCCTTTGCCGACAACATTGATGAAGCCGGCATCGAGGTGCAGGTGCTCCAGCCGGGCGTTACGCAACTCCGCCAACCGCAGGCCCGAGGCATAGGCCAGCTCCAGTATGGCCTGGTCGCACAGGTTCGCGGGCATCTCCGGGGTCTCCGGCGTCAGGAGTTGGTCAATTTCCTGATTGGTGAGGGCTTTGGGCAGGCGTTTCCAGCGCCGCGGCAGGGACAGGTTCTCGGCGACATTGGCCGGCAGGAGCTTCTCGGTCTCCGCAAAGCGATACAAGGCCCGCAGGGCGGCAATCTCCAGGTAAAGGCTCTCACTGCTGAGGCGGCGCGCGGACTCCTTGGGCTCGTTGGCCAGCGCCCGCTCGCGCTCGTGCTGGAGGAAAGCCATCAGGTGGGGAAACTCAACCGATTTCCAGTCGGAGATCCCCTGCTTCTCCGCCCAGACGACGAACTTGTTCAACAGCGCGGCGTAGGTTCGCTGCGTATGCTCCGCCTGGCCGCGCTCGTGACGGAGGTACTGGAGGAAGTCCTCGACTAGTTGATTCATCCAAGCTTGTGGCCGGTCAACAGCTCATAAGCCTCGAGATACTTCGCCTGCGTTCGGGCCACCACCTCGGGCGGCAAGGCGGGCGCGGGCGGGGTCTTGTTCCAATTCAGGGTCTCCAGGTAATCGCGGACAAACTGCTTGTCGAAGCTCGGCTGGCCCTGGCCAGGCTTATACTTGTCCGCCGGCCAGAACCGCGAGGAGTCGGGAGTCAGGATTTCATCAATCAGGATGAGCTTGCCGTCGAAGATGCCGAACTCGAACTTTGTATCGGCGATGATGATGCCGCGCAGGCGGGCGTAATCCCGCGCGTAACGGTAAAGCTTCACGGCCGCCGTCCGCGCTTTCTCCGCGATGTCCGCACCGACAATTTTCGCGGCCTGTTCAAACGAAATGTTCTCATCATGGCCCGACTCCGCCTTGGTGGCCGGGGTGAAAATGGGCACCGGCAACTCTGAGGATTCCTGCAAGCTGGGCGGGAGTTTGATGCCGCAGACCGTTTGGTACTCGCGATACTCCTTCCAGCCGGAGCCGGCGAGGTAGCCGCGCACGACGCATTCGATGGCGAGCGGCTGGGCCTTCTTGACGATCATGGTCCGGCGCGCGAGCTGGGCCGCATAGGGCCGGAGGCTGGCCGGCAGGACATCTTCCGGGCGCGAGAGCAGGTGGTTGGACTGAAAGGCTTTGGTGTGATCGAACCAGAAATAAGAGAGCTGGGTCAGCACCTCCCCTTTGCGCGGGATGCCGTTGGGCATGATGCAGTCAAAGGCGGATATCCGGTCCGTGGCCACAAAGAGCAAGCGGTCCCCCAGGTCAAATACTTCCCGCACTTTGCCGCTCTTGAGCTTGCGCACGCCGGGCAAATCGAGTTGGAGCAAGGTTTCATTCGCCATGCGGTTAAATATGAGAGGAGATTCCTCCGGCGCAAGGAACAAAGTGCGCCCCGGGCGAACGCCGAGCTCCCGGAGCGCCGGTCTCCGACCCGGCGCCCGGCCAGCTCGGGAAGCAGAGTTAGATAAGCTGCGGTGATCGAAAACGGCCCTCTGGAGGGGTTCTATGGTACCAGGGTATGTCCAGGGTGGTACCAGACCTCCCC
>PLZQ01000126.1 GCA_003152225.1 Limisphaerales bacterium | reverse complement strand
CATGCGGATGGAATTTCTGGTAGGGACAGCCGTCTGCAGAACCAAGTGCAGTTTTTGCTCCGCCAAATCCAACTTCCCCATCTCATACAAGATTCGGGCGTCTGAGAGCGTTGTGCTGGTGGACGTTTGCCCACGGCCGGAAACAACCTTTGGGCCGGAGGTAGCGCAGCCAACAACCCCAGAGAGCAGAACCGAACCACTCAAGAAAAGCGTAGATAATGCTTTCGCGGCTTCGGCTATCGGCGGTAAAATAACTGCGATGAATGAGGGAGTTACGTTGGTGTATGGTCGGCCGGTTACGGTGACCAAATACTGTAGGGCCTCTTATGTCCGCGAAAGTTGAGCCTCCGACTGATTTAGAACTGCGGGCAGTTCTCGGCTCTGCTGGTGTTTGGTGGTCCGCCCCTTCTCGCAGCGTCACCGGTCCCGGTGGACGCAGGTTTGACTTCGGCGCCTTTGAGCGCGTTCTCATCGGCGACCTGATCCCCTTCATTGATACCAATTACCGCACCCTCGCCGATCAGCCCCATCGTGCGATGGCCGGCCTCTCCATGGGCGGCATGCAGACCCGAGGGATCACTCTGGCCAACCTCGACAAGTTCTCCCACATCGGGATTTTCAGCGGCGGCAGCATGGCCCTGACGAATATCACCGACATGCCCGCGTTTCAGGAGAAGGTTAAGATGGTTTTCGTCAGCTACGGAAGCCGCGAGAATGGCGCTGCCGGCAAGGCCAGTGTTGAAGCGCTCAAACAAGCTGGCGTCAATAGTGTCTTCTACGAATCCCCCAATACCGCTCACGAGTGGCTAACCTGGCGGCGAAGCCTGTATCAATTCGCACCGTTGCTGTTTAAGAATTAATGCACCGATTAAACTTTATTGCATATCACTCCAATCCCAAGAATACACTTAACATGAAAACTCGAATTATTCTTTTAACGCTTGCGCTCTCCGTGTGCTGCGTCTGGGCAGCCAATGTCACCGGGGTTTGGAAAGCCCAATTCGACACGCAGCGCGGCCTGCAGAAGTACACCTTCACGCTCCAGCAGGACGGCACAAAGGTCAGCGGCAATGCCAGCGCCGAGGTGAACGGCGCGAAACGTGAATCCGAGCTGAAGGAAGGCAAGATTGAAGGCGACACCGTATCTTTTGTCGAGCCACTCAACATTCAGGGCAACGACCTTCGCATTACCTATACCGGCAAGGTTGCGGACAACGAGATCAAGTTTACCCGTCAGGTCGGCGACTTCGCCACCACGGAGGCGGTTGCCAAACGCGAGTCAGCGACCGCTCCGGCGCAACCTGCGCCCGCCGCCAAGACGGTCCGGATCAAAGCCGGAAAATCCGAGCCCGTCAAAGACGCCGAGGGCAATGTTTGGCTGGCCGACCAAGGCTTCGAGGGCGGCCAAACCATCGAAAGGCCCGACATCCAGATTGCCAACACCAAGAGCCCTGACCTCTACCGGGCTGAACGCTACAGCATGGACTCCTTTTCCTGGCCCGTGCCCAACGGGAAGTACGTGGTGAAGCTGCATTTTGCAGAAACCTTTGACGGCATCACCGGACTGGGGGAGCGCGTGTTTTCCTTCAACGTCCAGGGGCGCGAGTTCAANNACGGCAAGATCAAGGTGACGTTCACTCCCAAGGTCGAGAACCCCCAAATCTGCGCGCTTGAGATCATCCCGCAGACCGGAGCCGAAACAGGTGCGGCAGCCCCTGCGCCGGCCGCGAAGACGATCCGGATCAAAGCCGGCAAGTCCGAACCCGTCAAGGACGCTGAGGGCAATGTCTGGCTGGCCGATCAAGGCTTCGAGGGCGGCCAAACCATAGAAAGGCCCGACATCCAGGTTGCCAACACCAAGAATCCCGGCCTTTACCGGGCCGAACACTACAGCATGGATTCGTTTTCGTGGCCGGTCCCCAATGGGAAGTACCTGGTGAAACTGCATTTTGCGGAAACTTTCGAGGGCATCACCGGACCGGGTGAGCGGGTATTCTCCTTCAACGTGCAGGGGAAGGAATTTAAGGACTTTGACGTTTGGGTCAAGGCAGGCGGGTTCTTGAAGGCCTATATCGAGACGGTTCCCGTCGAAGTCACCGAAGGGAAGATCAAGGTCACCTTCACTCCTAAAGTCGAGAACCCGCAAATTTGCGCGATCGAGATCATCCCGCAATGAGGTGGTGAGTAATCCTGATGAAAACGGTCAAGCTGCTCCTCAGTTGCATAGTTCTCTCCGGTTTGTTGACCGTGACCCTCAGGTCACAGCAACCGGCGATCATCAAGATTGACCTGGACCTTAAGATCTCGAACGTCGATCCGAATATTTACGGTGCATTTGTTGAGCCCATCCGCACCGTTGTGTACGGCAGTATTTACGATCCCAAGTCTTCCTTTGCTGATGAGAACGGTTTCAGAAAGGATTTCGTCCAGCTTGTAAAGGCGCTCAAAATTCCGGTGGTAAGGTGGCCCGGTGGAAATTATGTGTCCGGCTATAACTGGGAAGATGGGATTGGTCCCAAGGAGCAGCGTCCGGCGAGGCTCGACCTCGCATGGCACCAGGTTGAAAGCAATCAGATGGGAACAGATGAGTACGCCAAACTCTGCAGCCTCATCGGGGCTGAGAATTTCATCTGTATCAACGCGGGTTTGGGGACGCTGGATCAGGCGAGGCACTGGGTTGAGTACTGCAATTATCAGGGCGGGACCTATTATTCGGATCTCCGCAGAAAATACGGCAACGAGAAGCCTTTTAAGGTGAAGTACTGGGCTCTGGGCAACGAAATTGACGGGCCCTGGCAAATGGGGCAGAAAAGCGGGGAAGACTACTGCAAATTTGCCTTGGAGGCGGCCAAACTGATGCAGTGGGTGGACAGGGATATCAAGCTCATCGCCTGCGGGGCTTCCAATTACGGGCGGGGCACCAACAGTGCGTGGATCGATTGGAACGATTATGTGTTGGAGCACATGATCGGCAAAATCGATTATCTCTCCGTTCACCGATACGTCAGGGAGGCGTTGGGAGGCGAAACCAACTTCCCCAGGATGATGTCTCTGGGGCTGGACGTAGATCAAAAGATCGACGTCGTAAAAGCGCTAATCAAGAAAGCCATGGCGAGGTCCGGAGCTACGAGGCCGGTTTACATCTCGTTTGATGAATGGTCGGGCGGGCGCGATACGCTGACTGGTTCGCTCCTGGTGGCCCAGCACCTGAACTCATTCATAAGACATGCCGACATCGTCAAGATGGCCAACATCACAATGCTTTCGAGCCTGGTGGGAAATTCACCGGAAGGCGATTTCAAGAATGCGTTGTATCAGGCATTCTATCTGTATTCGAACAACTCCCGCGGCACCGCTCTGGATGTGTACGCGGACTGTGAGCAATATAACAACAGAGTCTTCGAGAACATCCCTTATCTTGATGTCACGGCCGTATTGAGCGACTCCGCAAAATCGGTTGTTTTGAATGTGGTCAACCGGCATGAACAGAACGCCCTGACCGCCAATGTTGTTCTGCAGGACGGGGCTTTCACGGGGAGCGCCACGGTAAACGAGATTAACGCTGAAGCTGTGAATTCCACAAATACCAGGACCCGGGAGGCCGTAGCCATCACCACGAAGGAGATTCAATTCCAGGCCAATACCATCAGCTACGACTTCCCGGCGCATTCCTTTACCCAAATGCTGATTCCCATCAAATAGCCGGCGCCACCCTGAAGGCGAGGGCGTTGGCACGATCGACATACATCATGAAAACCGCAATTCTCAGTTTTACACTCCTGGCGAGTCTTCCTGCCATGGCACAGACAGACCAGCCGCCAGTGGAGGACTTTAAGTCCTCGAGCTTGAACCAGCCCGGCCAACAATACCCGCAGGTCAACTCGCAACGCTTCGCGCGATTCCGCATCGTCGCTCCCCAAGCCCAAAGCGTCAGTGTGGGCCTGGGTGGACGCGGGGGCACTCCCCTCACGAAAGCCGAGGACGGGTCCTGGACGGGCACTACGGCAAGACCGCTGGATGAAGGGTTTCATTACTACCATCTCAGCGTGGATGGAGGAACATTCAACGATCCCGGCACTTTGGACTTCTACGGCTCGACTCGGTGGGAGAGTGGTATCGAAATCCCCGCACACGATCAGGACTTCTACGCCCTGAAGGACGTTCCGCACGGGCGAGTCCAGCAGATCCTCTTCCCTTCGAAGTTCACCAACAGCATCATCGCGCGCCCCGCCTACGTGTATACACCGCCCGATTACGACAAGGACACTACGAAGCGTTACCCAGTGCTATATCTGCAGCATGGCTGGGGTGAAAACGAATACGCCTGGTGGAACCAAGGTCGCGCCAACCTCATCATGGACAACTTGATCGCCGAGGGAAAGACGAGGCCCTTCATCATCGTAATGACCTACGGCTTAACCAACGAAGGACCAGGACCGGGTGCGCGCCGCGGTGGCCCTGGACCGGGAGCAGGAGCAGCCGCTGGATCGACGAATGCCGTACCTGCTGGAACCAATACAGCGCCCGCTGTACGCGGCCCCGGAGGTCGTGGCGGCGGCATGAACCCCTTTGCCGGGGCTGCCGCGGCATTCGAGGTGGTTCTCGTAAACGAACTCATTCCGTATATCGACGCCAACTTCCGTACTCTGAGCGATCAAGCTCGTCGTGGCATGGCTGGGCTTTCCATGGGCGGGATGGAAACCAAGATCATCACCCTGAAGAATCTCGACAAGTTTTCCCAAATCGGCCTCTTCAGCGGCGGCGTCATCACCCCCACAGATGTCGAGAATACGCCTGGTTTCAAGGAGAAGGTAAAAGTGGTGTTCTGTAGCTGCGGCAGCCGTGAGAATCCGGGCAACATCAACTCCAACCACGAAGCCCTCGAGAAGGCCGGCATCAAGAACATTGCGTATGTGTCGCCGGAATCAGCTCACGAGTTCCTTACTTGGCGCCGAAGCCTGCATCAATTTGCGCAAGTGGTGTTTCAGGATGATCCCACGAACATCGCGGCCGCGCTCCAAACCGGCGGGCCACCTGCAGCAGCGTCGGCTACGGCCAGCGCGCCTGTCCCCGGGACGATTCGAATCAAAGCCGGGAAATCCGAGCCCGTCAAAGACGCCGAGGGCAATGTCTGGCAGGCCGAGCAGGGGTTCGAAGGTGGCCAAACTATCGAGAGACCTGATATCCAGATTGCCAATACTAAGAGCCCGGATCTCTACCGCGCCGAACACTACAGCATGGACTCCTTTTCGTGGCCGGTGCCCAACGGGAAATACCTGGCAAAACTGCATTTCGCCGAGACCTTCGACGGCATCACCGGGCCGGGCGAGCGCGTCTTCACGTTCAACGTTCAGGGCAAGGAGTTCAAAGACTTTGATGTTTGGGTCAAGGCCGGCGGGCCGTTGAAGGCCTATGTGGAGAGTGTTCCCGTGGATGTGACCGACGGCAGGATTAAGGTGACCTTCACTCCCAAGGTGGAGAACCCGCAAATCTGCGCGATCGAGATTGTTCCGCAGGGAGGTGGCGAGACCCGCACGGCGCCCTCAGCACCTGCCGCCAAAACATTCGCGACCGACATTACAGGCACGTGGAAAGCCGCGTTCGACACGCAGATCGGCATACAAAAATATCTCTTCGTGCTCAAGCAAGACGGCGCCAGCCTGACTGGCAAGGCGACCGCAGAAATCAATGGTGAGAAGCACGAAACCGAGTTGAAGGAAGGTAAAATCGATGGCGACTCCGTGTCGTTCGTCGAAATGCTTAGCTTTCAAGGTAACGACGTGCGCATCGTCTACACTGGCAAAGTGTCGGTGAGTGAGCTCAAACTGACACGGCAGGTCGGTGAGATTGCCAAAGAGGAGCTCGTGGCCAAACGGGAGGGGGCGGATGCTCCGGCGCAACCTTCGACAACTCAACCAGCCGCAGGGCCCGGCGGGCGCCGAGGTGGTGGACGGGGCGGATTCGGCGGGCCCGTCACCCTCAGCCCCGAAGACAACAAAGAAGCCTTTCCGAAGCCCCCTGAAGGTTTTGACAAAGTCCGCGAAGGCATCCCCCACGGCACGCTTGAACGCGTCGATTACGATTCCAAGACCGTGGGCGTTAAACGGTGGATGGAGGTATACACTCCGCGTGGTTACTCGAAAGATAAGAAGTATCCTGTTCTGTTCTTGTTGCACGGCATCGGGGGCAATGAAAACCGGGAGTGGACGAGGGGCGGTGTGGCCAATGTGGTCATCGATAATCTGATTGCCGAGAAGAAAATCGAGCCCATGATCGTGGTCTTTCCGAATGGCAATGCCACCACCAACGCTGCCAGCGCCGGGCGTGGCGGGCGCGGCGGTTTCGGCGGCAATGGCGACCCTGCCGCGCTTGCAGGTGATGGTTGGGGAAAGAACTTCGAGAGCGACCTGATTAAGGACATCATCCCGTTTATTGAATCGCACTACTCTGTGTATGCCGATCGCGAACACCGGGCGGTGGCCGGGCTTTCGATGGGCGGCGGGCAATCGCTCGACTTCGGCCTGGGCAACCTCGACAGGTTTGCAAACGTCGGAGGCTTTTCTTCGGCTCCCAACACGCGAGCACCCGAGGTGCTGGTTCCTGATCCAGCAAAAGCCAGGGAGAAACTGAAGGTGTTGTGGATCTCCTGCGGGAACAAGGACGGGCTCATGACCTTCAGTCTGCGGACGCACACTTATCTCAAAGCCAAGGACGTTCCTCACATCTGGCATGTCGACGACAACGCCCACGACTTCAAGCATTGGAAGAACAGTCTGTATTGGTTCGCCCAGCAGATATTCAAATAGACGCCGCGTCAGGCGAAACATTTCTGCCGCCTGCCTGGCACTGCCCTGATCCTGATGAACCCAGCCCGAATGAACACCGTGCATGTGAAGCAGGAATACAATTCAGTTGTTTCACGAAACTTCCTGGTGAACTCGCAAAGCAGAACGGCGGCCGCTCTGTCCGCGCGGCTTCTTTCTCTGTTGATGTTCTGCAGCGTCTGGCTGACCGCCGGGCTCGACCTCCAGGGCGCGGACACGCCCCCCAAGGCGGAGGGGGCCGGCGCGTTCGCCACCGGCAGGTATCGGAACCTGTTCGCCGAGATCGGCAAATCGCAGGCGGAGATTCGGAAGAAAGTTGATTCCGCTTTTCAGCAGTTGTTTCACGGTAACGTGACCAATGAGACCGTGTATTACGAGGCAGGAACTAACGCCAATGGCCCTTTGGCTTTTGTCACGGATATCAAACATCTCGTTGTGCGCTCGGAAGGGCTCTCCTACGGCATGATCATCGCTGTGCAGTTGGGCAAGAAGGCCGAGTTTGACGCCATCTGGAATTGGTCGAAAACCTACCTTTACGTTTCGGAGACGAATCATCCCTCCTTCGGTTTCTTTACTTGGCAGGCGCGAACCAACGGCGCGCGCATGAGCCAGTTTGTTGCGCCGGATGGCGAGGAATATTATCTCACCGCGCTATATCTCGCTGCGCACCGCTGGGGTAGCGGAACCGGAATTTTCAACTACCAGGAGCGGGCTGACGAATTGCTCGCCAGGATGCGCCATCGCCCCGTCATCAGCGGTGAGGTGCCGTGGCGCGGCGGTAGCCGGAAAATTCAGGCGGGGGCGCTGTTTGATGAGGCGCACAATATGGTGCTATTCAGTCCCAGCGATGAGCGCGCGCGCTTCAGCGATCCGTCCTATCACCTCCCCGCGTTCTACGAACTCTGGGCCCGCCGGGGCCCAAAGGAAGATGCGGCGTTCTGGAAACAGGCAGCGGACGTGAGCCGCGACTACTTCGTCAAGGTGACTCATCCGGTCACCGGGTTGAATCCGTGCTACGCGAACTTCGACGGCTCGCTCGTCCTGCGATCGAGCAACTATGGCACGAATTTCAGCTATGATGCCTTCCGCACTGCCGGCAACTGGTCGGTGGACTGGTCGTGGTGGGCCAAGGATCCACGCCAGTGTGAACTCAGCGACAAGTTGCAGGCCTTCTTTGAATCGAAAGGAACGAACTACGGCTGTGTGTTTACGCTGGACGGGCGACAACTGGAGGACCGCCACGCGCAGGGCCTGATTGCGGTGAACGCCGTGGCCAGCCTTGCGGCGACCAATCCGCGGTGGAAGAGGTATGTCGAGGAGCTTTGGAATACCCCGACTCCAGAGGGATTGGAACGTTACTACGAGGGACTGCTCTACATGATGGCTCTGTTCCACTGCAGCGGCGAATTCCGAATATGGTGAGTCATGGAAACAAAGCCGGAATCCGCTCCACCTACTTTGAATCGCGGAAACTGCCCACGTATGGCAGACTTGGCGGTGATCGCTCCACGATTTTGTCGCGCGGCTGTTCCGTTAAACCTCTGCGAAGTTCTCCTTCTGCTTATGAATAATCCATTTCCCCATCGTAACATGCTCGTGCGGGGATTCGGGGCCCTGGCTTTATCGGCGTTTCAAGTCCTTTCCGCCGTTCACGACACGGCTGCTCCTGGCGTTCCGCCCGGCAATCCCGCTCGTGATCACACGCCCGAACATCCGCGCAGTCTCGCGCCATACCTCACGCCAGCCACGTCGTCGCCCAAGGCACCCGATAAGGACGGCTTCCTGCAGCGCTGGTTGCTGCTCGAGCCGATTAGTAAACCGAACCGCAGCAATACGGTTTTTACTGACACCTATATCCGGAATGCCTTCGCTACCGAATATTTCTCCAATCAGTTTACTCTGGTCCCGCGCGCTGGGGACAAGGTGACGGTTCACGGCCAAGAACTCCTTTGGCACGCGCTGGACTCTTCGCAGTTCAACGTCAAGCTCTTTCGTTTCGCCGATGGGGTGAATAAACCGACATACGGTGTCCTGTTCTGGGCCGTGACCGTCGTCGACAGCCCTCAGGAGCACCGCGGCATTCGCATGGCCGTCGGTTCTAATTCTGCATCGATGTGGTGGCTCAACGGCAAGGAAACTGTCATCCTTTCCGGTGATCGCCGCATGGTGATGGATGACTGTGTTTCCAAACGCCTCACCCTCAATAAAGGCAAGAACATCATTCGCGGCGCGGTAATCAACGGCCCCGGCATGAGTGATTTCTGCGTCCGCTTCATAGATGAACATGGCGAACCAATAAAGGGATATCCCGGGAATTTAATGNNGCGGCAGAGCGGGCTATGGTTCATGCCGAAGATGCGCCGAGGCGCGCTCCGTCGAGCGTTTGGCCTCGTTGGGGGCGGGGATTTGGTGCATGGAAGAGCCCGCAGGGTTCCTTGGGGGGCCGCCGGGCAGCCTCAAATCTACCCACTATAATCCCCGAAGGAACCAATAAAGAACATCACCATGATTCTTGAGAACGCTGCCAATTGACTATGAGTTTTTGTTCCTGGCCTCACCCCTCGAATACCTGAGATTTTATGAAGGCTTCCATATTCGGAGCAACCGCTTCCACTCTGTTCTCGCTGTGTGTGACGAACTCCGCATGTGGGCTCGACGGCGCCCCCTACATCCACGACCCATCGACTATCATGGAGTGCGAGGGCAAATTTTATACTTTTGGCACTGGCGGCGACGGCTTGATCTCCGATGACGGATGGACTTGGCGCCCTGGAGCCGTGCGTTCCGGCGGCGGGGCGGCTCCCGATGTTATCAAAATCGGGGATCGCTACCTTGTGGCATATGGCTCGACTGGTGGCGGTTTGGGTGGCGGACATAGCGGCCGAATTCTTACGATGTGGAACAAGACTCTCGACCCTCAATCCCCCGACTTCAAATATTCGGAGGGCGTGGTCGTCGCCTCGAGCGATGGCGTTGAGGATTGCGATGCCATTGATCCCTCGTTCCTGCTTGATCCTTCCGATGGCCGGCTGTGGCTCACCTACGGCACCTACTTTGGTTTTGTCCGGCTGGTTGAGCTTGATCCCAAAACCGGTAGACGCTTGGAAGGCAATCAGCCGGTGAACATCGCCCTCGATTGCGAAGCCACGGACCTGATTTACCGCGACGGCTGGTATTACTTGCTGGGGACTCACGGCACCTGCTGCGACGGCGCCAACTCCACTTACAACATCCGCGTGGGCCGCTCCCGAACGGTGACTGGCCCATATATAGATCACGCCGGCATAGACATGCTGCGAGGCGGCGGCAAGCTCGTGGTGGCCGCCAATGGACGCCTTATCGGGCCCGGGCATTTCGGCCGGAAGGACCTCGGCGAGGGTGTGGAGAAGTTTTCCTGCCATTATGAGGCGGACCTGGACCGCAATGGTCGCAGTGTTCTGGACATTCGCGCGCTGCTCTGGAAGAACGGCTGGCCTGTCGCCGGGGAAAACTTTACCGGTGGCACGTTTGTTATCGAGTCCGAGCGAAGCGGTTATGTGCTGGAGTTGATGGTCGATTTCGTGCGGATGGCTGGCAGCCGGCGCGGTGGATTTGGAGGCCCCGGTGGAGCGGCTGGGGGAAGTGGTTCGCCCAGAACCAATGCCCCAGGAGCCGACATTCCCGGAACGGCCGGCACCGGAAGCGGCCCGGGGAATCGTGGTCCGGCTGGTCCAGTGACACCGATTTCGCTTCAGGAGCTGGCCGAAGTCTCAACGAACTGGCCTGCCGGTGTGATTGATGTCCGCATTGGAGATTACATGCTGCGGCCACATCAGAAGTGGACGATCTCCGCGGTCACTAACGCCGGCGGCTACCTTGGCTCACCTTATTTCAAGATCGCCCTTGCCGGCACGGATCGCGTGCTGGCGGCAACCGATGATGCCGAGGTCGTAACAGTTCCCACCTTTAGCGGAAACCCCGAACGACTGTGGCGCATTGAACAGTTGACCGACGGCACCTACCATATCCTGCCCAAGGCGGTGCCCTATTCAAAGGAACCGCTGGCTCTCTCCGCGGTTGGCAACAGCACTCCAACGCTGGAGAAGTTCGATGCGAAGAGCGACAAGGCGCGCTGGAACTTCAAAACGCCATGAAGCGAGATCCAACTATCCCGATTACAAGGGGGGGACCTCCGGAATCCCCCGGGTCCTATAAAAGCAGGGCGCCTTGATCTTTACCACAGGCCTGCTGGAATGCCTATGAGAACACTCTCCCGAATACTCGGATTGGCGGGTTTGAGTTGTATGTCGACGCGTTCGCTCAACAAGTGAACTCTTTTGTTCTCCTTCGTTTTGGCCAGTCGAACATGAAGAGCTTTACTGGAATAGTAACTATCGGTTGAACAAGTACGATGAAGATGAAAACGAAAACCCGTTCGGTGGTAATGGTTGCGCTGGCGCTCACGCTTCCTATAGCCTCTTTGATGATCGCCGCACAAAGCGGCGCGGGACGCAAGGCTCCTCCGGCCAGGCCCGAAGGCCCTTGTGACATCTACGCTGCCGCCGGTTGCCCTTGCATGGCCGCCCACAGCACCACTCGCGCCCTCTATGCCTCCTACAACGGCCCGCTGTACCAGGTCATGCGCCAGTCCGACGGCAAGACCTTGGATATCGGCGTCGTTCAACCGTCCGCGACCGATCCGGGCGGATACGCAGACGCAGCCGCGCAAGACGCTTTCTGCGCGAACACATACGCCTGGATTACCAAAATCTACGACCAGTCCGGCCATGGCAACCACCTCGTCCAGGCGCCCCGCGGTGGTTTCAGCGGACCGGCCATGGGCGGGTTCAACAACCTCCCGCTCGCGGATATGGCGCCGATTACGATCATGGGTCACAAGGTCTACGGCGTCTTCATCGAGCCGGGCATGGGCCTCCGCTGGAATGACGCGAAAGGCACTGCCGTCGATGACCAGGCGGAAGGGCAGTACTGGGTCATCAGTGGCCACCATTACAACTCCGGCTGCTGCTTTGATTACGGCAACGCTGAGACCGATAGCCGCGACGATGGCAACGGCACCATGGAAACCACGTATTACGGCAATGCCAACGCCTGGTATCGCGGGCAATCTCCCGGGCCCTGGATCATGACCGATCAGGAAAACAACTTGGTGGGTTGCGTCAACCCGGATGGATCCAAGTTCTGCACGAACCTGCCAAGCATCAACTGGCGGTTCGTGACCGCCACGGCCGACGGCGAACCGCACCACTGGAGATTCATGGGCGGGGACGCGCAGCAGGGCGACCTGAAGGTCATGTTTGACGGACCTCGCGTTAACGCCAGCTATGACCCGATGCGCAAGCAGGGGGCCATTCTGCTGGGCAATGGAGGCGACAATAGCAACGGTTCGCAGGGTACCTTTTACGAGGGCGCTATGACGGCCGCCGGCACTTTCCCGACACAGAAGCTCAACCAGAAGGTGCAGGCCAACGTCGTGGCGGCCAAGTACGACCTGCAGCGGCTGAGTCTCGCGCCGGCGAACGCCATCGCCACTCCGCCGGGACTCCAGACCTTCTCACCGGGCGCCTCGCACGACACCACCGTGACGTTTAAGAATACCTCGGGCGCGCCAGCGACCGGCGTCAAGCTTAGCATTTCCGTGCCGTCGGGTTGGACCTCCGTGGTTTCAGGAGGCACCGGGACCTCAAAGACGTTTACCGACCCGGTCCCGCCGGGTGCCACCGTGAGCGCGACCTTCAAGGTCACGTCCGGACCGACCGGTTTTAACGGCGACCTTGTCGCCAACGCCTGTACATGGCGAATTCGTAAT
>PLZQ01000415.1 GCA_003152225.1 Limisphaerales bacterium | reverse complement strand
GCGGCGCTGCTGTTGCCGGCGTTGGCACGGGCCAAAGCGAAGGGCCAGAAGACAATTTGCCTCAATAATCTCCATCAGCTTGGCATCGCGAGTGCCCTGTATCTTAACGACTTCAGTCAGTATCCCGGCACATACTCCGCCAATCACCGCTGTTTTGTTTGGCCGACGCGGCTCTTAAATCTGATGGCAAATAACCGGAAGGCGTTTTCCTGCCCGGCAGCGCCGGCCAACAGCGCCTGGGACACTAACCTGAACAACACCCTTGGAGGTATTGGGGAAAACGGACTTCCGGATCCTTTTACTATCACCCCCCATTCGCGTTTTTCGTTTGGCTACAACGACTGGGGTTTAGCCATCAGTCACATCCCCCAGCTTGGTCTGGGCGGTGACGTTGACGGCGCGTGGAATCGAGGACCAGTGAGGGGCACGGACGTGCTCAAACCCGTTGACATGATCATGCTGGCTGACGTCCGAGCGCAGACCGATCCGAACCTGATCGATATGGACGCCGACGTCGATCCGACCGATAACAGTCAGGGCCACAGCCAGTGGCCATCCAACCGCCACAATTACCGGGTGGATATCCTGTTCACCGATGGCCATTGCGAGTCGGCAAGACGCCCGCCGATGATTGATCCCAACAACACTGTTTGGCGACGCCGCTGGAACAACGATAACCGTGCGCACGACGGGCGGGACGGGGATATTGTACCCGCTTGGACGGTCGATCCAGTTGCCGCCGGCCAGCTTGATCATAGTTAACTTCTGCCTCAGGTGGATTGCAGACTCATAGATCGGACCCACAATTGGCTTTCCGTGCGACCGAATCGTCCTCCAACGTCGCGCGGGGTCGCCAATTACGGCGTCAGAGGATTTTCGCTACCCACAGGGCTTGATCCCGTGGCAGCCTCGCTGGCAGAGTGCGCCCGCTTATGAAATCTCGCCAAGCGTTTGGATTGGGGTTTCGGATTCTGCCATCGGCGGGCTGCTGGCCGTGGCTATTGTGGTTTGTGTTTTGGGCCCCGGCCGGTCGTGCGGCGCCACTGAATCGGCCCGGGCCAAGGCGCTCTTCAAGGACCCGCCGCGCGAGTACAGCACCGGCCCGCTCTGGGTGTGGAACGACATGCTCACTGAGGGGCAGGTGCGCGAGACGCTCCGCGACCTGGCGGCCCAGAAGGTCAAACAAGTCTGGGTGCATCCCCGGCCGGGGTTGACGCGCACAGTTGCTGGCCGCCTTCGAGGAAACGGGCGGGACCGTATTGAGCTGCGGAGAGCCGCCAACGAGGATTGATGGCATCCAAGCGTCCATATTGTCGAGGAAAGCGTCGAGGTTCCGTCAGGTGTGAGGGACCTCCCGCAGCTAACGATCCCAGGCGGCTCCCATTATTTCTTTCCGGATCGTCGGGTTCTCATCCGCTATGACCACAGCGGTCCAGGGAGTGTCTGCAGAACGGACGCTGGTTTGCCATTCCAAAGTGCCCACAATTCCACGTTTCAAAATCAACTCCTTCTGCTCCTCCGGGAGCGCGAGGTTGTCCGTGCGAATGCGGAACCCGTGGCGACCGTTACCATGCGCATTCACTCTAATCCGCACCTCGCCGTTGGCAGACTGGGACTTGGAAACTTCATAGTCCAACGCCCGACCGGAGCGCAGGTCCAGATGGTATGTGCCGGCAGGCAGGAAATCGCGTGCCAGTTCCTCGCCTGCACATCGCACGGTGTATTTGCCTTCCGGCAGCATGACCCGGAATTGCCCGTTGATTGAATTCGCGCGGATGACAGCGCCGCGTTTGGAACCGGTCGCGATGAACTCGACCGGCGAATCGGCCTGCCCCTCGACGAGCGCCGGGCCGGCGAGGTCCCGCATGAGCCAGATCCACCGCGCTACCGGATGCACCCAAACCTCTTTGTAGGTCCAGGTGCTCTGCACCGGCCAATAGGGGACATCGCGATCGCCACGGGTCTGCAGGCCCACTGGCAACGCGCCGACTACATTGCCCGGGAACGGCGCGTAGAGCGGGGGGAAATCGAAACCCTCGCCATACATGGCGCTCTGCGAGAAAGGATTCCGGCCAATGATCCACTCCACCTGGCGCTGTGCCATGGTCACCAATTCCAGATCCCCTCGCAGGTGTGCGGCATTTATTAGGGCCTGGGCCTGAGGGAGAATCGTTCCAAAATGTCCGCGATAATCCATCCAGACCGGGAACAGCCTCAAGTAGTGTCCCTCTCCGAGCGGTATGCCATTGAGAACCTGGTTTCGGAAAGACTCCCGCCTTGTCTCAGGCACACTCCGATACTCGTCCACCGTGTAGATGGAAGCAGGCATCACGCCGTAAGGTTCGGTGTGCCTTGCCACCGCCTTCTGGTATTGGGAATACAGCGCGACCGCCGAATACCATTTCATCCATTCGCGGTGATTCGGGAACGCGTCGCACAGCCGAGTTAGTGCCAGAATCGGAGCTTGTTCCCGGCCTCGATGGCAGTAATGCAGGATACGGTCCTTGCTCGGGCCTGTATAAAAGAAGCCTGGCAGCGGAATGTCCCAAGTCGGTCGCTTTCGTTGCTGGGACGCCAAGATGGTTCCCGCCATCTCGACAGCCGCATCGGCATAACGTTGGTTCCCGGTTACCTGCCACAAGTCCACTGAGGTCAAGACGCCCACGGCAGCCGTCTCATGCTCGACATTGTCAGAGTCGAATGTCCCACGCCATAGTCCCTTTGAAGGGGTCGCATTAGTTGAAGACATCCCAGCCCGGGCAAAGCGCCAGTCGTCCTCTGCCATCTTTAGGCAATATGCCGCCAGTCGCGGATCCGACTCCCTTAAGACGCGGGCGGCGATGGCTTCTGCCGCCGAAGCAGCAAAGTTACCCATCGGAGTGTTCCGGGCGGTTGAAGTGATATCGTCTGTATTCCCTATGATGCCGTCGGTCCAGCGGCTGTTAACCGAACCCTCGTTGCGGTAGCCGTCACCAAACCTCGTCTTCAAGATCCAATCCAGCCCCCAGCGCGCCTCTTCCACCAGGCGATCGCACAGTTCGGCGTCCTCCCCCCTCGAGCGCAAATGCTCGGCGAGGCTCAACAGGCCGTACACGATCTCAGCCGTGTTGCCGAGTCCCTGGGTGAGGTCGCCAGCATCGTGCCAGCCGCCGTTGATGACGATCCGCTGGTCGCCATGGACCACAGTCCAGTCGCGATGGCAAATCCCATGGACGCCGGGAATCGCCATCCCGCAGCGTTCGGCGTACAGGAAGTTGATCGCTTTCAAGATCGTCCGGCGCCACGGGTTGGGATCGATGCGAAACGGGAGCGTGTGCGCGTCGCCGGCTTCCAGGATGTATGACCCGCTCTGTCGGACCTCCGAAAAGTCCATCACCTGAAACTCCCCCAGGTGCGTTTTGACCGTTTGGACAGATCCGTAGAACACGGTTCTCCCGTTTGCTGAATCGATTAAGCGGAATTGCTTTGCCTTCAGACCGCTGGCGAGTGCGCTTTTGGTCCCGCCAGACTGGTAGCCCGTGTGGCTGTAAGAGATGCGCCCGGGCCAAACGTCCCAGCCTTCTACGTAGTCCGGATCGACCTTCTCTAGTGCCAAATGATCCACGTAGTAGGTCACGACGTCGGCAGCTTCCGGTTCATGTCCCGACATCAAGCTGGATACTTCCAGGCGTGTCACCTTGTCGCGCGTCACGTTACCGATTTCCCAGACTACCTGGTTCCATTCATGGTTCCGCAGCACCACTGTCGTCTCGCCCTCTTGACCAAAAGGCGCCGGAAGCTTCTCCACGCCCTCATTGTAAAGGCGCAGCTCTAGCGCCACGACGTAGAATCCCGGCCAATCCGGATAGACCCACAGCGAAAGGCGATTGAACTGGCGCCAGTCTTCGCCTTCGAATTGTCGGCGAACACCGGCACTACCCCAGCCGCGGCCACTTTTCGGTCCCGGGCCATCGAGCCGAGTGGGCATGCGTATCCGGAGCGATGGACGGCCATCACGCGACCGCTCGTGCGAAACCTCCAGTTCGGCGACAACCTGGCTGCGCTCATTAGTCTTCTGAGCGGTTCTGGCATCCACAACTTCGGGGGCGCCGGTCGTGAAGGAGGTCCAATGGGCCGTACTTTCCATGTCGTCCAGGACGCGGCTGGCGATGACTTTCTTGCTGAGCCAACGGCTGGCAGCCGAGTCCTTGAAACAATCCGTCACCGGCTCTTGGGCGGCAGCCCATAGGCCAAACCCGAGCGTCGTGAACAAAATGCGACATCTCATAGGTCTATGATTCTGGAGTCCTTGCCCTACTCCTTCCGCTGCTTTTGGACGGCGTTACGGTAATAGCTGTCGTCGTGGTTCTGCTTCCAGCCGTCGGTTGGAGCGGGGCAGAGCGGGCGGTATTTGGTCCACAGTTGCTTGACCCAGGGTTGGTCGGCATAGCCTTCGTGGAACCAGTCCTTGCTGTCGTCGAGGTAGGTGTCCTTGCTGTAGGGCGGCTGGCAGTACTTGGCGATCTCGATGCGGAAGGGCTTGTCGTCCTCGAACATCCAGCGGTCCACGTAGTCAAAGAAGGCGTCGTGGTTCCAGGCCTTTTCGAGCCTCATGGTGCTCAGGACGAGGGCTTGGGCGACGAAGCACGTCGAGGTGTTGGCCCGGCGGTAGGCGTCGCTGCGGAACTGTTCGGGGAGCCATTTATCGGGTGACAGGTGCTCGTAGGGTCCCCAGGGATTGCCGGCGCGGACGTAGTCACGCCCGATGCCGGTGACTTGGTCAATGCCGGAGTGTCCGGTGAAGACGACCTTGGCGCCGGTCCAGCAATCGCCGTAAGCGGTCTGCTCGTCTTCTCCAAACTGGGCTTTTGGGAAGCTCTGGTTGATGTTGGCCATGGCGTCGTCGCCCAGCATGGCGCCGGCGAAGACGATGGGGAACTTGCGGCCCGAGCCGTGGCCTCCGTGGGCGGGCCAGCCGGGATGGCCGTTGCGGATCAGCCCGAAATGGTCAATGCCGATCTGGATGATGTCAATAGCTAGCCTCTCCCGATCCTCGGGCTTGGTGCCGTCGCAGCAGGCCAGGAGGACGGCATCGGCGACGCACTGGGCGTACGCCTGGGCGTAGTTAGGCATGCTGTTCTGGGGCACGTCGAAGGAGAAGAAGCCCGCGTCGCACCAAGGGCGCCGGACGCGCTCGGCGAACTTAACGGGGTCCGGGGCGTCGGTGGGTTGGATGAAGTGCGGCAGCAGGTCGCGTTTGAGGTCGCGCGCCAGGTAGATCCTGGTGTCGTGGCCGCTGTAGCCAGGGCGGAACGCGTCGGGCGGCAACGGGCCGGCGACGCAGGTGAGCACGGCGATGGTCTTGACGGGGCTGTTGTCGCCTTCGCCGCGCACAGTGCCGGGATGATAGGGATAGGTAACCTTCTCACTCTGCTTGAGGCTGATGCTGGAGGCCAGGCTATCGCCGGGCTTCATGGCGATAGGCAGCCTTGCGCGGGCCTCGGGGGCGTAGTAGTTCATGATGCCGGAGTCCCAGGCCGCCTGCATCCGGGCGGGGGCGTTGAGCACCGAGCCGTTGCGACAGCGCTGCGGCACGGGGACTTTCTCGCGGCCGTCGAGTTCGTCGTCGGCGACCTCGCTGCCATAGCGCGGGGCGGGGTCAATCTTGACGACGGCGACGGCGCCGACAACGTACCAGTCGCCGTTGATGAACTGCCCGACGCGGGCCGGCTTCTCGAAGGTCCAGGTGATGCCGTACTCGCTGACGTTCTCTTTGAGCGGGAGGGCGTCGAGCTTGGGCGCGGCCGGGGGGTTGTCCTTGGTATAGACAACCGCCGCGCCGCCGGGTGGGGTGTCATCGTCGGCCCCCGCGGCCGGACTCGCGGTCAGCGCCGCCAGGGTCAGGACGACGAACTGCACAATCAGAAGTCGCATGGTCTTACTGAATTGATAAACCGCTGAGAAGTTGCATTCCACGCGCCGCCATTTACTTGACGTTGCGCGGGTAGGGGAGAATTGGGTTCTGGTCCCACTCATCATGGCGGGAGGATGCCAGAGCGGCACGCGGCTGTCCACGAGCAGATGCCGCCGTTTTTTTGCGTCCACCTGTAATGGGTCCGATCCAGTGCTTGGTGTTGCTTCATGGGTCTGGCACCGCCACGGCCATTCGCAAAAGACGTGTCAGCACCAATTTGAACGCGTTGGAAGAAGCGGGCTTGATCCCGGAGCAGCTTCGCTGGCAGAGTGAGCCCGCTTATGGAATCTCGCCGAACGTGCGGATTGTGGGTTTCGGATTCTGCTATCAGCCGGCTGCTGGCCGTGCTCATTCTGGTTTGTGTGTTGGGCGCGGCCCGGTTGTGCGGTGCCACTGAATCGGCCAAGGCCAAGGCGCTCTTCAAGGACCCACCGCGCGAGTACAGCACCGGCCCGCTCTGGGTGTGGAACGACATGCTCACCGAGCGGCAGGTGCGCGAGACGCTCCGCGATCTGGCCAGCCAGAAGGTCCAACAGGTCTGGGTGCATCCCCGGCCGGGGTTGATGACGCCCTACTTGTCCAAGGATTGGTTTGCCCTCTGGAAAGTCGCGCTCGACGAAGCCCAGCGCCTGGGCATGAACGTGTGGATCTACGACGAGAACTCCTATCCATCGGGCTTCGCCGGCGGCTGGGTGCCGGAAGAAATGCCCGAGTCCCGGGCACGCGGCCTGAGTTTCCGGGAGACCAAGACAGCGCCCTCCTGGTCGGAGGACCTGGTGGGCCTCTATCGCTGCGAGGGGGACAAGTTCGAGAATGTGACGGCCAAGGCCAAGGCAGGCCAAGCCCTGCCCGAGGGACGTTACCTGGCGGCAACCGAGGTGCGCGCCGGAAACGAGCCCTGGTTTGGAAACCGCAGTTATGTGAACCTGCTCTCGCCCGGGGTGACGGAGAAATTCCTCCAGGTCACCATGGAGGCGTATCGCCGCGAGATCGGCAAGGAGTTCGGCCGCCGTGTGCCGGGCGTGTTCTCGGACGAGCCGAACATTCGCGAAGCCGGTGACTTTGCCTGGAGCGAGATCCTGGCGTCGGAGTTCAAGAAACGCTGGGGATACAGCCTTCTGGAGCATCTGCCCAGCCTGAACTATCCCCTGGGGGATTGGCGGAAGATTCGGCACAACTATTACCAGGTCCTCAACGAGCAGTTCATCGAGCATTGGTCAAAGCCCTACCACGATTACTGCGAAACTAATCACCTCGAATGGACGGGTCACTATTGGGACCACCAATGGCCCAATTGCGTCGCCGTGCCCGACAACATGTCCATGTATGCCTGGCACCAACGGCCCGGCATCGACTGCCTGAGGAATCAGTATGCTGAACATACCCACGCCCAATTCGGCAACGCCCGGATGGTGAGGGAACTCTCCAGCGTCGCCAACCAACTCGGCCAGAAGCGGACCCTGTGCGAGGTCTACGGCGGCAGCGGGTGGGACTTGCGTTTCGAGGATATGAAACGCATCGGCGACTGGCTCGAAGTGCTGGGCGTCAACACGTTGAACCAGCATCTTTCCGACATCACCCTGCGCGGCGCGCGCAAACGCGATTATCCCCAATCCTTCTCCTACCACGAACCCTGGTGGGAGGGCTATCACGTCTCGGCGCAGTACTTCGCCCGGCTCTCGGCGGCGCTTTCTCAGGGCGAACAGGTCAATGAGGTGCTCGTGCTCGAGCCGACAACCACCGCCTGGATGTACCAGGCCGCCGCCGCCAAGCTCGATGAACTAGGCCAGAGCTTCTTCGGCCTCGTCATGGCCTTGGAAGCCGCCCATGTGCATGGCGAATTCCTAATTCGGGCGCTGCGAGAGAGTTTATGACTTCATTACCTCTAACCGCGAACCCCACCTCCAGTGAAAGCTCCAGTAACTCCATAGTGGAACAATAGTGGATGAATAGTGACGGAATAGTGCAAGAATTCTGGAGAATGGGCTTGCTCTGGCACGATTTGTGGGAAATGCTTAAAAAGCTCGAGGATCCGAGTGTCTGTCAATGACTTACGTCGATGAGGCATAGGCCTGGAGTCGCACAAACTTGTGTTCGATTCCGACCTCCGCCTCCATATAGTGGAGGGATAGTGCGCAAATAGTGGAGGAATAGTGGGCACATAGTCGGGAATTGGCACATGCCGTGCCGGGCTCCTCCTGACGGCAGCTTGCCAGGATTCCGGAAGGCAATGCCAACTGATTTCGAGGCTTTTTGCAACGTCATACCAAACACCGCGTTGAATGGGCGTTGGCTGAAAACCGACTCTCGCCTTAGGAATGGACCAACCGTTTACCATAAAGTTGGCAAGAGTTTTCGTCTGACGAATTAATTGACCACATGGAAACGGCGAATTGTTGCACACGCGGCGTGGTACAGGGCCAAAGCACGAGAAACAGGGGGTAACAGCTCGGCCGCGGGTCGCTGCAAATTAACGATTTCGTGGGCGGATGCGGCTTTCGCTACCCACAGGGGATCCTGAAACGTCGACGAAATGGACACGAGAATGTGGCGGTGATTTCAAGTCGAATTCACCTGCGAGAGATCCGTTCGCGATCCTGTGGGTGGCGAATTCGTGTTCAAGCGGCGATCGGTAATTGGAATAAGCCGTGGCAGTCCCTTTGCCAACGTCCGGATCATCGGTCTATTGACCAAGACCAGGGTCGGAGAATCGAAGCGGAATCCCGATGCGAGTACTGAGCCAACCTGGCCCATTCAATTTTAGGAGCAATGGACCGAGTGCCAAGTTGGCACACGCTCTGTTCGTATAGTTGATTTGCCGCGGCAGGTGGGGGTGCGCGTGCCCTGACACGCGAGTTTTCGGACAGTTCGCGACCTTAAGAGTGTAGAGCGGGGTCTTGATGCTGCAAACGAGGCCTGAATTACAATTCGCCATGCACACGGTGAAAACCGTCCGCTAAGTAATATGCCGCGCCATCGAAGAACACATCTACTGGAGGGAATTGAAACTCAACCACGAGAAAAAGCGGTTTCTGGATTGCATCAAGGTCTTTGCCTGGTGTTATGATGTCCGCAGAGAATGAACGAATTGAGTGCCATGCGGATAATGGGATTGCTCGTCCCAGGGGCCGCAACGGCGCTCGATTTCCTGCCCCATGCAAACGAACGACTCAACAGTACGCGATATGAAGCGAATCACTCGGCGGAGTTTTCTCAAGAGTTCAATGGCGGGGGGCCTGGCCTTGGGGATGCCCGCAATTGTCCGCGGCGATTCACCCAATAATAGCGTCCGCGTGGCGATCATCGGCCTGGGGGATACCAAGGTGGCTGGCGGAGTGGGCGGACGGGGGCATCAGCTTATTCCGCACGCGCGGGCCGTGCCAGGTGTGAAGATTGTGGGGTTGTGCGATGTGGATCCGTCGTTCATTGCGCGGGAGGCGCAGGCGTTCAAAAACCGCGGAGAGGCAGTGGCGGCCTGGACGGACCTTCGGCGCGTGCTGGACGACAAGGACATCGACGCGGTGGTTGTGGCCACGCCCAACCATTGGCACGCGCTGGCGACAGTCTGGGCATGCCAAGCCGGCAAGGATGTGTACGTGGAGAAGCCTTTTTCCTACGACATTTGGGAGGGCAAGCAAGCGGTGGCGGCCGCGCGCAAATACAACCGCATGGTGCAAGTGGGGATGCAGAACCGGTCCAGCGAGCTGATTGCGTCCATAGCGGAAGGAGTTCGCAATCTCGGGCCCATCCGCTACGTTCACGCACTGGTGTATCGGCCGCGCCTTGGCATTGGCCGGGTGACGGCTCCAACGCCAGTTCCCGACACGATAAACTACGACCTGTGGTGCGGGCCCGCACGCAAAGGGCCGCTGATGCGCAAGCAATTGAATTACGAATGGCATTGGTTTTGGGACACCGGCAATGGGGAAATGGGCAACAATGGCATCCACATCATTGACCTTTGCCGGTGGCTGATGGGGCAGGAGCATCCGGCGCCGCGGGCGCTCAGCATCGGGGGCCGGTTTGCCTTCGAGGATTGCGGAGAAACGCCTAATACGCAGATCGCGCTGTTTGATTATCAGCCGGCACCTTTGATCTGCGAGATTCGCAACGTGAAGGCGCCTTCCAGTCCAGAGGGTATTGGGAAGTACCGCAACCTGGAAAGCGGCATGATTATTGATTGCAAAGGGGGTTGCTTCGCGGGCGACGCCACCGGCGGAACGTTTTTTGACAAGCAAGGCAAGGAGATCAAAGCGATCAAGCCCAGCTATTTCGGGGATGCCGAGGCGCTGGTGCCGCGGCACTTGGCCAACTTCATTGAGGCGGTGCGCAGCCGCGAGAAGGACCATTTGAGCGCTGAATCGCTCATCGGCTATCGCTCGGTGATCTGCTGCCACATGGCCAACACGTCGCATCTTTTGGGGCACCGGGAGCAGGCGGAAGCGATCGCGGAATCGATTCGAGCGAGCAGCGAATTATCCGACGCGTTCGAGCGCTGCCGCGGCTATCTGCGCGACAACGACGTGGACGTAGGTGCAACTCCCGCGACCTTGGGTCCCTGGCTCACTTTCGATGCGCAGCGAGAGCGTTTCACCGAGGATTTTGCGGAAAAAGCCAATGCATTGGCGCGCCGCCATTATCGGGCGCCATATGTCATGCCTGAGATTGCTTGACGGCAATCGCAATCAACATGGCTGAGATGTCGGTTAGCAATCCACGAAGCCAAGACGTATCGCCACAGGCAAGGTACACAATCTCAAGCTGGGTTTCGGTTTCATTGCACCCGATGACGGAAGCGAAAACGCCTTCTCCCAGGCATCTGAGGTTACCGGCTGCACCATCTTCGATCTGCGCCCTGGCGATCCCGTCGAATACGAGGCAGAAGTGAATGATCGAGGCCCTTGCGCCGTCAGTCCCGGCCCGGCAAAACCGACCAACACGAGCAATCGAATTGGACCTTAATTCAAACAAGAAATAAGACAGCCTGGCCACGCCTGGCCGGAATATTGAGCATCTGACCATCACCCTATGAAAAAGATTCGCCGCCATGGGCCACTCATCCCTTGGTGTCTAACCGCCATAACTTCACTTTGCGCCTTTGCCCAACCGCCACCGCCGGGCACGCTGGAACTGGATTTGCGCCGTCTGCTCAAAATGGAGACCGGCGTGGACCAATGGGAGCAGGTATCCGTGCACGCCAAGTGGGAGCCTTCCCGCACCGCCGCCGTCGTTTGCGACATGTGGGACCGGCACTGGTGCAAGAGCGCGACGGCCCGGGTGGAGGAAATGGCGCCCCGCATGAACGACGTGCTCACCGAACTGCGCCGCCGCGGCGTTCTGATCATCCACTGTCCCAGCGACACGATGGAATATTACGAGGGCACGCCGGGGCGCAAACTCGCCCAGGCGGCTCCACGGGTTGAGACTGCCATCCCCATCGAAAGCTGGGCCAAGCTCGCTCCCGCCAAGGAAGGGGCTTCGCCCATCGAGGATGCCGATGCCGGTTGCGACGACGACCCGCCCTGCACGCCCGCGACCAAGCCGCCGTGGCCATGGCGGCAGGAAAACGACGCCATCCAGATCAAAGAGGGCGACGCCATTACCGACAGTGCTGAAGCCTTATATCTCATGCGTCAGCGCGGCATCACCAATATTATTCTCATGGGCGTTCATGAAAACCTGTGCATCCTCGCCCGCCCTTTTGGCATCCGCCAAATGGTTGGCCAGGGCCAGAATGTTGTGCTCATGCGCGACATGACCGACACCATGTACAATCCGCGACAAAAGCCGCATGTGAACCACTTCACGGGAACGGACTTAATGACCTGGCACATCGAAAAGTACTGGTGCCCCACCATTACCAGCGACCAGATCATAGGCGGTTCGCCCTTCCGCTTCGCGGCCAACACAAACCCTGCCCCGGTTTTTCGCAACTACGTCAAACTGCCCGCCACAGACACGCACTACCGGGGGGTCAAGTCTTACATCGAGGACACCCCCAATCCAGACTACAGCCAGGCCTCCGACGCCGCGCGCGCAGCGTTCCGGCAGATGAAATTCGGCGTTCGCATTCACTGGGGAGTCTATTCCATGCTGGACTATGGCTGCAACGCCTCCTGGCCTTTTGTTCGAGCGGACTCGGGCCATCCAATGCTAAACAACGAACAACGCCAGGCCTACCAGCAATTCTACCGCAGCTTCAATCCCACCAACTTCAATGCCGACGCCTGGATGGACCTGTTCCAGACCAACGGCATCAAGGTGGTCGCCTTCACCACCAAGCACCATGACGGATTCTCCATGTTTGACACCCACGCCCATGTGGCGCGCCGCGTCAACTGGACAGCTCCTGGGAGTCCCAAAATCGAGGACTGCGATTTTGCTTACAGCATCATGGACAGTCCCTATCACCTGGACATTGTCAAGGAAGTCACCGACGCCGCCCACCGCCACAACCTTAAGATTGATCTCTACTTCTCCCACCCGGATTGGTATGATGCCGACTTCCGTCCCTTTGCCTTCCACCCTTTGACTAACCGGGTGGACAAGATCGCGCAGCTCGAACAATGGAACCATTTTGTCCAGCGCCATCGTCAGCAACTCACCGAGCTGCTCACCCAATATGGCGAGATTGACCTCATTTGCCTTGACCAATACTTCGATCAAACCGCCTGGCTGGATTTGCGGGAAACCATGAAAACCATCCGCCACATCCAACCCGACGTCATGTTCCGCTGCCGCGGCATCGGCAACTACGGCGACTACTATACGCCTGAAGGGTTCGTTCCTGGGGCCAAGGAGAACACCGATATGCCGTGGATGGTCATCTATCCGCTCGCCGGTGAGGGCATTTGGAGCTACGAGCCCGATGGCACGAAATACAAGGACGGGACCTGGATTATCAACAACCTGGTGGATACCGTGACCAAGGGAGGCAATTTCATGGTGGGCATCGGTCCGGACGCGACGGGGCTGTTCCATCCCAAAGCCATCGCAGCGCTGAAAAACGCGGGCGCCTGGCTGAGGCTGAATGGGGAAGCGATTTTCAATACCCAGCCGCTTCTGGGGGACGGCTGGAAGGACGGTGATAGCCTTCGTTTCACCCACAGCGACCTGGATTCAACTATCTATGCCATCGCCATGCAATGGCCGGGCGAGGAGTTGGTGCTGCACAACGTTAAGCTTCCCGCAGGTTCGACTGTAACGCTGCTCGGGGACAGCGAGGTGTTGCGCTGGAAGCTAGATGCGGCAAAAGGGACCGTCATCAGCCTTCCGGCACGCTGGCAGACGGCCGCCAACCGCCCATGTCCGTTGCCTTGTGTCTTCAAACTTGATTTCAAATGAGAAAAGGCCTTGCCGTTATTCTCCTGCCCGTCCGCATTCAGGCCATGAGCCTGATGTGCTCCGGCGGCCCCGCTTGGTTCGATCACATCCGCCTCAGCCAAACGCCGGAACTGCCGGCAAAGCCTTGAGAATCATCGAACGGCTCAACTTCCAATCCACCGCGCAAACCATCGCAAGCTGGGTGGCATTCGCGGTACTATTAGCTTCCGCCCAAACTGCCCCTGGCTCGGAGGCCTCGGAACCTCGAGAGACTCGCGATATCCGTGGCCCGGAATCTTCGTTTCCGCGCCTTATGGGGATGAACATCGGGGCCAAGAATTATGACGACCCGGCGTATCAGAGGCAACTCGCGCGGCTTGATGTCGTGATCCTCGGCTTCTACAAAGGCTGGAAGCCCGGCTACGGTATGGCCAAGGTGGTGCGGAACCTGAAGGAGTTGAGTGGTGGTAAGATCCTCGTCGGGCAATACACGATCCTCAACGAGTGTGGGGACGATCCGAAGAATAGCGCCACTCTGGATGTACAGACCAAGCTCAACGACATGGACTGGTGGGCGCGAAAGGCTGATGGCAGCCGCGTGCAATGGACGGCCCAATACCGGTCGTGGGACATCAATTTCACGGCCGGGAGCCGGCCCGATGCGATTGGCCAGCGCTTTCCCCAGTCGCTGGCCGAACGAGATGATCGCGTGTTCTTCAAGCCGGTGCCCTTCGACCTGTGGTATTGCGACAATGTCTTTTTCCGCCCACGAGTCACGGCAGACTGGAATCATGTCGGCGCGGACGGCGACCCGAAGAGTCCGGCTGTCGCGGCCGCGTATCGTGCGGGTCACCGCGCCGAGTGGGACCATATCCGGCGCATTCACCCGGGTCTCTTGCTGATGGGCAACACCGACGGCGATCTGTCGGAGTCTGAATATGCCGGTCAGCTCGAAAGCGCGTTCCTGGAAGGGCTAATGGGTAAGAGCTGGTCCATCGAGACCTGGGGCGGTTGGTCAAAAGTGATGAGTCGATATCACGCGGTCATGGCGAACACCCGCTCACCTCACATCGTTGGTTTCAACGTGCACGGCGATCCCACGGACTATCGGTTCTTTCGTTATGCCTACGCCTCGTGCCTGCTGGATGACGGCTATTTCTGTTTCACCGCGAAGGACAAAGAGTATAGCAGCGTGACTTGGTTTGACGAATTCGACTCCAAACTGGGCGCTGCCGTCACGCAGCCGCCGACCGGTCCGTGGCAGAGCGGGGTCTGGCGGCGCGACTTCGAGCACGGGATCGCCCTGGTGAATCCAGCCAAAGAAGCTGTCACTCTAACGCTGGACCCCGGTTTCTGCCGCCTTAAGGGAAAACAGGACCCTGCCACAAACGACGGCAGTCCCGCCACCTCCATCATGCTGCCAGCGAGGGACGGAATTATCCTGTCCCGCCAGTTAGGCCAGCACAATTCCGGGAGACAGCCCTTGAGCGAAAAGGAACACCTGAGCGCAATTCTGCCCCAGGAGTTGATCCGATACGCCGGTATAGAGGTGCCGTCCCGGGAGAATATCCATGTCCTCTCGGATGGGGCCGGACGGTACCTTGAATTTCGCCTGGTGCCGGGTCAGCCGAAGAAGAACAACGGCATCCGGGCTGAGATCAGCGTGGATTATCCCTACGGCGTCGGGGACGTTTTGCGCTACAGGTGGGAAATGCGCCTGCCCGAGGATTTCAAAGCGGATGAACCCCTGAATCGCTGGTGGGTCATGGGGGCAATGGCACGATCAGCCCGATCGGACCAAAGTCGAGACCTTGCAGGGATTTCCGGCACACAGCCCGCCAGTGTCCTTCAATTATGGGCGGCGAGATGGAAAGGACTTTCTCTCGTTGCTGGTAGGCTCGCCAAGAATGAAGAGCGTTGGGCTCCTTCCCATTACGCGAGACACCTGGCACGCGCTGGTCATCGTTATCAAATGGTCTCAATGGGATGATGGTCGGGTCGCGGTCTTCTTTGACGGGTCCAAGGCTCCAGCCGTTACTGGCACTGGGCCAAACATGCACAACGGTTTTCAGCATTATCTCAAGCTGGGTATGTACCGGCATCCGGAGATCTCCACTGAAAACCGACTGGACATCCGCGACGTTCTGATTGAGAAGCTCAAGGACTGGCCTGTGGTCGAGCCCTGTTGAATTCGGCCATCATGGTGACCAGTGGCTCAACGTCAGCCAGCGAAGCCGTTCTCATATCCTACCGATCGGCGAGCAGCTCTCGAATCCAGGTACTCCGGGCACAATCAATGACACCCCGGTTTCCGCCGTCCTTCAAGCCAGGGCTTACGCCAAAGGCAAGAAACTCCTGGATGATCTCGCGTTGGGCACGCACCGCCACGGTCTCCCCGGATTCGATGAACTCGTGTGCATTGGCCTGTTGAGCCGCTTGTGCAATTTCTTCTGCGCTCGCGCCCGGCTTTCCATAGGTTATGTTTTCCGCGATGGTCCCACCGAACCGCAACGCCTCCTGGGGCACCATGGACATTTGACCGCGAAGCTCGGTGAGTCGGTAGTCGCGGGCGTCCCGACCGTCGATTAGAACTCGACCGGGCGACGGGTCATACAGACGAAGCAACCGAGAGATTAGCGTGGATTTGGCGGCGCCGCTCGGGCCGACGAGCGCGATCCTTTGTCCGGAATTTGCAGCGAGGTTGATCGCGTGAAGCACTTCGACGCCTTGTCGCGAAGGGTAACTGAAGTGGACATTCTCAAACACCACATCGCCTCGCAGTCGGGGCAAAGTGGATGGTGGCGTGGGGCCAAGGAGCGCCTCCACTTCACCCGTTTCTCGCAGCAGCTCCCGAACTCGCTGGGTTGCTCCGATGGCCTTCTGGAGCTGGCTGTATAACTCCGCGAACTGGCCCATCGCTCCGGCCACAAAGGTCGTATGTGGCGCAAGTGGTGCTGACCACATAAACGTGGTTCTCGATCGCACGGGCTGCGGCGAGCCGCGGGTTGCATCCCCAGACGGGAAAGGCAATGACCTCCGCGCCGTTAAGCGCGAGCTGTCGCGCCACCTCGGGAAAGAGCCCGTCGAAGCAGATCATGATGCCAACCTTTCCAAATCGCGCGCGTCGTCAATCCGGAAACCGGTACGGTGCGCGGTATTGATACCGCAAAAGCTTATTCGCTTGCGGGTAATTGGGAAACTGTTCGGTCTGGGCGTCCCATTCGAGCACTGACCGCGTCTTGAGCGCGATATTGGCCAGAAGCGTGGCGCTGGTGCTGCGGTGGCCGATCTCGATGTCGCAGTTGCATTTGGCCCTGCTTTTGACGCAGTCCAGAAAATTGCGCGCGTGCGGAGCGGTGTCGGCCGTGGAGGATGCATGGACCTTGCGCGGTTCGATGCGCGCTTTGGCGTTTCTCCGGTAGCGCCCATCCTGCGCCCGCGTGAGAGGCGAGCGCGCCGGGAATTCGTCGTCCGAAATCGGGTCGGGCACGACTTCATAGCCGTTGCCGAAGAGGTAAAGCGTTCCCAACGTGCCGCGCAATTCAAGTTCGCAGCCAGGCACGCTCCACTGGCCAGCGGTGGCGTTGAACTGCGAGAAGGTGACCAGGGTGCCGCCGGGGTATTGCCAGATAGCTTCGAGCGTGTCGGGAATTTCGCGGTTGTCTTTCAGGTCCGCCGCTCGCGCGCCAAGGGCGGTGACGGTGGTTGGGGCATCGGCGCCAAGCGCCCATTGGATGAAATCGATGTAATGCACTCCGAAATTTGTGACCTGGCCGCCGCTGTAATCGTAGAACCAGCGAAACCGGTAGAACGTTCGGTTCTGATTGTAGCTCCTTTTGGGAGCGGGTCCGAGCCATGCCTCCCAGTCGAGGTTGGCAGGGGGATTCTCGTCGGGGGGATTGCCGATGCCTGAGGGCCATTCGTTCTGGATATGAAACGCTCGTGCGGCGGTGACTTTGCCCAATCCTCCCTCGCGGACGAACTTGGCGGCTTCCTGGCAAACTGGAACAGAGCGTCGATGAATGCCTACCTGGCAAACCCGGCCGCTGCTGCGGACCGCCTTGACCATCGCGCGTCCCTCGGCGACGCAGAGCGACAACGGTTTCTCGACATAGACATCTTTGCCCGCTTGGCACGCTTGGATCGTCTGGAGGGCGTGCCAGTGGTCCGGCACCGCGATGACCACGGCGTCCAGGTCTTTCAACTCGAGCAACCGCCGGTAATCGCGGAATTGCCGGGGCGAGGCGCCGATCTTCTTCGCCGCAAAACCCATGTAATCCTGTGACAGATCGCAGAGAGCAACAACCTCGGCATCCGGGTGCGTCAGAAACGCATCCAGGACCTGGTCCCCGCGGTTGCCGACGCCGATGAAGCCCACACGCACACGGTCATTGGCCCCGGCGGCCCGAACCGCGCCTAGCGCGCTGGTTGCCCCTGCCAGGATTACCGTCTTGGTGAAGTTGCGTCTCGTCCAGGAATTCATAAGTCGTCTTTCATTTTCAGGCCCGATCACGAACTGCCGGGGGCTCCGAAATCGGCCAGTTCGACGTGATTATGCGCTAGTGTATGTGAACCGAAAGAACATAGTGTTGGGACTTATCCGGCCGTGGCTGTCGGCGGGGGGAGGGTGCGGGGGATTTCATCGAGGCGATAGCCGAAGCCGGGGCCGTGAAGTGTTGAAAGGTCGATGTTGCCCATGCGGCGTTGGTAGAGGCCGGGGTGGATTGTTGCCTCCGGCGCCGACGCGGCTGGATAAAACTGCATGGCGTTTGTTTCCACACCCATGATGGTGCCGACGTGGGCGGCGAGGAGCGCGTGCGGGATCTGTGCCAGCATAGGATTGGTGAGATCCTGGACCGTCAGGCCCATGCCGTGAGCCTTCGCCCAGCAGGCGCTCAGGATGGCTCCGGTCTGAGTCTTGCAGGTCTTTAAAGCGACCCCGGTCCAGCCCAAACGCTGGCCCAAGCGCACCATGCGCCAATCGTGCGCGCTTTCATCCAGGAACAAGGGTTTGCGCGCCGACACGCTGTGCACGTCAATGGGGTGGCACTCCAGTTCGTAGGGGAATGGCTGTTCGACATACAGGATCATGCCGTAAATCCGGGGATGGTCATCACGAAGACGATCCAGAATCTCATTCACGTATGCGGGCTCGACTACGGTGCAATTGAAGTCGGCTGTGAGCCACTCGACATCCCCCGCGACGGCAAGGCGGCCAACCCGGAGTAGTCGTTCAAAGTCCCAGGCCGGATCGTTGCCTCTCAACTTTACCTTCAGACATTTGAGCCCATCCTGACGAATCCAGTCTCGCAGCGTGACGGGGAAGCCATCGCCGGGCTCCTGGCCAGTCAGGTCGCCCGGCTCGAGTGGATCCAGACCACCTACCAGGTGCCAGGCACGGAGCTTCCGTGCTGGTTCAGCAGCCAGATAGTCCGCGGGGTAGCGGCCGCTAAAGGAGACCGGAGTCGCTGCGTTTTGTGTGAAGAAGCGGGTTAGGTCTCGAGACAGATGGTCTGGGCCGTAGGTTTGGTAAACGGGCCTGCCCGCCAGGCGCGCGAACGCATCATGCAAGGCGATGTCGAATGCCGAATTGCAGACGAGGGCGGCGAGCCAGGGCATCGGTTCCCGATCCGGAATCCGGTAGTGGTGGTTGAAACCGCGCAGAACTCGGGGGAGTGTTTGCTCCTGAAAGTCATATCCAATTTCGAGGGCGTGGCCGCTCTCTTGAAAAGAAAGCCAGGCTGGAGCCAGTTCATGGCAGAAACGCTTCAGGGCCTCGTGTCGTTCTTGATAGGGCAGCGGGCTGGGCCAAACCCATTGCACGCTTAAAGGGGTCTCGCCCCAGCCTTCGACCTCGCGTCCCCTGGCGTCCGCGACGCGCAGGGCCACGCGCGCGCAAGTGACGGAGGTCAGCGTCTCGTGACCGAATTTAAGAGGGACTCGCGTATGGACGGGGAGGAAGTAAAGACGGACCTGAACGATGCGGTGGATCATTGGATTGGCTCCTTGTTCAATCAGGCAACGGATTGCCTTTAGTCTCAGGCGCCAGCCAGATCAGGCCCAGCCCGAGGGCATAGACGAGAGTGATGGTGGCCCCGGCTCGGGCGTAACTTCCGTCGTAAGCCTGGAGCAAGCGGCCCATCTGGATGGCGCCAGCGGCGGCGATGAGGCGTCCGGAGTTGTAGCATACGCCCTGGCCGGTTGCTCGGGCGCGGGTGGGAAACAGTTCGGGCAGGTAAAGGGGCAGCCAGCCAAAAAACGCGGCCGTCGTGCTTCCGACGATCAGGTCCAGCAGCAGGAAGGTGGTGCCGTATTCATGGATGCCGCGAAAGAGGACGGCGCATGAGATGAGGGAAGCCAGGCAGAGAATGAAGTAGGCCGGGCGCCGTCCCATCCGGCCGCCGATCCACGGGCCGACAAAACAGCCAAGCACGGCTCCGAGCCCGCACAGCATCTGGGTAACGCCCTTGGCATTGTGGTTTCTTCCCTGGGTTAACTGATCCGCCCAAGCCGGCAGCCACTGCACCGAGCCCCAAGTGCCCACCAACACGATCGAGGCGAACCCGATGGCCAGGAGCGTGCTCCGTAACAAGGGTGGCGTGAAGATCTCGCGCAACGGGCGGGCGTTGCCTGCTTTAACCGATTCCTCCCACCGGCGCGACTCCGGCACAAAGCGCGCAATGAATAAGGTCAGCAGCGCGGGCGCGGCCCCGGCCAGCATGACCCAGCGCCATGAACCGCGCGTGACACTGAAGATGGCGCCCAATGCCCCAAGCAGTCCGAAGCCGACGTTGGAGGCGGCCCCGATTGCTCCAGCCAACAGCGGCCGGTGCTTCTCCGGCCAGTACTCCATCACCAAAGCAACACCCAGCGACCATTCCCCACCCATGCCCAGGGCTGCGAGGAAGCGGAACAGGCCCAGTTGCCAGGCAGCCTGCGCAAAATAGCTGCAACCCGTGAAGAGCGAATAGGCCAGCACGCTCAGGATCATGGCGCGCACCCGGCCGACGCGGTCGCCGAGCCAGCCGAAAAGCAGACCGCCCCCGGCCGCCCCGACCAGAAACAACGCCGTGATATAGCCCATCCAGAGCCCGATCTCTTTGTCGGTTTCAACGTGCAGGAGGTCCTGCAACGCTGGGCGGGCCACCAACGGAAAGACGCCTTGCTCGAGGCCGTCGAACATCCAACCCAGGAACGCCGCGATCAAGACCATCCATTGCGCGCATGTTTGGCTGTTGGCGTGCGGATTGATCGAGTGATTCATCTAACGGTAGCTTGCCCGCTACAAGGATGCGGAGTCAGTTGGTCTGCTTGCCGCTTATTCGCGCGCGGGAGGGCGGCGCGTCCCATACCGCAGGCCGGCCGAGCGTGCTGACCCGAAGCAGCCGCTTCCCAAACCGCTGATTCGTTTCGCCATCCAGCGGCACGAGTACGATGGTGGCGTACTGGTTACAGCAGGCGACGTTCATGTCGGCGATGTGCAACGATAATCGGTCAGCACAAGTCGGACGCGGGACACGCGGTGGAACCCTGCCGACAAGCACTCGTTCGAACCGAGGCGCTAGCCC
This sequence comes from Limisphaerales bacterium, assembly GCA_003152225.1. GTDB lineage: Bacteria > Verrucomicrobiota > Verrucomicrobiia > Limisphaerales > UBA8199 > PALSA-1440. The sequence continues at coordinate 5,648 of PLZQ01000415.1, read as the reverse complement.
TCTCGACATTCACGCAGCGAGCATGCCTCGGCACAACACCGGATCAAGCGGAAAAAGGCAACGAGCCTCCTGGCACCCTATTGCCGCAACCTCGCACCAAACCGTCCTGCGGGCCACGCCGAAAACTGCGAAAAACCTGGAAAGCGGCTTATGGGGCAATGTCTGAACTGCCCGAACTGCTTCACGAGCGTGCGGGTGTCCAAATAAAGCCAGGCGGGCATTCTCCTTCCGGCACGACCGTTCATTCAAACCCATGTCTGATTTGGATTGCCACCGCGCCGCTGGGACATTAGGAAATTCCTCATGCGCCAGCTCTCGACCGCCATCGTTTGTGCCAGCGTGTGTAGCTTAGTCACGCAAAAGGTGGTGAAGGGCGGCGGCTCGGGCTTTGCCACGTGGTGCTCGCACGCTGGATCCGGTGCCAAAGCTGACTGTTTTCGAGTTAATTACCTCCGCCTCAGATATTTATAACTGGAACACCTTACTGGAACTGGCTTGGAACTGTCGGGAATCTGGTGTCGGAGGTGGTTAGCCGTCTGCAGGTGCGATCTAAACTCAATAACCGCAAGCCTTTGTCTCAAGTCCACGTCTGCCTGTGATGCGGTTTTGAACTCAGGACCTGTGTTGGGCGCCACGGGTCGATCCAGATCGGCACCCGATTTGGCTCATTTTTCCGGGTCGCCGAGCAGCGACCTTCCGGATGGAGCCGTTAACGCCATTTTTTATGGCGGCGTTCCAGGTGGAACACGCCCAGGCCCGTTGCGGTAGAACATGATTTCGGCGCCTGGGAAGTCCTTTTCTGCCCTAAACGCCAAGATTTCCCTCGGAAATGGCGTTGAGTCTTGGGGGGGCGAAACGCCCTCAAATGCCCCACGGTCGAAAACCTCGGCAGCGAAAAAAACACACAACGATTTTAGCCAGAGCAGGAGCGGCAGGTTTCTCTACTCATTCAAGCGCGAGGTCAAAGACATAACAGACCTTGAACTTGTGAGCATTCAATTGCTGCTGCCTCATGTAATGCACGACTTCGCCCAGGCTTTCGAACCGGAAGGAGTCACAAGCCTCTTCATTGCCTTGCATGGGGCACTACTTGGCCCCTCGCTGCGCCTTCTCCAGAGCAGTTTTCAGGTAGCTGTCGTCATGCTGCTCTTTCCAACCGTCAGTGGGCGGCATACCCGGTGCCGTCCGGTGGTCGGCCCACATCTCGTTGACGAAAACTTCCCAGGTTCTCCCTTCATGCGCCCAGTCCGGCTGATCCATCTTCGCGTTCTGTTTCAATTTCTTCAGAGCCTCGGTCTCATCCTCGTACATCCAGCGGTCGCAATAGTCGAAGAAGGCCTCGTGGTCCCAGGCCTGCTCCGCCTTTATCAGGCGCAAAGCCAAGGCCTCAGCCACCCAGGCAGCGCTCGTGCAACAGCGCCGGTACGATTCACTCAGCTTCTCGTGCCCCTCTTTCCAGGTCGAAGGCAGCGTATGTTCATAAGGTCCCGTCCCTTCGCGCGCGATCCCCGTTGCTTCGTCAATCGCCCGATGCCCGGCAAAGACCACTTTGGCGCCTGTCCAGGCGTCGCCATACGCCGTTTGTTCGTCTTCGCCAAAATGTGCTGTGGGGAAGTGCCTGTTGACATAAGCCAACTGGTCGTCGCCCAGAAGCAAGCCCGTGAAGACAATTGGCAGCTTGCGGCCGCTGCCGTGCCCCCCGAAACCTTCCCATCCGGGATGCCCCGAGCGAATCATGCCGCCCAGGTCGATGCCCACCTGGACAAAGTCTACCAGCAGAACTTCCTTCTTCTCCGGCTTGAGGTCAGTGCAGAGGAGGAGGGCATCCTGTCCCACGACCCGGGCGTAATCGCGTCCATACTGCGGCATGTTCTCCACCGGCGACTCGAACCCGAAGAAGCCCGTGCCCACCCACGGCCGCTGAGTGAACCGGACGTATAATCCAACCTCTGGCAGGCTCTTGGCGGCAGCGGTAGGTAGGAGGTCTCGCTTCAAGTTGCGGGAGAGGTACAATCTCGTCTGGCGATCGCAGAAAGCCGGGCGGAAGGCGTCCGGGGGGACTGGCTCTGCCATGCAGGTCAGCACTGCAGCCGTCCGTATGGGGCTGCTGTCATCCACGCCGCGCTCGACCGTCTCCCACAACATCGGTTTGAGCACCAACCCCTTGGGCATGCTGATGCTCGAAACGAGCGAATCACCAGCCTTCATGTTCACGGGCAGCCTTTGGATGAGCGAGGGATCGAACCAGTTACGGACGCCGCTGTCGTAAGAGACTCTCATCGCTGCCGGGGGGTTGAGCATGAACCCATTCCGGACACGCTGGGCGACCGGTCGCTCCAGGTCCATGTGATCCAGTTCAATTTCGGGGACCTCCTCGCCGTAGAGTGGTTTTGGGGTGATCGCCTTGATGGTGACCGGGCCGACGACATACCAGTCGCCATTGATGAACTGGCCGACGCGCGCGGGTTTGTCGAAGGCCCAAGAGATGCCGTATTGCGAAACACTTTCCTTCAAAGCGAGGTCCTCCAGCTTCGGTGTCGCGGGGGGATGATCCTGCGTGTAAACCGGGACTGTTTGGTCCGACGGGATCCATAGATTCGGACCTACGACGCGCGGCGCGGTGGGCCGGGGCGCTGGCACAGACTTCACGGGTCCGCCAAGCGTCACGGAGACATCATCCACCCAAAAGGTCTGTCCTTTCCCTGCACCGCTGTCGCCCCAGATGGCGATGGCGCTGAAGCCTCGCAGGCCGGCCTTGGTGTTGTCGAATTGCGGTTGGCGCGTGGGCTTGCCGTTCTGGTCTGCGTGGAGGATCTGGACCCCCTTTTCAGTGTCGAAAATGAAGGTCCATTTGTGCCAGCCGGCAGGGGCGCGGTTCACACCCAGCCAGAATAACTGGTCGAACCAACTCTGGCCGTCGCACGCTGTCGCGGTGAAGCCTTCGTCCCCCCCGAGATAGCTCGCGTAGAGGATTCCCACGGCCAGCACCCTGCCATCGTTTTGCACCAGGCCCCAGCGCGGCCCGGGGCGGTTGATTTTCGCGTTTTCAGGCGTGGCGCCGTCGTCATAAATCCAGACGTCGACCTGGCCTGACTCGTCCCTGTCTCGGAGTCTAAGCAGGGCCTTGGCACCAGGTCCGACCTTGAGCGCGCCAGCCGTGCCGCCGCGGCCTTTTGTCCCATCAATGGTCACGTCGCCCGTGATCGTCCAGTTGGTCAATGTCTGGTCGTTGTCAAAGGTAAACCTTCTGGCAGCCTCGCCGGATGGCCCGGCAGTGAATTTCTGCTGGCTCAGGACCTCAGCCGATTGGCTTGCGATGGCTGCAGCCGAGACAAGCAGACTAAGCTTTAACGCGTGTTTCCACATACATTTTCTTTTCCATGAATGGCCAAGCCTTCGCGACCCTCAATTGCTGGCCACCTAAAGTTATAGCTGAAGTGTCAACGACCTCGGTGGAGTTGTGAAAGGCACCAAAAGACGGTGAGCCGCTCTCCGACTGAAGTTCTCCGGAGCGGAACATCCTCACAGGACCACCTCCAAGCGAAATCTCAGGTCTTCTTGCACGAGCGTCACGACTACGAGTTAACACCTCTGAGCCGCCAAACGCCAGAAAGTAACAAAACCCGACAGAATAAACTACCCCTGCGCTATTCAGGCTGCAGGTTCCGTTGCTCCCAATCCGGACAGGTGGAACGGAATTCGAGAAGAACCGAACTTTGCCTTTCCGGTGCTGTACTTCCCAATGGTGAGTGGGTTGTTGAATTCGATGTTGCTGGCGCGTGGACTGCAAACCAACCAAAGTTCACGGAGCGGCAGAGTCTCAGTCCAAAGACAAAGGGATGTGCCGTCCGGGTTAAATGAGATGGTGATTCATTCATGGTCCCGTGGATGGTCAACGGTTGCTTCGTTGGGGAATGAGACCTGGGGTCTGGATCAAACGGCCCGTTTCTCTGGTTTCGCTAGCGTTCGGCTCATCGTGGGGCCAAGAAGAACAGAATTCGCTTGAATGTTGAAAGGCCGCCCTGTCCCATGGGAGGCGGCGGCCAGAGGTCATGTGCCTCTATGGTCATGCGAAACAGCAACTCAATCAACGGGTGCCTTGAGGCACTCATGCAAATGCTTTTGCGCGGAAAGTTTCTCCTGGGAGCCTGCAGCCGGCCCGCGCTGCTGTGCGGCATCCTGCTCGTTGCGGCGGGCTTGGCCAACGCGGCGGCGCCCGTAGAACTGCCGCCCATTCGGCTCGGTCCTAAGTCGGCCGACGCTGCTCCCGAGCGGCGCGCGCATCCGCAGCCCACGGTGCTAGACGGCGCCAGGGAGATCCCTTTTGACGAGACCGCTCCTGAGCCAACCCTCACCGGGCCGGAAAAGGAGCGCGGCTATTTGCTGTTCCAGCGCCCCCTCACCGAGAGCATCTATCCCAACAGCCGCCCCCTGGCCCATGAGCGGCTCGAGGCGCTGGTCGCCTTCGCCACGCCGGGCGAGTTTGAACCTGTCACGTTTGCCCTTTATCCCGTGCGCCTCCTACAAAACCTGAAGGTCAGGGCGTCGTCGCTCACCTCCCCTGCGGGCGAGATCCCCGCTGGCAGCATCGATGTGCGCCTGGCCACCTATTGGAACGTCGGATACCCGGCCTATACAACCCTTAACACCTACCGCCGCGTGCCAGAACTACTCGAACGTGTCACGGTCCACTCCTCGCCCGCCGGCGAGTGCCAATGGTACTGGCTCAGCGTCCACGTCCCCGAGGCCACAAGGCCCGGCCTCTACAGGGGGACCGTCCGCGTCTGGGACGACGGCTTCGGCCAGGCCATCGAGATCCCGCTGACTTTCCGCGTCCTCGGCTTTCGGCTGCAGAAGGATCCGCGCAAGCACTTCTCGGCCTATTTCTACACACGAAACAAGGCCCTGTACAAAGACCGCGACGAGGCATTCATCCGCCGGGCCGCGGACAAGGATTACCAGGCAATGATCGACTTTGGCTTGGATATGCTGCCGACGCTCTACCTGCGCTGTGAGGACGGCAAACATATCACGCTCGCGGACGCCGGCGAACTCGACCGGATGCTGGCCGCCGGCTTGAAGGGGCCGGCGCCGGTTACCGCGGACAACGTCGTTGCCCGCATCTACCGCGACACAACGCCCGGCGGAAACCGCGGCAGCCACTGGCGGGTCAGTCCGCTGCCTCCGCCGGCCTTCTACGAGCGTGTCACCGAACTCTTCCGCGAGTTCGAGGTGGAGCGGAAGGCGAAGGGTTGGCCGGAGTTCATCTGCTGCCCGATCGACGAGGTGGACGCCTCCTGCAAAGAATTCGGCACCAAGGTCTATGCCGCGGTGAAGGCCGCCGGCCTTCGGACCTACGCGACGAAGGACCCCGTCGGGGCCGATGCCTCCGATTACGCGCCCTACCTTGATGTCTGGTGTTCCCAGCCTTATTCCGTGCCCTACGACCGCATCGTTTCTCAGAACCGCTACGAGTATTGGTGTTACCCGAACCACAACGCTGGCGAGATCAAGGACCGCCGCACCATGTGCAAAGGCGGACGGATGACTTACGGCTTCGGCTTCTGGCGCAGCGGTTATACGACGCTGATCCCCTGGCACTGGTGCTGGCCATCCGAGCCGGACCCCTTCGACTACCTCCGCGGCCG
>PLZQ01000271.1 GCA_003152225.1 Limisphaerales bacterium | reverse complement strand
TCCACCGGTCAACACCCTGACAGCGTTCGTATCACTGATCGCCCCCGTGTCATAGGCAAATGGACTATTGCCAGTGCTCCAATAAAAGGGACTCATTCCGTGGGCATGGGCGGAATCAACCAGATACTTGTTCCAATAGTAACAGGAAGCACTATTCCAAGCTGCCTCCGTCGCATTGGTTGAAAGGACCGACTTCCCCGCCGCTTGGAATTCGCCGATCATCACCGGAATTCCCTTGCTGACATACTGGTCAACCAGTTGTTGAAATCCGGAGTCTATGGCGCCTTCTTCGGGCGTGCCGCAGTCATGAGACGCATCTCCGGAATAATGGTAAGCGGGTCCCCAGAAGTATTGCATCGCGCCCCACGATGCGTCGCCCTGCAATTGCGTGAACTGAAACGGCGTGTAGTTATGATATTCTACCATCAGACGATTGGAAACCGTGTCCGTGGGAAGAGAATTCAACCACGACGTGTNNCCGCCGCCTTGCAGCACCAGCCAGCGGTTGGTGTTATTGCCACCAACGCTGCGAACCGCGTTGACGAAGGTCTGGTAGTAATACATCAACGGGTTCATCGCGGCGGGACTGCCCACGTTCGGTTCGTTTGCCGCGGCAAAGAGCAAATGGTTGTCGTAACCGGCAAAGGCGGTGGCGATCTGTGTCCAGTAGGCGTTCATCTTTGCGTTGCTGGTTGGATTGACCGTTGTCCCAATGTTGTTTTCCAGCCAGCCGTCGTCCCAGTGATCATTGATCATGACATACATTCCCGCAGCGATGGCCCCGTCAACCGCCTGTTTGACCTGCGCCATGTAAGCGGGTTTGATGAGGTAGTTGGTGGCGTTGGCGGTGATGTTGGTGGTGGCGGTCATGTCCCATGCGCACGGGATGCGAACGGCGTTGAACCCGTTTTGGACGGCAGAGTAGAACAGCGCCACGTTTGGCGGACCCCAGTTCAACTCCAGCGCATTTCCAACGTTCATCCCGTAGGTTGGATTCGGCCACGGCATGGAAGCGGGAATATTGGTGGCCGCCGCTTGGAGACCCAGGTCAAATACCGCATCAAACTTGTAACTGCTGCCGGTGGTGATGGTGCCCCCGCTGATGGGAATCAGCGCCATTTCGCCGCCAGCGTAGGCGTTTGTAGCCACGGCCAGCGCCGCATAGCCACCGCTGCCGGGCAGTCTGCCGAAAGAAAGAGCGTAGGTTTTGTTCGTTGCCAACGCCACGTTCAGCCCGCTCCATTTCAGCCAGTCACCGTCGGTGAAACCGGGATTCGGCGCGCTGACCGTGACGAGCAACGTCGCGGTGCTTCCACTCATCGAATAAATGCTCAGATAATACGTAGACGTGCTCGCCGGCGTGCCGTAACCGCCGCCGGAGTCCAATCCCGCCGTCTTGATGGCGACCGCCACGAGTCTCATCGCGTTGGTCCCGGTGGTGAAGGTCTGACCGGGTGGCGGATTGTTGTCGGTATAATAATTCTTCCCGTCAGGAAATGTCTGGTTGCCTTGGGTCGAGAGTTGATAAATGTCACTCGGCACGGGGCTCGGGGCGGCTGGCCCGAGGTCCGTAAGGGTTTGCGCGCATAAGCTGCTGGCAAGGCCAGCCCCGAGAACGAGGATGGCACTGCGAAGGATCAGGTTCATTGGTTTCTATTTTGGCAAGAGCACGGGAGAATGGTAATCGTCAATTCTCACGACACGCAGTTACGGCACGGATGGGCGCGGCGCGCACGGTTGCGTCCGCACCACGGTGGTCGCTGGCGCCAGGCCATCGGCGCTCGCGGTCAGCTTGAATTCACCGGCGTCGCGCGTGGATTGCGCGAGGATTTGCGCCAGGCCGTTGAACAGGCTGCGCGACCACGGCGGGGCGCCGGCGTGCCCAATGATTTTCACGCCCACGTTCGGATTCAACCCGCCCTGGCCGGCGCCGTTGTTGACGCCCACGGCGACGACGTTGTCGCCGGCGCGGATGAATTCCTTGATGTCGAATATCGGTTGCGCCTGCCAGTCGTGCGATTCGCCGACGAACTGGTTGTTGACGAAATACCAGCCCTCGTCATCGCAGGTTGAGAAGCACATTTGTGCGCCCGAGTCGCGTAAGTCCTCCTCCGTCAGGGTGAAATGCGCGCGGTAAATCGCCGTAGTGTCCGGTGTTTTGATCGTCAATTCGCTGCTACTGGTTTTGGCCTTGAGGGTGTCCCAGGTTGAATCATCAAAGGCGTTCGCGTATTCCGGCACGGCGCTGCGGTTGTGCGTAACTTTGGCAAGCTGCCAGCGCCAATCGTTAACAGCAACCGAGCGCACAGGCACGATTGGGACGAAAGTGTCTGGCTCGTGGCAACTGGGATCGCCGTTGCCGACACCGATGATGTTGCCCGCCCCTTCGACGGCAAAATGGATTTTGTTCTGCGCCACCGGCACCACGCGGCCTTGCGCGTCCAGTGCCGCCACAGTGAGCACCGCCACATCCTCGCCGTCGGCTTTGATTATTCGGCGATCGGGAATTAGTTGGATTTGCGTGGTGTCGCCGGTGGTCTCGACTTTCGTTTCGGCCATGACATTGCCGGCCTCATCAAAACCTCTGGCGCTTAAAGTCCCCGGCGCGTATTTCACTTGCCAGCTCAATTTGGAATTACGCTTCATCGCCTGCTTGCCGAGCGACGCGCCGTTCAGGAAAAGTTCCACCTGTTTGCAATTGCTGAAGGCTTGAACCAGGATTTCCTGGCCTTCCCGGCCGGGCCAGTTCCAGTGCGGTGCCAGATGCAGCACGGTGTTCGTTGTCCACCACGATTGGTAATAGTAAAAAGCATCCTTCGGAAAGCCGCATGTGTCGAGAATGCCGAAATGCGAGTTGATGCACGGCCACCAATACGGCGTCGGCTCGCCGCGATAATCAAAACCGGTCCAGACAAACGCGCCGGATAGCCACGGCCGCTCCGCAAAGAAGCTCCACCAGCTTTCGGCGGTCGTAGTCCAACCGGGCCAGACGACGTCGTAGGCGGCAACGTAACCACGCGGCCGGTCGTTGGTGTAGATGCCGCGCGTGCCGACGACGCTGGCCTGCTCGGTGCCGACGTTCGGTTGGCTCGGATGCTCGGCGTGGTATCGGTCCATTTGGGGACCGTAGTGATAATTCCAGCCCCGCACCTCGATAACCGAATTAATGCCCCGAAACACGTTGTCTTTCGGCGCGGCATAGGTGACGGGACGCAGCGCGTCGAGCTGCTTGACATAATCCTGCATCGTGAGCGCGACGTTGGCCGCCTGCGGCGTGTCTTGCACGGCGAATTGCTCGTTGGCGATGCACCAGATGGCCACGCTCGGGTGATTGCGGTCGCGGCGGATGTGGTCGTCCCACTTCTTCATGTTTTCCGAATCGCCGCCCATCAACCGGCTCTCGTCCATGACCAACATGCCCAGGCGGTCACAGACCTCGAGCAATTCCGGCGTGGGCGGATTGTGCGAGGTGCGGATGGCGTTGCAGCCGAATTCCTT
>PLZQ01000112.1 GCA_003152225.1 Limisphaerales bacterium | reverse complement strand
GCGGATCGCGTAGGGATAAGTATCAGTCGGCACCATCGGTTCGAGCGAACGCTCCGCCAATGCGCCGTGGCCGATCTCCCGCCGGCCCGGACCGCTGATGCGTCCGGTTTCGCCGACCGAGAAGTTAGGGAAGTTGTAGTGCAGGATGAATTTCTTCTCGCTGGCGCCACCGGTGTAGGAGTCGAACTCCTGGGCGTCTTCGCCGGTGCCCAGGGTGCAGAGGCTGACAGCCTGCGTTTCTCCGCGCTGGAACATCGCCGAGCCGTGCGCCCGTGGCAGGAGACCCACTTCACTGACGATGGGCCGCACCGTCTCGAAGTCGCGCCCATCAAGGCGTTTGCCCTGGTTCATGATCAGGCCGCGGACGGATTCCTTTTGGATGTAGTAAAACGCGTCCTTGAGAACGAACTCGGTCACTTTCTCCTGCCCGAACTTCTCGACCAGCTTCTTGCCGATCTCTTCGGTAATGGCCGAGACGGCGCCTTCGCGATCCAGTTTGCCCGGCGTGAGCAAAGCCGTGACGATGCGGTCGCCCGCCAGCGCCTTGGCTTCAGTGAGAATCTCCTCGGGCACGATGTTGAGCGTGATCTGGCGTTTGGGCTTGCCGACGCGGGCAGCCAAGTCCTTCTGCGCGGCAATCGCCGGCTGAATGGCCTCCTGGCCAAACTTGAGCGCGGCGTTGAAGTCCGCTTCGCTGATCTCCTTGGCCGAGCCTTCGTACATCACCATGTCAGCTTCGTTGCCGACATAGACCAGGTCCAGGTCGCTCTCGATCATCTGGCTGTGCGTAGGGTTGGCAACGAATTGGCCGCCGATACGACCGACGCGGACGGCGCCCAGCGGGCCAGCCCACGGAATGTCGCTGAGCATCAGGGCCGTCGAGGCGCCCACGACCGCCAGCATATCCGGGTCGTTCTCGCCGTCGGCGCTCAGGACGATGCATTGGACCTGAACTTCGTTGTACCAGCCCTTGGGGAAGAGCGGACGAATCGGCCGGTCAATGAGCCGGCAGGTGAGGATTTCCTTCTCGGTCGGCCGGCCTTCGCGCTTGAAGTAGCCGCCGGGGAATTTGCCGGCCGCAGCCGCCTTTTCCCGGTAATCCACCGTCAAGGGGAAGAACTCCTGGCCCGGTTTGGCCTTGGTGGCGGCGACGGCCGCCACGATGACAATGGTTTCGCCCAGTCGGACACTTACGGCGCCGTCGGCCTGTTTGGCGAGTTTGCCGGTTTCAATGATGAGTGACTTGTCCCCGACAGGGGCAGTGACTTTTTCTGACATATGATGTAAACCCTCCATTGCCGCTGAGGAACTTCAGTGAATCCCGAAGTCGTTCGGGACTGAACGAAATTTCCCAGGGCAACGGAGCTTTCTCTTCCGCGATTGTTTAAGCAGAAAATCGGGCCGTTCGCGTTTACCAGCCCGATTAAATTATAGCCCCCCCGCCGGACCAATTNNTGGAGATAATCCAGCAAACGCCGGCGCTGGCCGACCATCATCAGCAGCCCACGGCGGGAGCCATGGTCCTTCTTGTTCTTCTGCAGATGCTCGGTCAGGTGGTTGATGCGCTGGGTGAGCAGCGCAACTTGCACATCCGCCGAACCAGTATCTCGCTCGTGCAGCTTGAAACCATCAATCGTTTTCGCTTTCGCTTCCATACTTTCCAATCAATCCGATCAATCCAGACAATCCGTCATTCAATTCAATGTGATTTAGACGCCGAATTGTAGTTTCCCGGACGCGGCCTGTAAAGCGCTTTTAGAGGACCGAGGCGAAACGAGAGGTAGGGCTTAAATCCCGGTAATGTTCAGGGAAGAACCGCGTCCTTTTGATGGAGTTCCCGCTTCTCCGGCTCCGTCGGCTTGATCAACAGGAAGCCAAGGTTCTCTTTGATCCACGGGCCGGTGAGTGATCTATCGAACACCGTGCTCTGCAGGGAGTGCAGCGTCGGGAAAAAGTTGCTGCCGTAAACATCATCCTGGAACTTCTCCATCGCCCGGACTTCGGTTGGGCTGAAATAGCGGGCATTAAGCAGCGCCAGCGCGGCCAGCAATATGCAGGTACACCGCACCAACCCCGACATCATGCCCAAATAATACTCCGAGCGTCCAAAAATGTCGCTGCCCAGCAGCTTGCCGCCCATGATCCGTTTGATCGCTGTAAACACGAGCAGGACCAGCAATGCCCCGCCGACGTAAGCCACCAAGTAACAGGACAACCGGCCAAACATGTTGGTAAACTGCCCGATTACCTGCCCGAGCGGCTCGTAAATGACCGCGCAGCCGAACAGGATGATCAGCCACTGGATCATGCTTAGCAGCTCTTCCGACATCCCGTGCTTGCGGCCCTGGGCAATGCCAGCAAGCAGCACGGCGATTAATACCGCGTCGAAGAAGTTAATCGGCAACTGATCAAGGCTCATGCATGTGTCCTATTATTCTCATCCCACTCGGAATGCAGATATTATGGACATTGCAAGCCAGTTTTGTGCCACCGTAGCCCTTGAAATGCAGTTCGCCGACCCTTTCCGGGACCGGAAATGGGCCGTTCTCCAGCCTCCAGACTGTTCCCCCAGACTCTGCGCTAAGGCGGATTAGCCGCCAGCCAGTAGCGAATATAGCTCGCCTGAGGGTGACGCGGCTCCGCTTCCAGCACTTTCAAGTAATGCGGCCTGGCTCTGGCCGGCAGGTGATACTGCTGCGCGTAGATATTGCCAAGGGCCAGGTGGGCGCGGGTCTCGTTTGGATAGGTGGCTACCACCTTTTCGAGCTCGTTGGCAGCGTCGGTAATGTAATTGGCCTGCTTGAGGACCAACGCAAAATTGTACCGGGCGTCGAGCGATCGCGGTTGGACAGCCAGCGCGTTTTCATAGGCCGTCAGCGCCGCCGCCAGGTGACCGGCCTGGGTCGATGCCAGGCCAAGATTGTAATGGGCTTCAAAGAAGGTCGGATCCAGTTGCGTCGCCAGGCGATAGGCCTGCACCGCTTCGGGCAAGCGACGCGCCTCCTGCGCCTGCACCCCTTGCGCGAACGCGCGCTCCGCATCCGAGCGATTCCCGGGCGCTGGCTTGGGGGGAGACTTGTAGGCATACCGCGCCGCCGCGCCGCTGGCCGGAAGCGATGGCACACCGGCCTCCGGCTCTGCTCCGGTCGCGGCTCCGGTGGCCAAATCACTGGCGGGCTGAGCCGCTTCCGCCCCCAGGGGCGTTGGTCGCATGGGCGCTCTTTCTCCGCTGCGAAATAGATTGAGCGGGTTGACGCGCTGGAGGAAACCACGCCTGACAACCTGTGGTTCCCCAGCACTGGCAGGCGCCGATGAGGTGGTAACCAGCGGTTTGTTCGGATCAGCCGGAGTGGGGAGCGGGGCGACGGCAACGTCCTGCGCCCTCTTCAGGACTGGCTCCGCCGGCAACTTCACGGCTTCGGTATATGCCGGGGGCGGAGTGACATTCGTCGGCGCCGGCTTCGATCCATGCGCCGCCGTTTCCGCTCTCGCCACATTAGTCGGGACCGGTCTCGGCGGACTCTGGGGCGGTTCCGTCTTGGGGATGGCCGCGATTCGTGCCACGTTCGTAACAGCCGGTTTCGGAGCAGGTCCCTTCGGGATCGCTTGCGCCACTTCGTTCGTCGCGGTATGTCGCGCCGACAGACTGACTTCCGCCTCAAGTTGCCGGACCGTCGCCTGCAGCGCCTCGGCGTTTGCCGGCGCCGGCTTTAAGGCGAGATATTCTCGATACTTCGCCAGCGCCAACTCGTGGTCTTTCAGGTACAGGTGCGACACGATCGCCAGGTTCAGTAAGGCGGGACCGTAACTCGGCTGACGCTTCAGCGCTTCGCCAAAACACTGCGCCGCCTCGCTGGCCCGGCCCCGTTGCAGGCGCGCCAGGCCCAGCCCATTCAAGGCCTCCGGGTTATGCGGACTCAGCCGCAACGCGTCGCTGAAGCTCTTCTCCATCGCGCCCGGGTCGCGCAGGCGCAATTGCACGGCGCCAAGTTTGAGGAAACCGTCAACCTGGTTTGGCCGGCGCAAAGTATAGGCTGTGAACTCGCCTTTGGCCGCCTCGACCTTATTTTGCTCGAGCAACAAGCAGCCAAGATTGTAGTGTGCTTCACTTAAATCGTGATCGAGCGCCAACGCTTTCACGTAAGCCTGTTCGGCCTCCGCCGCCTCGCCGCCCTGTTGGCAAGCCAATCCAAGATAATGCCATGCCAGCGCGTTGGTTCCCCCGAGCAGAGTCCTGGCGGCTCTCAGTTTCTCGATTGCCTCGGGGTACTTTCCCCGGTCCAGCAGCCGTTTGCCCTCGAGCAGCGCGCGCGGGCCCGGCGGAGAGCAGCCAACCAGCAGCACGAGCAACAACACCAGCTTCCACACGTTGGCAGAAATCAACGTGCTGTTCTTTCGGCCGCCGGCGAGCTCAGCTCCACTCCGGTTTTTGATGGTCAGCATCGCCAATGGTGGTAACATCCGCGCCCTTAAGTGTCAAGAAACGCGCCGTTGATAGATGATCCGGATGAAGCCGCAACCCAAGGGATGCGGGGGAAGCATTGTTTCCAGGAACCTGGTTCCAGGTTGCTGCGTTTGCTTTCGCGCTCCGCTGCCGTTTTGATCGGGCGCAGCCCATACAACGCGCAACAAGCCTCTCAGCCGTCCTGTCTCTGTCCCCCGCGAATGTTCGCCTTGGGCGTTTGCCTCCTCAGTCTCTTTCTCCTGGCAGCGCAAGCCGCGGATCCTTTCTCCTCTGACAGCGGCGCCCCGCGCGCCTTTGTCACCGTCGCGCAGGACCCCGAGGCCACCGATGCCTTCCGGCCTAACTTTGAGAAGGTCCGCCTCATGGCCAACCGCGCGATCACGAATCTCACCCGGAAGCCCACCGTCCCGGACGCTTGGCGCAGCCTCGTTGCCACGCAGGACATTGTTGGTATCAAGGTCTTCTCGGCGCCCGGTCCGAACAGCGGCACGCGTCCGGCGGTGGTGGCGGCGGTTATCGAAGGTCTGTTGGCTGCGGGGCTGCCTCCCAACCACATCATCGTATGGGACCGGCATATTACCGACCTGCGGCTGGCGGGCTTCACCGACCTTTCCGATCGCTACGGCATCCGCCTCGCCGGCGCCGCGCAAGCCGGTTGGGACGAGAAAACTTTCTACAACCCCGACAGCCCCATTCTCGGCAATCTCGTCTGGGGCGACCTGGAATTTGGAAAGAAGGGCGATGGCGTGGGCCGGAAATCCTTCGTCTCGACCCTCGTCAGCCGCGAGATAACGAAGATCATCAACATCACCCCGCTGCTGAACCACAATGAAGCCGGCGTCTCAGGCAACCTTTATAGCCTGGCCAGCGGCAGCGCCGATAACCTCATCCGCTTTGAATCCAGCCCGGCCACGCTGGCCACGGCCATCCCGGAAATCTACAGCCTGCCGGCGCTCAGCGACCACGTGGTCCTCAACATCACCGATGCGTTGATTTGCCAGTACGAAGGCGGCGAGCGGGGGCTGCTCCACTACTCCGCGACGCTGAACCAGCTCCGATTCAGCCGTGACCCCGTCGCGCTCGATGTGCTTTCGATCCAGGAGCTCGACCGCCTGCGTCAGAACGCCCACGCCCCCAGCGTGAAACCAAATTTCAAGCTCTACAGCAACGCCGCCCTGCTCCAACTCGGCGTGAACGACTTGAAGAGAATCCAGGTGGAGACGCTCCCGTGAGCTGACGCCTCAGCTCGCTGCCCCCTTCGCCTCCCCTGCCCCGTCACTCGGAAACTGCAAGGCGCGCGCTGACTTTCTAGCGCTCAGGGCAGGCTTGCCAGTAGAAACTGCGCCGTGCTGTTCAGGTCCCGGTTGACTTTCTCCAATTCATCAGCCAGCGGGGAGACGACGGCGGTAGGCACGGCTCGCGCCACTTGGCCGCCCATCTCGAAAGCGCTCGTGGCGACCGCCAGGGACTGTGCGTCGCGCGCCGGCAAACGCTCTGGACCGCGTGCCACATACCACACCGCCATCACCACCAGCACGGCGGCAACCGACCACGGAAGCCAGCGCAGGAAGACCAGCTCACGTCTTGATTCCGCGGCTGGGCGTTCAGCCGTCCGCACCGTGCGCATGATCGAACCATGGAGCGACGGCGGAGCGTGAGGGCTCGGCACAGTCTGCTTCAAGGCACGGTCCAGCGCCGTCATGTCTTGCTCGAAGCCGCGCAACTCAGCCGAATCGTGTTGCCTCCGCTGTTCCTGAGCTGCCGGCCTCTGGCTGCTATCCAACGCCAGGGAGATTCTCAAATTTGCTAACCATGCTTTCATACAGGTCCTTTCCTGGCGCCGGCCGGCTCCGAACCGACCAGCGCCCCGGAGAATTGCATAACCTGGATCGCTCTCCGCCGGTTCCCCACTTCATCGATTGTCGAACGCCGCACCGCGCCGTCGCGCCCGGGCTGGGAAGCGGTGCGCCCGACCGGCACGCCCGGCGCCGCCCCCGCCCTTAGCTCGCGGCCCAGCACCTGCCGCGCCCGGAACAGCAACACTTTGATATGCGTTTGCGTCTTGCGCAGCACCTGCGCGATGCCCGCCACGCTCATGCCTTCGGCGTATCTCAACCAAAGCGCCTGAAACTGTGACTCCGGCAAACGCCGGCGCGCCAGCCCCCACAAGTCCTGCCGCTCCTCCTGCCGGGCCAGCAGTTCCGCCGGATCATTGTCGTCCGTTTGCTCAGGCACCGCCTCATCTGACACCGGCGGCACAGTCCGGTATTGGTCGATACATTTGCGGCGGGCAATCGCGAACAGCCACGCCGCAAACCCGCGGCGACCGTCAAACTGGCCAATCGCCTGAAAAGCCCGCACGAAGGTATCCTGCGTCACCTCGCGGGCATCCGTCCCGTTCCGTCGCGAGTTGGCAGCGAAGCCATAGATTCGCCCCTCGTAGCGATAGACCAGCTCCTCAAATGCCGCCAAGGAACCAGCCTGGGTTTGCCGGGCCAGTTCCTCGTCGGAACATGTCTGGAAGTCAGCAGCCACTATTCTTTCTCAGCCTGTTTCTGTGCCTTGCGGGCGGCCTCGGCTTTTGCAATCTCGATCGCCTCGGCGGTCGGAATCGCCAGCGAGACCACGACACTCGCCCCATCCTGCTTGAGCGACAGCGCCTCGGCAAGCTTCGCCGAGCCGGGATTGTCCTTCTGGAGCTTCATCAGCGCCACCAGGCCCTGGCCGACCGTCGCCATCTGCTTGGCGACCTCGTCGTCGCTGGCCTCCAGGTTCAGCGTCGCCCGCAACTGCCCTTGCCCCTCGCTAACCTGCAGACGCGCCATCCTGGACAACCGGAACAGCGCCGCGTTAGGGTCGGAGTCCGGAAGTTCGAGTTTCCGAGCGGCGGCCTGGACGATGCTGCCACTTCCGTTGACGCCCAGTTGCAGAAACACGCTGTTCCCCGCGAGGTTCGGCGCGGCGCGATCCAGCACGTCCAGCGCCTGGGCCACCCGCGCCTCCTGCTGGCCAAACACCACGATATGCCCGCCCTGGATCGATGCGAAGACCCGCGGCTTCACCCCGTTCCTGGCCTTCTTCTTGTCATCGAGCCAATTGTGGATGACGTGCTGCTTATAAGTAGTGCTCTGGTATTCCTTTGCCGCCTTGGCCAGCGTGGTGAGCCGATCCGCGTCGAAGTCCGCATAGACCAGCAACACCCCGTCTTCCGGCGTCTTGCCGCTGCTGTAGAGGGTCAGGCCGTGGAGTTGCTTGCGGGGGTCAAAGTTGAACATCATCTGCAGCGCCGCGAACTTCGCCTGTGCCTCCGGCTTGTCCATCTCCGACAGCAGCCATTGGCCAATCGCTGACGTGCGCAGAGTGTCGCAATCCACATGCAGCACCAAGCTTGGCTTCGCGGCTACGTCGGCCCGATGCAGCGGCCCGGCGACGGCAGTCAATCCAGCGGCCACGAGGCCGCAGGCGCAAAGGGCATTTCTAAAGAGATTCGTATTCATTCGTATCGGCTGTTCTTCTGGTTCGGCTGTTCGATTCCGGCAAGACAACCTGCTGCCCCGCCTCAACTGAGGATACGCCGCAAAGCCCCCATTGGTTACAGAATTCTCCGCCCCAGACCGCCTAGACCAAGCCTCGGGGTAGCCTCGGGGTAGCCTCAGGGTAGTCCCCTAAGGGTAGCCTCAGAGTAGCCTCAGAGTAGCCTCAGGGTGGCTTCAGGGTGCCTACCGGTTAGCCACCAGATAGCCTGAGGGTGGCTTCAGGGTGGCCTCAGGGTGGCCGTAACCCGCCAGGGTCCTTCTTCGCCTCCGTTGACACCCAGCCTGCGCGCGGAAACCACTGTTTGCAGGGAATTGATCCTGGTTTCCGGCCCCCGCCGATCAACATTTGCGGCCACTTCCTGAGCAAAGAGCTCCATCTTGTTGGGCCTTATCTAAGCGCCATTCGGTTCGGAGACCGGCATTAACGGTGTGCCGGGCGCCTTGCCATTGCTGCGGGGTGCTGGTTGAACCGGCAACGTGGATGAGAGACTCAGGTCACAGGTGCGCCTTGGCCCAGGCGATCATCAGTTCGTTGCGGTCCGATTTCCAGGCTGCCTGGTAGAGCTTGCGGCTGACGTTTAGCCAGGCGGTTCCTTCCACGTCTTCCTTGCCTCCGGCCTGCTGGTAATCCTCCCGGGTTGCGCTTTGGATGCGGGCATACTTCCCGACCCACGTCACGTCCGCCACCCTGGCTTTCAAAGCCTTCTGCATTTGCTCGGACGAAGGTTGCTTCTCGCTGCGATGGTCCACGCCGTTGATCTTCACGGTTACACCATCCATGAAACAATAGATTTCATTGATGCCATTGGCCGGGAGGATGTCTTCATAGACGACGCCGCGAACGGGGAACTGGGCGCCGGACTGCGAAATGATATGGTTAACGAGTTTGTGAATGGAGGCTTCGTCCACCTTACCTTTGGCTTCGCGGCAAGCGGTGACGATCCAGCGCGCCAACTGCCGGGCGTCCGGGTTGAGCATGATTACGCTTGCGGTCTTGTTGGTCCCGCTCGCGCGGTCGCGAACGGAGTAGGTGTAGTTGGTAGTTGGGTAACCTT
Source organism: Limisphaerales bacterium (assembly GCA_003152225.1). Lineage (GTDB taxonomy): Bacteria > Verrucomicrobiota > Verrucomicrobiia > Limisphaerales > UBA8199 > PALSA-1440. The sequence continues at coordinate 24,543 of PLZQ01000112.1, read as the reverse complement.
CCCAACCCGTCACCGTGATCGGCTGCGGATTGGCCTCCATATAACGCGCCTGGATCAGGCGGGGAGCCAGTTCTTTGGCCAGCCGCTCGATGGCCGCCTCGCGGTCCAATTCAGGCTGCGAACTCGAGGGCGCTTGCGCGGGTGACGATCCCGATCCGAGGCAAGTGAGCAGAACCATCCAAAGCGCTGCACAACGGGAAGTTCTCATTTCATGTCCATACTGGATAGTTGCGATTCTGGCACAAGCCCAGCCCGAGCGCACCTCCCATAAACATGCAACAAGCGGACGGCAGGGCGGCATCAAGCTCGGCGGACCGCGAACCGTCCCGGTTCGCAGCCGCCTCGCCGGCTCGCGGATATGCTGATTATTCAAGCACTCAGGCTGGTTCATACACGCTGCGAGCCGGGCCGGCTCGCGGTCCGAACCCGGGCTTGATGCAGCCCTGAGCGGACGAAGAACCGTCAGAACGCCGGGCTGCCTCTCCCGGTTCAACACCACACTCCTGCTCCGGCGCAACTCTTTGCTGATACTTGTTCGCCGATAACCGTCGGATGTCGCGAAGCGTTTGGAGTGCGCGCAGCCTGCTGCCGCTGTCGAACGCCACGCTTGTTCCAAAGCGGCAGCAAGCTGCGCGCACTCCAAACGCTGTCGCGCAATTCGTCCGCCCCATCCCCAAGCTAGCCCGGAGTCCCACGACTCCTTTTCCGTTTCAATATCACGCCCCGTCTCGATGCAACTCCGTGTTGACAAGGAGTACAACGAGAAATACGGTGGCCCCAAGACGCATTGCAAGACGTCAAGTATGCGCCCTAGTATTTCGGCAACAACACAGTGCCATGCCCATCTTTCATCAGCTTGTCCGCCGCTTGCGCGGCCCCCGATGCCATGTCACCCCGGAGCAGAAAACGTGGGTGGAAGGGCGGATGTTGTGGCTGCGAGAACAGTTTGGTCCTGAGCCGATTCGCCGTCCGCCGCTTGAACCGACCTCACAATTGCTGCCGCGCAAGTGGGATCGGTCACCCGAGGCAGGGGCGGATCTGCTCCAGCGCCTGTGCCAGTTCATGCTCGTGGCCCCAGCGCGGCTTCAACTGGATTACTATTCGCATCACGAGACTCATGACCTCTTGCGGGCGTTCGCCGGAGAAACAAATCGCTCGGGTCCAGCGGGGCTATTCATCCATCCCAAGGACAGAGAGAAACTGGTAATAGCGCTTGAAGAGTCCGGACTCGTACAGCCTGCCAACCTCACGGCAACCATTTGCCACGAACTCGGCCACGTCCACTTATTAGCCGACCGTCGCATCGAGCATGACACCGCGGACTCTGAGCCATTGACTGATCTGCTGACGGTATTTTTCGGCGCGGGCATCTTCACCGCGAACTCCGCCTTCCAGTTCGGTCAATGGCAGAGCCACTCTCATCAGGGTTGGCGGGCCAGCAGACAGGGTTATCTTTCTGAAGAATTGTATGGTTACGCGCTGGCCTGCTATGCGTGGTATCGCGGCGAATCAAAGCCAGGCTGGGCGAGACATCTCCGGGCCAACATACTCTATTACCTCGACGATTCCCTTCACTTTCTCTCCACCACTCACGAGTCGAAGATTCCTTTTAACGCTGTCGGTCAAACCGCGTTCGCCTAACGGCCGCGCGGCCAACTCCGACACGCCTTTCTTGGTTCAGTATTACCCCTCCGCCTCCGCGCAACTTCCTGTTGACCGGAGACAAACTGGGAAATACGCTCGCCCCATGACGCAGTTCAAGTCCTCCAACGTGACGCCCGTTACTTGTTAGTTTGCGCCCCCGCCTATTATGCCACCCATAGTTCAACCATCCGTCCGTGAAACGGCATTCAACTGCCCCCATTGTTTTGCGTTGACTACCCAATACTGGTTTGATCTTCACGCAAAGCCAGTCGCTAAAAAGACCGCCGTTCCATTTGTCGCAGACAATAAGCTCAAGGAGAAACTCCTTAATTCCAGAGAAGAACCCGACGAGAAGAAAGAAGCCCTTATACGATACGTCGAGCAGCTTCTAGCGGGCCTTGTGATGATGCGGGAAGAGAGCAATAGCGAATATGTTCAGCACGTCGACAATTTGCACTTAAGCGTCTGTTACAACTGCAAGAAGATAGCGGTGTGGATCCACACACGGCTTTTGTTCCCTATGGTCAAAGCAGGAACGCAGCCAAATCCCGCCCTTCCCAATGACATTGTCAGGGATTTTGAGGAGGCCAGAGAGATAGTCAATGCATCTCCTCGCGGAGCCGCAGCGCTTCTGCGCCTCTGCATCCAAAAACTCTGCAAACACCTCGGAGAGGGGGGTAAGAACATCGACGATGACATTGCCAGCCTGGTCAAGAAGGGGTTGGATCCGCTTGTCCAGCAATCTCTTGACATAGTCCGCGTGATTGGGAACGAGGCAGTACATCCTGGAGTGATCGATTTGAAGGACGATCAGGAAATCGCGCTGCACCTCTTCGATATTGTAAACGCCATCACCGCACAGATGATCTCCCACCCGAAAACTGTCAGAGACATGTATGCAAAACTTCCAGAGGGCAAGCGGAAAGCCATCGAGGCCAGGGATAAAAAGTGAGGGCCAATGTGAGCCGGAAAGTAGCCCACAGGGTAGAGCAATCAAGCGGCCGCCGTTACGCAGAATTCGCATCCGCGAGTCAACGGGGGCTGCTTCGCGTCGCTCATCCTGAGTGTCGGGAGGTATCGCGGGTTTGGCGTTTAATCTGATTAACCGGTGAAGGCATCGCTCAACCGGAGCTTGGAGCCCGCGGAAGCCACATGTTGTGCACAGACTGGATTCTTGAGCCAGTGGCGGCTACCTCACCCGTGACGCAACTTAGCCGATGGACGAAGAGAAGGTCGGCGCTGTTCATTTCATTTCCTGCCGTTACAATCCAATCTATGAAACGATTCTGGCTGCATCTGGCGGCGGTGCTCGCGATCGCTCTCCAAAGTACTCAGGCCAGCGACGCCAACCTTTATATCCGCGTTAACCAGATCGGCTATCGGCCGGGCGACACCAAGATCGCGATGGCCTTTACCACCAGCCCCATAGAGTCGGCGTTTGCCATTTACGCGGTCGGGCCGGCGGATGTGGTGGCGAAAGCCGCGTTCGGGGGAAAGGCGGCGTTCATTGAGGGCGTCACCTGGGGGAAGTGGACGAAGCATGCGGAGCTGGACTTCTCGACGTTCAAGAAGCCGGGGCGGTATGTGTTGCGCATCGGCGAGGCCAGTTCGCCTGTGTTCGCCATTGACGAGAAGGTATATCAGCCGCTGCCGGACGAGCTGCTCGAGTTCATGCGGGAACAGCAGTGCGGCTATAATCCCTGGTTGGGCAAGCCCTGTCACACCAATGATGGCCGGACCGCCTTCGGTCCCCTGCCCTACGGGACCGAGCTGGATTGCACCGGCGGATGGCACGACGCGGCGGACTTGCTCAAGTATCTCATCACGTCGGCCAACGCCACGGCGCAATTGCTGCTGACCAGCGAGATCGACAAGGTCGGCACCGACCGCCGCGCGAAGAGCGACGGAGCCGGACTCAAGGGCGCTGCGTATCACAAGATTTTCAAGGACATCGCAACTGCCCGAGGTGATGCCGGCTCGAACGGAATACCGGATGTGCTGGACGAAGGGCGCTGGGGATTGGAGTGGATGCTCAAGCTGCATCCGGCGCCGGACGCACTCTATCACCAGGTGGCGGATGATCGGGACCACTGCGGCCCGCGCCTGCCTTATGCCGAGATCGCCGACTACGGCTGGGGCCGCGGCAGCAATCGAGTAGTGTATTTCGCGGACGGCCAGCCGCAAGGGCTCGCGAAATACAAGAGCGCGGCGACGGGCGTGGCGAACCTGGCGGGCCGTTACGCCGCCGCCATGGCGCTGGGTCAGATTGCCTTCAAGAAGATCGACCCGGCCTTCGCTCGGAAATGTCTTCAGGCAGGCATCGAGGTCTATGCGCTTGGCCGAGCCAAGGAAGGCTATCAGCAGGGGAATTCCGTGTTGGCTCCCTATCGCTACGAGGAAACCACCTGGGCCGATGATATGGAGTGGGGCGCTGCCGCCCTGTACCGAGTGACGGGCGAGAAGCATTACCTCGAGGAGGCAAAGCATTACGCCCAACTGGCCGCATCGGAGTCCTGGATGGGCCAGGAGCAGACGCGGCATTACCAATACTATCCGTTCATGAACACGGGTCATTTCATGCTCTATGACCTTGTGGACCGGGAAACGCAGAGTCTTCTTGCCCAGTATTACCGTGATGGCATTGAACGCTGCATTCGCATGGGACAGAAGAATCCCTATCGCGCGGGCGTGCCGTTCATCTGGTGCTCGAACAACCTGATGGTGGCGCTGGTGACGCAGTGCCTGCTTTACGAACGCATGACCGGGGACATGCAATACCACGCCTTCATGGCCCGCCAACGCGACTGGCTCCTCGGCCGAAATCCCTGGGGCACCTCGATGTTCACTGACATCCCGGACGAAGGGGTCTATCCGCATCAGCCGCACCTGACGACCACCTGGCTGACGCACCGGTCCGTCCGTGGCGGGCTGGTGGACGGGCCAATCTATGAGCGCATCTTCAAGACCCAACAGGGTGTGAGTATCCGACAGCCTGATCCCTTTGCCGACTTCCAATCCGAGCTGGCCGTTTATCACGACGACCATGGTGACTACGTCTCCAACGAGCCGACTATGGACGGCACGGCCTCCGCGATTCTCATGTGGGCACTGTCCAATTAGTCAGAGGCGGGCGGATAAAGTGGACGTGCAACAACTACGGCAGGTTACGACATGAGCCTCACACTCAATCCCGCTCACTTCGGTGAGTACTGGCGGCGGAATGTCGCCTCCAGTTCAGTCCAACGCGTCTCCATGCTGCATGCGCGGTCTGGTTGCTCGGCGGCGAGGTCGTGCATCTCACTGCGGTCTTTGGCCAGGTCGTAAAGTTCCCAACTGTTCTCGTTCTCCCGGGCGGACACCACTTTCCAATCGCCCATGCGCAATGCGCGGTTGCCCTCGTGCTGGAAGAAGATGAACTCGTGTTGCACCGTGCCATCGTGTGCGAACGCCGGCACCAGGCTCCGGCCCGGGAGCGCGGGCGCGGTGACGCCGTTCCACGTGTCCGAAGGGTGCCCCCCGGCCAGCTCGAGCAGTGTGGGCACGAAGTCAATGACGTGGCCCTGGTCGTGCCGGAATTCGCCCCGCGCCCTGATGCCCTTCGGCCATTGCACAATCAGCGGCGTGGCGATGCCGCCTTCATGCGTCCAAATCTTGTGCCAGCGGAACGGCGTGTTGCTGGTGCTGGCCCAGCCGGGTCCAATGCAAAGAAACGACCGCCACGACCCTGCCGGCGCGTTCTGGTCGTGGCCCTCGCCGCGCACCATCAAGGTGGCATCCGCGCCGTTATCGGACAGGAAGAAAATAACGGTGTTATCCAGGGCGTCCATGACGCGGAGTTGGTCGATGACGCGCCCGATCTCACGGTCCATCCGGTCCACCATCGCGGCGTGGATAGACATCTTGGTTGCCTGCAAAGTCTTCTGTTCTTTCGTTAGCGCGTTCCAGGACACAGCGTGCTCGATCTCTCCGGGGCCGATCTGTTGCAATACCTCGGGCTTGAAGTAACGCGGCGTGAACTTAGGGTCGAGCGGCGGCAGGGCACAGTCGAGCAGGTTCATTTGGCGCAACCGGTGCCAGCGCTTCTCCCGGACGGCATCCCACCCCTCCAGGTAACGGTCCCGGTAGCGCGCGATGTCCTCGGGCAAGGCCTGCAGTGGGAAGTGCGGCGAGATGAAGGCCAAATAGAGGAAGAAGGGCTCTGCGGCATGGTTCGTCGCATGGTCCTTCAAGTAGTTGATGGCGTGGTCGGCGAAGGCGGTGGTTGCATAATACCCGCTGTCGGGTTTCACCGGCAGCAGCTTTCGGTCATCCTCGAAATGCTTTGCCGGAGAGAAGTAGCGGTCCCAGTCCTCAAACAGATAGGAGCGGTCGAAGCCTCCGTCGGCAAGCGGCTTGGGCGCCCCCATCAGGTGCCACTTGCCCGAATGATAGCAGCGGTAACCCAGCGGCTTGAGGTAATGCGGCAGCACCCGCGTCCACGGCGGCAGCGGCCCCTTGGGCGGGTCCATGCCGATTTGCTGGGCGTAATAACCGGTCAGGAGGCTGGAGCGCGTCGGCCAGCAGCGGGCGGTATTGTAGAATTGCGTGAACCGCAAACCGTTGGCTGCCAGCCGGTCGACGTTCGGCGTCTGAATCTCGCCGCCATAACAGCCCGCGTCGGAAAACCCCATGTCATCGGCGAGAATGATCACGATGTTGGGCTTCGAAGTGGCGGCAGGAGCTGTGAGCGAGCACGACAGCCATATACCGAGAGCCGCCAGTAAACAGAGGTACGGGATGGGCTGTTTCATCATCGGTCGAGTGTCACATTCCCAGGGGGCTCGGTGAAGCGGCAAGCCGCTTTTGCGCAGGCTACTTCCCGGTTTCAATCACCACCGTTCCGCCTGCAAAATCCGCTGGCAGGCGGAGGATTCCATCCTTCCCTGGTTTGACCTTCTTATCATTGACCCGGGCGCCTTTCACGGGGCCGCTGCCGCTGACTTCCAGCCGGAGGCGTCCCTGGCGAAAGCGCAAATCCGCCTGAACAGGTGGGCTGCCCGGGTAGAGCGCCGGACGTATAGCCAGCGCGCCATGCTCAAAGTTCACCCCCAGGTAATGCCGCACCACAAACAGCGCCATCTCGCCGGAGGTCCAGCAGACCAGCCCGCTCAAACGGCACTGTGCGCGCGTCGAGGGAATCTCCTCGAACCACAGCCCGGCGCGGCCTCCCTGGCAGGTGTTGAGCCAGTCGAGCGCGCGGCGGCTGCGCTCAAAGTTCCCGGCGTCGTGTTCCGCTCGCAGAATAAAGGCCGTTGCAAACGGCCATGCCCCCGGCTGATCCGGCTGACCGCTGGTGTGATAGCGGTCGTGCCCGCCGTCGGACCAGCGGGTATTCCAGAGCCCCTCCAGATCCTCGAGGGTGCGGCGAGCCAACTCGGAGCGGGCTGGCACGATGCCCAGGGCAATCGGCAGAGCCATCGAAGCGTCGGGCATCAGACGGTGGGCGCGCTCCGTCTTGAGTGGAACGTCCGGGGCGAAGCCCGGGAACCCTGCCGTGTCGTCCGCCACCGTGCCGGTCACATTGCGGCGTTTGATGAGACGCCCATCGCGCACCAGTGCCCGGTCGGGATGCGAGAGCATCGCTTGCTGGATGCGGTCTGCCTCCATCCGCCACTGGGATGCGCGATCTCCCGCACCCAGGGAAGGCGCCAATTCCGCCGCCTCGCGCAGGGAGAGGATCACATAGGTCTGGTAGGCCAATTCGTAACCGTCCTCAAACGCGCGTTCCCAGAACTCGCGCCGGTTATGCACCATGCCGGTGTAGTCGCGGAACTGTGGCTTGAGCGGACGTTCGACCATGGCGATAAGCACGTTGCGATACTGGCGTATCAGGGAATCATCGCCGGTCCAATCCCGATAGCAGCGGAGCAAATGGAGCAGTTCACCCGCCTGGTCGAATTGCTCGCGGTCAGATGTTTCAAAACTCTCGGCAATCATGGTCACGCCGTCCTGGCTGATCATCTTCGCGAGGATGTGCTGGAGAGCATTGCGAGCGGCCTCAGAATGTCCGGCATGCAGCGCGCCGAGGGCAGTGTTGGAGCTGTCGCGGACCCACTGCGCGCCATATTCGAGCAGGCCCCCGTCCATCGTGCCGTCCGAAGCGATCATGGCCGGCAGTCCGAATCGGGCTTTATCAAATATCTCCCGCACAGTGCGGTCACGGGTCGTGACGGATGATGCCGCCGCCCAGAACCGGGCGGTGTCCTCAATCGCCGTGGACATTCTCCCGGCGGCCAGTTGGCTGGCCTGCGCGACCCATTGCGCGCGGTCCCCGACAGGCACCTGGACCAGCAGCAAGGTTTCGACCGTAACGCTGCCTCCCGGTGAGATCACCAGCGAACCGACTTCAAAGACGCCGTTGGTCGCGTCCAGCTTCACCGGGGTTGCATCCGCCATCATCAACGCCATGCGGGCTCCAGTTCCCTCGTGCAACAGGATGTTGCCTTCCTGCGTCAGCCCATTTGGCGGCAGGCGCAGCCGCAGTGATACCGCCTCCTCTCCGGCCAGATGCGCGCCCTCCATCCGCACTTGCCGACGGAACGTACCTTCGGCACCGAGAGCGCTCATATGCTCCGTCACCCGCACCCCGCCCGCCCACCAAACGGCCTCGACGGCGGGGATGCCATCGCTCACCACCCAGCGAGTCTCGGTCCGATGGCCAAGGGCGGTGAACGGAAAGCCGCCCAGCACCACTTCGAGCGCACTGGAGCCGAAGCCCTCGTGGGACACGAAGTTAAAGGCGCTCTCCTTGCGGGCGCTCTGCTTTGCATTCTGCGCGTCAAACAGCAACCATGTGAAGGCTGGCCCGAGGTCCGCGCGGTCGGCTTGCAGCAGCATCTGCGCGCGTCCGCTGCGCAGGATGAAATACTCACGCCCGTAGAAGAACGAAGCATTGTTCAGTTCAAGCACCGCTGGGCTGACTTCCGCGGCGGCAAGGCCGGCGGCGGCGAGGAGCAGAAGAGCTAGATGATGCACACAGCGAAACACAGAGATCATAGGCCCAACCATCAAGAGCCAGGCCGGTTGACGACGGGGAGCCCGGGATAGTCGCGGTAGATGTTCTGCACACTGCAGCCGTACCAGAAGCCGCGATAGAAGAACCGCACCCGGTCTTTAAGCGGCACCTTCACCTTATTGCGGAGCAAGGGGCTGTTGCGCGCGGCGCAGAGCCACAGCATGGATAGTTGGCGATAGAACTTCTTGAGCGGCATTCTGGTCGGCAGCAAAGTATGCATGCCGTCGTAGAAGCCGTATGGATCAGGGCAGCAAAACTCCGCCCGATGTTTCTTCCACAGCTCTGTCCCCGGTGGGGGCGAGAAGACGGTAAAGGACATCTCCGCCGGGGCGACGGCGTTGATGGCGCGGCGCACCTTGGCGAAATCCGCCTCGGTGAAATCCGGGTTCACCATGAGGGACGCGTGCAGGCCGATATCGAGGTCATGCAGGATTGTGACCGCCTGCCGGTTCACTTCCGGGCTGACGTGCTTATTGTAGTCCTGCAGGTTATCCGGCTCCATGGACTCCAGCCCAACATAGACGAGCGTCAGCCCCACCGTCTTCCAGAGCTTGAACACCTCCGGGTGCTTCACAATCGTGTCCGCCCGCGCCCAACTGACGTACTGCTTGCGCACCCCCCGTTCGCGGAGGAGCTCCGCGATCCTGGTCGCCCGCTCGGCATCGATGAACATCTCGTCATCCAGGAAATAGACATGCTCCTCGGGTATGCCGACGATTTCGTTGACCGCATCCTCGGGTGTGCGCCGCACATACTTGCCACCCGCCAGGTAATGGACGACGCAGAAGGAGCATCGAAATGGGCACCCGACGCTGGTCCGGGCGGCAGCAGTGCGGGGGAACAAGGTCGGCAGCCTTTCCCCGGGTTTCCCGTGCCAGATGGAGTAGTAGCGCGAGCGGTCAACCAGGTCCCGGCGGGCCGCCGGGACCTGGTCAAACGGCGGCAGTTCCGGAGGCAGACTGGTGGACAACTCCTCAAACCGCGGAGAATTGACCGGCAGGAACGCATCCGATTCAGGCAGCGGCGCCTTCCGCTCCAAAAGGGGAATCAACTCGCGCATCGCCGTCCCGCCTTCTCCTCGAATCACCAGGTCGATCACGCCGGGCAGACGCAGGTCCTCGGGCGCGGTCGTGGCATGGGTGCCCCCGACCATGACCAGGACTCCGGGCTGCCGGGACTTGGCCAGCGCGGCCAGGCGTTTCACAGTCGCCGCTTCGGTGGAGTAGGCGGTGAAACCAATGACATCCGGCTGGAACTCGGAGAGCGACCGGAGGAAGGCGCCGTCCACTGACTTCTCATTGGCCAAATCCAGGATGCGTGTTTCGTGCGGAGACGGAATGCCGCCTGCGACGATCTCCAGCGCCAGGGGTTCCAGGTGAAGGAATGCCTGGAGCCGCCGTGCGACGGTCAGCGTGATCGGTGGGCGGACGAGCAGCACCTTCATCGTCGATTACCTTTGATCAGCAGTGCCGCTGAATAACGCGAAGCTTATCCTGTTCATTTAGTCACCGTATTCGCACCATACCTACTCTCGGGTGTCGAGGACAAGGCTTACCGGAGCGAAGGCGCCGACCTCCACCTTGAAGCTGCCGTTCTTGACCGGAATGGGCTTGCCAATGGGACGACCACGCAGGTCCACGGGTTGCGCCTGCTTGACGTTCGTCCCCTCCGGCAGCCGGACTCGGGTCGTGCCGGAGTTGCCGGCCTGTTCCCACATGCGGAGGACCGTGCCTGGACCGTCGGGATTCGAGCCGTAGGCAGTGATCATTATCCCTTTGCGCGATAGTTCCAACCCACGTCGGCTGGCCGGCGATGTGCCGGGCGCGCCGTCGGAAACCGCCGCCAGCAACGGATAGCGCGCTTCGAGCGAAGGGGTGATGATCGCAGATTCGGCCGCGTAACGTTGGATGGCCCACAAGCGCACCCGGGAGGTCCAAGTGCCCCGGTTCCAGAGGCGGAAGTTGGTGTTCCATTGGTTGTTGAACAGGTTCACATAGGCCACCGACTTCCTGGGCACAAAGTCCAGCGAGTAGCGCCAGCAGCCGGGTGTGTCCAGACTGACCAAAGGATAGTCCATCGGGCAGAAGCCGACGCCGTGACCGCTCTTGTCGGTCAGGCTAACGCCGGTGTTGATGCCGAACAGGTGACGGTTGGCACCGGTGATGATGTCGTGAGCGGGGTCAATGATGGAACCTAGCCGGCCCAGGCGATATTCCGGAGCATTGACGTTGAGCGGCAGGCAAAGCCAACCGGCCTCTGGCCACGGATCGAAGGGCTTGTCATGGAGCGTGATTTCCAGGTCGGCACAGGGCTGGTCCCGGTAGAGGATCAAGCGCGTCGTGACGGCAGGCAGGTTCGTAGTGGCAGCGGCTTCCATGATGGCATCGACCGAAGCGGCGGTACCCTCAAAGCGCAAGCTGAAATTCTTCGGTGAAAGGGCCTGGTAAGGATACTCGTCAGACGGCGGCTGGCCGGGCTTNNCGTTCGTAGAGGTATTGGCCCAGGCCGAGGCCGTCGGTGTTGCCCGCAAGCTCGCGCCCGGAGCGCTTGTCCACCAGTGAGAGGATCACGCCGCGGGCGGGATCGAGTTTGGCAGAGAAGAAGGGGCTCTGGAAGGTGGCCGCGCGCAGGTCTTCGTCACGGGATCGGACGGGCTCAAGGGCAGACGCGTCAGCGGCAACGTAGGTGCGGTAGCCCATTGGCGGAATATCGCGGGCAAAGAAAGAAAGGTGGCCGGACATCACGTCAACGGGGATAACTTCTCGGCTGTCGGAGGGCTTCAGGGCAGCGGGAGCAAAACCCGTGACGTCGGGGCTAATTATGCCGTTTCGCTTCCAGGGCAGCGGGTTGTAAACGACGACGCGCCAGCCTTTGGTGTTCACGTTTTGGGCCAGGGCCTGTAGATTCTTCGCCAGCTCCGGAGTGATGATCTGGTGCGCCTTCTTGATGTAAGCGGTGTGCTCATCCCAAGAGCTTTCCAGGCGGTCGAATCGGCCCTCGGCTCGCTCTTTCTGGAACGCCTCGCCGTAGCTGAGCTTGTTGCCGATCCAGTAGATTGCGCCGCCCCAAGTGTGCTCCCCGTAAAGGAGGCTTTGGTCGTAAGCCTCGGCGATGGCCGCCGCCTCACCGGGCACGGGCAGGCCCCAGCCGCGCAATTGGGTATTGAGAGCCTCGGTTGCAGCGATGAGCGGGCGGGTATTGCGAGCAAGCTTCGCGCCGGCGGGATCGGACATGGGCCCGTGAATCCAGGTGTCCGGGGTGTCACCGCGCACCAACGGCAGTTCAGGCTTCTCCGCGAGAATGGCGTCTCCGAAGTCGGAGAGTCTGCCGATGCGCACCTTGACGCCGGGGAACTGTTTGGCGGCCTGGTCGAGCACCTTCTTGACTTCGTCAGGCCGCGGCGGGCCGTGGTTATCGCCGGTGTGGAGGCACGCCAGCCAGGTGCTATAGGGCCAGTCTTCGGGCGGAGTGAGCTGGGTTCCGTAATCGGGGGAATAGAAAGTGAGCACGCGGGAACCATCTGGACCCTGCCACCAGTAGAGCAAAGGCACTTTCAAGGGGGCGCTGGCTCCGTTGCAGCCGATCATCATGAAATCAATGCCCGCGTGCTTCAGCAATGTGGCCATCATCCAAGTATGTTCCGGGACATCGGTCATCTTGCCATCGCGCGGCATCTCCAGTCCAAGGCGCCGGGTCAACCGCGCGGAGTACCCCAGGCTGCGCACCAGGTCTTCGGCTTCCAGCAACTCGGTATGGGTGGTGAACGGCAGGCCGTGGACCACGAACCGCCCGTCCCGGAGCGCCTGCTCGACGCGCGCTTTCCGTTCCGCCGATTGGCCGGGCCAGTCCTGGAGGATCTTGTGCATCGGCCAGCCGGAGAGCGTCCAGACGAACTGCTGGTTTGGCGGCAGGTCGCGGTTCTGGTCCACGACCTCAAGCGCCTGGTCCATCATGGTGGTTCGGTAGCGCTGGACGACGTTGGTGGCCATATCGGTATAGCCGATGTCGAAGTGCGTCTTGAAGACAACGACAATTTCTTTCACGCCCGGGACCAGCGTAACGGGCTGGCTGGACAAAGTGCGTCCGCCGGCAACCAGCGAGCAGGTTGTCCGGCTAAGCTTCTTCACGGCGGGCGCGAGCACTTCTACCGATTGCTGGCCAGCTTTTAACTGCACGCGCTGTAGTTCCTGCTTGCCAACGCAAACAGCAACTTCCCTTGGCCCTCCCGCATGCACGATCGAGACCGCGATTCGCTGATATGATTTACCTCCACGCTCCACGATGCCAGGTAGAGCCTGGGCCGAAGCCAAATCGGTCAATTCCCTGACCGCGCCAGCCTCGACTCCGACAGGCGTTTCGAGCGCAAGGCAGTCGTAGAGAAACCAGGCTCCGGCAATGCTCGTGAGGTTGATCTGGTTGTTGCCCGCGTGGAGCAAGCCAGCGGGAAACTCGATCACTACCTGGCAAGGCTTGCCGACTGCCGGATCGCCGAAGATCGAAGCGTCGCTCGCGCCGGCAGGCAGCGTGCGCTCGAACGCGTGGCCGTTTACCTCGACCCGCAGAGTTGGAGGGAGAACGTGATAGGTGTCGATCACATCCAACACCAGGCGGCAGGTTCCTTGCGGCACACTTCTCTCGACGCCAAACAGGACGGTGAAGGTGTGCGGCCGACTGCCGGCCCAGGCGTCAATGGGCCCAGGATGAACGTAGGGCCAGGCGGACTTCGCGTCGGATTGGCCTACGATGAAGAACCCGCTCTCCGCGAATTGGCCGTAACCCTTGGGCGCGAGCGCGAACTCCGCGTTGTTGCCGTCTTTGACGCCGATGTGCCAGAGGGTCTTTGTCTCGGCCTCGGAACAGGTCAGAGTGGCGAGCAGAAGCAGGGAGAGGAGTCTCCGTAGCGAGGCAATGCGTGTTGGCATAGGATCAGGGGTGGTCTGGCGGGGTTGCGGACCGAAACATCCAACCACCAACATCCAACATCGAACACCCAATGGCCGCCATTCGCGCAATCAATGGATGTTGGACGTTGGATGTTGGTTGTTGGATGTTCCGTCATTGTCTGGCCCCAAATACCGCCTTGATGGCCTCCAGGTAGCCGTACCCATATTCCTGTTCGGGTTCGAGCACACTGCCCTCGGGCCATTCATTCCAGGCGTTGACGGTGATGATTTTGGGCTTGGTTGGCGCGGCCAAGAGACGGTCCTTGATGATCTGGCAGGCCTCGCGGAACGCCGCGGGCGTATTGCCGACCATCACTGGGTTTACGACGTGTGCGGCGGGCCGGTCCCACTTGGCATCGGGGTGTGCGCGCGGGGAGTTGTCCCAGTTGATCGTAGTGTTGGGAAAATACGGCACCGGGTAATTGGTCAGCGCGGTCTCGTAGAACTTCAAATAGACGTCGCGGCCCTGGACGTAGTCGGAAGTCGGGAAGGTGCTGTAGTTGAGCGCGCCGTGATGGACCCAAGTGTAGCCCGTCAGGCTGTCGAGGGCGAGATCGGTGCAGAGCTTCGGCCAGTCGGCAGGCGTCTTGCCCCCCGGAAGATTCGGGCGGCCCCAGAGAACGGCATTGACGTGCACGCCCGGCAACCCGGCTGCTTTAGCTTTCTCACGAAAGCGATCCAGCGCGGCACGGGAGGCTTCGACCGAGCCGAAGTTCTCCAGGAATAGACTCATCTCGTAGATGGAGAAATAGGGCTTGCCGTCAATCTTCCAGTAGCTCGGATGCTTGAAATACCGGGCGATGACGAGGTCGGTGATCTTGTCCCAGGTGGCCGGGGTGACTTTGCCCGGGTAGAGCAGTTTGACTTTGTCCGCCGGGTTGTAGCCCTGGATGTCGAACCAGTCATGATTGGCCCACATCAGGCCGAACTTGACGCGGCTGTTGTTCGTGGCCTAGAGAAACCCCCGCTCCAGGGCGCCCTCAAGATATGGACCGTCGTTGTAGTAATACCAGTCGAAGATGAAGGCGTTGACGCCGTAGTTGGCCGCCGCATCGATCTTTTGCGCCATGACCTTGGGATCGGATTCGTCGGTGTATCCCCAGACCGGAGTTTTGGGTTGTTTATGGCCGGGAAATCGCGGCTTGGCCTTTCTAACGAGGTCCCACTCGGTGAAGCCGGGATACTTGGCCTTGTCCCAACGCGGATCGGGGTGCTCGCAGGGATAGTAATAGGCGGCGACGGTGATTTCCGGCACCGGCGGAGCGGCGTGGCTCGGCGGAACCAACAACAGCACCGTTGTGAGAGCCAGAAGAATGGAGAGTGAAGCGCTGCGCACACAATAGCTCTGTCCGAATAGAAATCTCATAAGATCGGTGAAGACCGTATGTGGCGGGATGAAATGAAGCAAGCCAAAGCTCCGTCAGGAGCGCCATGTTTATAGCCACGCGGCCATCGAACTCCGCCAAGCTCTGGAGGAGCGGCATGGCTCTCGGTGCTCTTCGCCTTCCGTCCCCATTAAGCGCGCAATACGGCTCAAACTCATGTCGCTCCTCCGGAGCTTGCGTCGGTTCGAGACGGTTTCCTCTATAAACATGGCGCTCCTGACGGAGCTAGCGTGCGCCGACGATGGTATGACGATAAACAAGTCGCTCTTGGCAGAGCCGGGGGCGTCGATTTCAGTCTGGGGTCTTGGATAAGGGTTCCTGGAGGTCTTGTTTGCCGCTATGCAGAAACTTCAGCTTGCCGGAAGGGAGGATCGCCGTCGCCCTCACCCCCTTCGGAACCTCGACATCCAGGTGGAAGATAGCGCCGTCCTTGCGCCAGCGGCTGACTACGCGTCCGCGAGGAGTCTCCACAACCGTTTCCGCGTTGGTGAGGGGACCGGGATCGGGTGCAATGAGAATGTCCCGCCATCCGACGCTATTGGTCGCCTGCCGGATGCCGCCAACGTAGCCGTAATACCACTCCATCACGTGGCCCAACATGCAGTGGTCGAGCGACTGTGAGCCGTCCATCATCGCATCCCAGGTTTCCGGCAGCGAGGTCAGTCCCTTGGCCAGAATGCCGCCATAGCTGCCCAGACCGGTGCGCGAATACACCCGGTGCAGAATATCCGAGCGCCCCGCCTCGGCTAGCGCGCGGATAAAATAGACATGGCCGACATCGCCGGGCGTCTGCTGCCAGTCCCGCTTTTCCAGGTCGGCGATGATGTCCTCGACCAGCAGCACGCGATCCGACTCCGGCACGAGGCCGGCACACAAAGCCATCGCGTTGGCGCATTGAGGACTGCCATTGTGCCGCAGCTTCCGTGTGGCCGGGTCCTGGAAGTGCCGCTGGAAATCAGCAGCGATGCGGGCGTGCAGCTCGGCATAGGTCTTCGCGTCATCGGCGCGCCCGAGCGCTTCCGCCGCGCGTGAAACAGCCTGGGCACAAAGACCCCAGGTGGCCGTGGCCGAAAGCTCCGTCGGTGTGAACCGCGACGGCCCCGGCGGCTTGCCATGGCCGTAATCATACCAATCACCCAGCCCGCCGGGCGCCACGCCGTCTTTGGCTTCGCTTCCAATGAAGTCCGTGAAGCGCCGCATCATGTCGTAGTTATCGCTGAGGATTTGGCGGTCGCCGAACCAGACATAGTGTTGCCACGGCACCATCACCGCCGCCGCGCCCCACTCCACCGTCCAGTTAAACGCACCGGGAAAACGTCCCGCCGGGTAGCTGGGCGCCACTGTCAACACCCGCCCGCTCGGTTCCTGGGCGTCGCGGATATCTCGGGCGATTTTGCCGAACCACCGGTTGCCTTCGTAGCGGTACATGAAGCTGGGCTCCAGCAAATAGGAGCACTCCAGCCAGCCAAGCTTCTCCCGGTGTGGGCAATCGGTCATGACCCAGCTCATATTCGCGCGTATCGCCGCGTCGATAAGCTGGTGCGTGCGATTGTAGAGATCACTCGAACAGTTGAAGCTCCCGGCCTCGGCCAACCCATCGCGCACAGGCACCAGCTCCAATCGGCGAATGACTGGCAGATTGTTCGGGTTCGCTTCCCCTTCCGGCACCGCGCCCGTCACTTCGACGAACTGCATGCCGAGGTAGAAGAATACCCACTGGTGTGCAGTCGCCCCCCTATCGGTAATCAAGTCGCTCCCCACGATATAGCCGCCGAAGAGGCGATCCTGCGCATTCTTGTGCTCGCCGCAACGGAACCGGATGCGGTCGCCGGGCTTGCCGCCCGCCACCTCGACCCGCAACTGCGCCGCCGTGTTCTGGGGGAAGCTATACAGGAATACGCCCGGGGCCGGCTGCTTCACCGACGCCGGTGATTCGCGCTCGAAGGTCTTGATGCCCGGACATTTCAGTGGCTCGAGCTTGCCGGTCGGCGCGGCAGCTTTGCGCGCGGATTGCCAGGCGTGATCATCAAAGCCCGCCCGGTCCCAACCGGCTTGCTGCGCACGCATATCGAAATCCTCACCGGCATAGATGTGGGAGAACACGACGGGCCCAGCAGCCGTGCGCCAGGTTTCATCCGTGCCTATGCTGCCCGCGACGCTGCTGGCTGGTTCATACCTAATGTCAGCGCGGAGCAGGAATGGCTCGTCGGCCTTTCTTTGCGGGCCGCCTTTGTTGTATCGGCCCGCGGGCGGGTTGGGATTGTTCCAGAATGAGTTGCCGAGCATCACGCCCACGCAATTGGTCCCCTGCCCTACCAGCGCCGAAATGTCGAAGTCGTGGTAGTAAAGCGTCTTCTCGTACTGTGACCACGGCTGGTTCATGCCCGTGTCCGCGAGTCGCTGGCCGTTCACGCGCGCGTCAAAGTCACCCAGTCCAACGATCCGCAGCCAGACCTGGCTCGGCTGGTGGTCGAGGACGAACTCCTTCCGGAATATCGGGCAGGCGCCATTCGTGGCCACGCCCGCCGGTGGCGCGATCCATTCCGCCCGCTCGAATTCCGCCCCCGAGGTGGCCGCCGATGTCAGAACAGCAGCACTGATCAGGAAACTAGCCAGCAATGCATGTCTTCTCATTATTCTAAGACGCGTTAAATCAGTCAAAGCGTAGGGTTGCGAGGTTGCAACGAACGGCGCGAAGCGTTTGGAGTGCGCGGAGCTTGCTCCCGCTTTGAAGCCGCCCGCGCCTTACGACAGCGCCAGCCCGTCC
The DNA here is from genome assembly GCA_003152225.1 of Limisphaerales bacterium. GTDB lineage: Bacteria > Verrucomicrobiota > Verrucomicrobiia > Limisphaerales > UBA8199 > PALSA-1440. The sequence continues at coordinate 6,750 of PLZQ01000112.1, read as the reverse complement.
TCCGTAGCAGCACTGCGGAGGGTGGACAAGCTGGACGCACTCCAAACGCTTCGCGCGGCAGTTCATCCGCATGCTCATATTGTCCAACCTTTTCGGTAAGAGCGGCGGAGATAGTCGTTCACCTCCGGCAGGTTGGTGCAGCGCCCTTTGGCGCCGTCCCACTCGACCTTCGTGCCTGCGCCGGCACGGGCGGCCAGGTTTCCGAGCAGCAGGAACTCGGTGATTGCCGCGGCGTATTCGAAGTTGGCGCAGGTCTGCCCCTGCTGCTTGCAGCACTGCAAGAAATGAGCGATCGGGGTGCCCTTGATTCTCGGGATGCGCTTGTCCGGGACGGGGAATGCCTGATGCGCCGACTCGGGCAAGATCAGAGGCCGATGGCCATAGCAGCCGGTGTGCATTACTCCCTTGGTGCCGATATAGAAAGTCCCACCGTCAAACCCTTCCCTGAAATCGCAGTCATACTTCTTCTCGAATTCCGCCAGCATGGGCGGATAATTGGGGAGGCTGATCTGGCCGACTCGGTCTTCGGGCTCGCCCTTGGTCTGCAGTTTCGCGCCGTCGTACCAGTGGACCTTCATTGCCGGCATCGAGCCCCGTGCCGGGATATTCCACCGGATCACACCGGCTTGCGGATACTTCTCCCCATTGCCGCCCACGGTGCCAAGGCATTCGATGCTCGCAGGGTGCCCGGGGCTGAGCGCCCAGAATACTCCATCCAGATTATGGCAGCCCCAGTCTCCCAAGCCGCCGGTGCCGAAGTCCCGATAATACCGCCAATAAAGGGGATGCAATCCTTCGTGGTATTCACGATACGGTGCCGGCCCCAGCCATTCGTCCCAGTGCAGCCCTGCCGGCATCGGCTTGGCCAGCGGGCGAGGACCGGCGCCGCCGTTCACAAACCCGCTCCAGCTATGCGTCTCCAGCACGTCCCCGATGGCCCCCGCCCAGATGTATTCGCAGAGCAGCCGATACCCTTCCTCGCAGTGGCCCTGATTACCCATCATCGTCGTCACCTTATGTCGCCGGGCGGCGTGCGCGAGCGCCCGCGCCTCGAACACATCGTGGCACAGCGGCTTCTCGCAATAGACGTGCTTTCCGTGTTGAATGGCCAGCATCGACGCCGGCGCATGGTGATGATCGGGCGTGGCGACAAACACCGCGTCGATCTCCTTGTGCATGGTGTCGAACATCCGCCGGTAATCGGAGAACGTCTTCGGCTGAGCGCCCCGCTCGGCAGCCTTCTTCGAGGCGGCGGCGAGCCGCTTGTCGTCAATATCGACGATAGCGACGAGGTTCTCCCCTAACGCACCCTCTAGGCTCACCTCGCCTCGTCCGCCGCAACCGATGACCGCGGTGCGCAGCTTCGCCCCGGGCGGCTCGCCGGCAAAGAGGAAGGTTCCGCCCAACGCCTGCGCAGTCCCCACCGTGAGGGCGGCGCGCTTCAGGAAGGTTCGGCGACTGGTTCTTCTCGGCACAAGCAGCTTCACGGGGGAAAAACATAGCTGCTCGTCAAACTCTAGCAACGCTATTCAGCCAAGTATTGGAACCCCCCGCCTGATTTACGGCTGATTGTTGGCGCTGGTCGTGACGGCCGCGTTCAAGCTGACCGTATTTCCGCAAAGCATGTTTCCCAGAACCATCACCCGCTGAGTCGTCGGAGTGACGCTGATAGCGACGCCGATGTTGTCGGTGAAATAATTGTTCTGCAGGATGGCGCGTCCGCTGGTGATGCGGATGCAGGGCAAGGAAGGACTCCACCCGAGGAACCGTGCGTTTGAAAGGGTGAGTAAGCCGCTGTTGGCCCAGGAAACCGGCTGGTAAAGCACTCCCCAGAAGGTGGCGCCATTGACATTGAGGCCGGCGCTGCCCGCCAAACCCTGAATGCCAATGTGGTTGGTCCCGCCGCCGGCGTTGGCGATATTCAAGTTGGAAATGTGGATGGCGTACGGTTGAGTGTCTCTCAGTTGCAGGCCGATATCCACGTTGTCGAAGTTCACATTGCTCATTTGCCCGTTCATGCCGCCGATGGAGCCGCTGGCATTGGTAATGGCAGAGGCGCGGAATCGCGCACCAATGTAGTATCCCCACGAAAAGACGTCTTGCACCACCTCCCAATCCGTCCGCATAAAGTCGAAGGTCACGGCGTTGGCAGACTGAAACGCCACAATGTTCGCGTTCTGCGTCCAGAAGGGCCAGAAGTGGATTTCCATGATCCGGCCGATGTCGTAGCATTGGTCAACGGCGATGCCCACCAGGAGAGGTTGGCCATACACGCACCGCACCAGGTGGCGCGCCGAGCCGTGCGTCGCCAGATCGATTCCCAGATAAGGATTGACGAGGAGAACATTTTGAATCGTCACGTTCTCGCCACCTCCGCCCTGGATGGCCCAGGGGTAGGGTGTCGGCGGGTTGCTGGTCACCTGGTTTGGATAGTAAATCGTCACGCCTTCCAAGGTGGAATTATTGCCTTGCAACGTGATAAAAGGACTGCCGTTGGTGGCGCCGACGCCGGCGACTGCCAGCAAGGTTGTGCCCAGGTTTTGCGAGTAGGTGCTCGGGGCGCGCCAGACGCCGACCAGGCTGGTTTGGGCCGGGACCACCAGGGACGAGTTGATGAGATAATTGCCTCGGGGAAGAAACACAATGCCGCCGCCATCGGCGGCAACACTGTTGAGCGCGGATTGGATCGCCGCCGTGTCATCGTTGGTGCCATTGCCCACGGCGCCAAAGGGTGGATTACGGGCATTGATGAAGCCCGCCTGAAAGTTGAGTTTGGACTGGCCGATCGTGCCGTCAGCAATGGCCGAGGCCGTCACGGCATTGGGCGCCAAATGGGCGGCGGTGATGGCACCGTTGGCGATAGCGGGAGTCGTGACGGACGCCAGGGCGAGATTGGCGGAGGTGACGGCGCCCTGGGCCAGGGCCGGCGAAGTGACCGCTTGCGGGGCGAGTTTCACGGCAGTGACGGAGCCGTTGGCTAGGGCCGGCGTGGTGACGGCGTTCACCGCCAATTGAGCGCTGGTGATGGCGCCCGCGGCTATACTCGTAGTGGAGACGGCCCCGGCGGCCAGGTTGTTGCTGGTCACGGCGCCATTGGGCACACTGGCGGCCATCATGGCAAACCCTGAAGACGTCAGTCGTTGGTCGGGGGACAGCCAGGCAAAGCTATTGGTGCCGTCGTTAAACCAGATTCGCAACCGCACGTCGGAATTCGTGAAAACAGTCGCACTCACAGGCGGCATGTTGGGATCGCCGAGAACGACCGTGAACAGACCTCGAGTGACGACGTTGGTGATCGCTTGATTGGGTTGGCCCCCTCCGACACTGGAGCCGTCATTGCTCCAAAACGTGGCCGTGCCATTGCTGTTGACCAGAGCGAATTTGAACAAGCCGGCGCCGCTATAAGGCACGGCGCCGGCGGTGAGGGACCCTTGATAAGTTATCGCCTGCGGAACCTGTGACTGCGCGGCCGGCAGCGCCATCACCAGCCACGCAGCGATCCACAGATGTCCGTGTGCGTTCAACGACATAAGCGCTTCAGAGTTCCTTTGAACCGAGCCGCCCAGGGCGTGCTCAGAAGGAAGGATAGGGCGGATATTGCAGTCGGAAGAACTGCCACGGTTTGATTGCCGGCGGCGCGTAACTGTTGGTCACAACGTTCGTGACGCTCAGGATGTTGGTGTAGGGCCCGACAACGACAGGTGCGGATTGGAGCGTGGCCGTTCCGGTCCAAGTCACCTTGGGGACCTGATTGGTCTGCTGAATGCCGATCGATTGGAGCATGTTGATGCCCTGGTAAGGACCGCACGGGCGGATGACATCATATCGGATGCGCGAGACAAAGACAACCCCACTATCCGCATTGGTGGAGACAGCGCGACTGGTTGTTATACGAGCGACGGATTGCGGTAACTGATTGACCCCAATGAAGTTCGCATTGGGAAGGAAAAAGGAGGCGTCCACCCACTGGCCGGTTCCCTTCAAAGTGACGCGGGCATTGTAGGGCGCCGGCGGACCGCCGATGATCGTCGCAATTCCATTCACATAGCTGTCATAAGCGTTCAGGCCGATGGTAGCGCCCACGAGGTTCGGATCGTCGTAATAGGTGAGTTGGATGGCGATATTCGCGTTGTCCTGCAGGTTGGGGCCAAAGACATTATTCAGCAGCGCGAACTGGATATTGAGGTAGCCCGAGCCCGGCGCCGGGGCCTCGGCCAGACGCTGGTCATTTGTAGGACCGGCCATCTGCACCACCATGTTCTGATCGCCGCCCGAGGTGCCGACGTCCACATTGTTTGTAATGCCATTGTGGGGGTCCCATTCGGCGAAATAGCCATAGTTCGTGGCACAGATGAGAGGATTCATAAAATAATCGGGCGCTGGGTCCTGCCCGGCCAAGGCATTGGTGCCAGCTCGGAAAAAGCCCAGTTCAATCCGATCAATAAAGGGAATACCACCAATGAAAGTCAGCGTCGGGCCGCCGGTAAGTGGCGCTGTCCCGACCCCCTCCAAATCCACCCCCGAGATCAAAAAGGCGAGTTTCAACCACTTGCCGGTGCCGGTCAGTGTATAAGCCGAACCTCCGTAGGTGCCCAAATCACCCTGCGCATCGGTCGCGTATTGTCCCGGTTTGAGCTGCGATCCGGCCAAACTGGGATCATCGTAAACCTCCAGGCCAAGCTTCACGGTTCGAGGCGAGTTGCAAGGCAGTCCCAGGTAGTTGCTCAGGATACCAAAATTCATGAGCCCGCTGGTGGATTGTACCGCAGTGCGGAGATCGTCCGCCGGGCCCACCCCGCTCTGCACGATGAAGGTGTAGCTCTGGCTGGCGTCATCGATCACGGTAAGAAAGTTGCTCACACCCTGGTTGATGTCCACGTACGTCAAATTGACCTGCGGCTCCGCCGGACAGAAGGGTGGAGGGACGAACAAATTGACTTGGTTGCTGGTTCCGAACGCGCCTTGGGGGCCCAGCGCGACGGCGCGGACTGTCAATCCGGCGCCGATGCCCTCGAGGCGCAGCGTTCCGCTATTGACTCCGCCAAATTGGCCACCGGTTTGCTGTGGGTAGGAGGTATCGCCCACATAGCGAAAGGTCGTGGCAGGATCGATGGGGTTGGTTACGGAGAGCAACATCCAGTTCCAGGCCGCATTGTTGGCTCCCGGTGGCACCGTACCGGCGCTCGGAGTTGTCAGAAAGCCCAATTGGCCCTCCAGAAAGCCCACGTTCTTCCCGGTGCCATTGGCATTGTAAAGAGAACCATTCCCGTAGACCTGCAGCAGGATGTCGATGACTGAGACGTTGGCAAACGCGGTGTAGTTTGGGTCGGCAAAGTTGAGGTTGTCGCTGGTGGCCTGGTCGCCGAACAGGCCATTCAGCGTAATGCCGATGTAGGTCTGGTCACCGCCATTCGCCAACGTTACAACGGGATTCCAGCCGGCGGGCGTAGTGAACACGGCGTTCGGGTCGATGAGGACAAAATCCACCGTGGCGTTGGTGTCGATGGTCGGCGGCCAGTCAGACGCGCTGAAAGGGCCGGTCTGAGCCTGGGTTGGCACGACTGCCAGGACCCAAAAGGCAGCCGCCATCCAGAGGCGATGCGTGCCCATTACGGCCCTGGTGATTTTAGTGAGTGACTTTACATGCTTGCGGAGGGTTAGTCGGACGCATTTCATAGTTGGACTCCTTCCTGCCCAGGGATGAGAGATTCTCCAAGTAAGGAGAAGGGCATTTCACTTTGAGATCTGACGACGCAATCCGGCTGAACTTCCAGCCGACCAATTGCTGTTCACTACGCGTCGCCCGTTCGAGCCTACGGGCCAGCTTCGTCGTTGCTGAGATCGCAATACAGCTTTTTCTCGACCAGCAAATCTTGCACAGCCGCCCAGGTTGTCAAATTATAGTTTCAAATGCGTTTATCACTCTATCACAGGACGCGTCGTGATACCGCCAACGGGCGGGAGAACCCAAAATCGCCCGACTGGCAGCCGAGTTTATCGACCCGCAAGCATCACCTTGCGTCTGCAACGGAAAAGCAGAACAATTTCGGGGGGCATCACACCATGTGATGCTCGAATAGCCATCAGAGTTACGGTAGGCGTTACTCCGGGCCGTGGCTAAAACTCCCGCTCTTTCAGCCGCCCGGGCTGCGGCACGGGATAGGTGCCTTCGGGGCCCATTTGCACGGGGACGGGCGAATCCATCGTCAGCTTGTCCACGCCTGGGGCAAACTCATGCGTGTCGTTGAGCATCTCGTCGAAGGTGACCGACTGGCCCGTATGGACGGCCTTGCGGCCCATCAACACAACCAGGGACGCTTCCGTGCCGCGTTTGACTTCATTGTAGGGCTTGTCCTGGCGGATGGCGTCAACCAAGTGGTCCCACTCAAGCTGGTAGGGATTCGGCTCGGGTTGAGGGAAAGCCCAGGTCATGTCGGCGCGGGTCACGCTCTGGCCTTTGAAGATGCGGCACTTCGCCGGGGTGTGCATGAAAGTGGAGATCACGGCCGAACCCTTGGTGCCGTGGGCGTAGCTCGCAAACTCTTCGCGGCAGCCGGGCATGTAGCGGGAGTTGAGGAAGAACCTGGTGCCATCGGCGAAGGTGTATTCGACTGCGTAGTGATCGAAGTTCTGGTCCACTTCCCCGCTACGGTAGCAGCGGGAGCCCATGCCGTCGGCGCGGACGGGCCAGGCGCCTTTCATCCAGCAACACTCGTCCACGTTGTGCGCGACGAAGTCATGGAACACGCC
>PLZQ01000273.1:4535-4680 GCA_003152225.1 Limisphaerales bacterium | reverse complement strand
TAGCGCCTGAGACAGGGAGTTGATCTCGGCGATCATGTGAAGGTCCATCTTCTGAGCCTGCTGCCCAAGAATTGAAGCAACCCCTCAGCTCCGAGGCGCAGGATGTTGGCGAAATGCTTCCCGCGGGTGATGACCTCTTCGGGCG
>PLZQ01000273.1:0-4511 GCA_003152225.1 Limisphaerales bacterium | reverse complement strand
CCACGCGGCTCAGTACCGATCATGACCCGTTGTTCCGTTTCCACCGCTGGCAAGCCAATCTCCGGGTCCTGGACGTGGAAACGCTGCAAACGGTGCCCCAGATTCCCTGGTCCCATCCATTTATCGAACGGCTCATCGCGACCATCCGCCTGGAGTATTTGGATCGTCTATTCTTTTGGACTGCTGATGACTTGGAACGAAAGCTGGAGTTGTTCAAAAAATACTACAGCGCTGCTCGCTTGCACCAAGGGCTTTCCGGCGACACGCCTGGGGAGAAAGCGGGCGGGCCAACACCTCAGCCAGCCGGCCTTGAGAATTACCGTTGGCAAAGCCATTGCCACGGGCTGTTTGAACTGCCAATCGCCGCTTGAATGGCAATTCGCCATGCACAGGTGCGGACCACTACTTCCTTACTCCCTTCGGTCCACAACGTGGTCGTCACCCTGGAGAAGCGGCGGCTCATCCGGCGCACCCCCGGCGCGGGTCGCTCAATTCAGCTCCAGCTGGGCCGTGACCAGTTCCCGGACTTTTGGTAAAGGCACGGCCACGCGTAATCATCTGAGCCGACCAGATGGAATGCCGCTGTCAGCCGCTCGTTGCAAGCCTACCCGTCAGAAAATGCGCCGGAGTAAAGCGTATCCGATACCACAGGCCCCAACCAGCAGGGCGGCTTTCTTGAGACGCGGACTCCAGGGGCGGAGCCGGGGATGCCGCCCCCAGAAGAACTGAAAGTGCAAGAACGCGCCGAAGGCAATGTAGGCAACGGCGAGCACGACAGCCTCCCAACCCTGCAAATCCATAACTGGCCCGTGACGACGGGGAAAGTAGGCGTGGCCGGTATAGAGGCAATAAATGCCATAGCCAACCGGAATCAGCGCCACCCCTATTCCGCCAATCCACATTTCTTTCCAGCCGCTTGACGGTTTAACACCCTCGAACGCCACCGCATTGCCCGGTGTCTGGTCACAATGCTTCTGGATGAACCTCCGCAGTTTTTCCGAGGACGTGGAGGTCCAAGCAAAGCCGCAATCCAGGCACGCCATAGCCTCGCTGGTGAACCTGGTGCCACCCAGAGTAAACGTAAACGCCTGCCGACCCGAAGGGTCGAACACGGCTGGCAGCGCTACGCCCCGGTGCTCCGTGATTATTTTTCCCCTGGCAACGCGGTTGCTGTGACAGTTGAGGCACTGGCTCAACTCAACCAAGCCGCTATCCCGGCAATGTCGCTGAACGAACTGGCGCAGTTTCATCGCGGGAAGGTCAGTCCAAACAAGACCGCAGTCCAAACACGCCACCGCCTCGGCTGTGGCGAATTTGGTGCCAGCATCCTGTGTAACAGAAAAGGAGCGCAGCCCACCGGGCCGGAATATTGGCGGCTTGCTGGCGGGGCCAAGACAGCCCGCGACGAGCTGCTGACCGCTGCATTTCGGGCACTGGCTCATACGGAGCGTCGTGGTGTTGCGACAAAGTGACAGATTATCTTCAACGTAACAAGACCAACGATGAATGAAAATCGTGCTCGCCCCGTCCGCTTGTAAGAGACATTAGGCTGCACCCTGTCGCGCACGTTGGCGCAACGGAAGTTGCGCGGGTTGTAAGGCGCAGACTCCCTGGGGATGGCGGGCATTGGGGGCCGGGTGGGTGATGGTGTCGCTGGGCTGCTTATGTGACGGCTGGCGGCTGTTTGTATTTGGCTATTAAGAAACAAGGGAAGCCTATTGGCCAGAGAAGGAACACAAAAAGGCCCCAGCCAAATGAGGATGATTTGGCAGCCGCCCAGATGCCCAGGACGGAGCAGACGAGATTCATAAAAAACGTCCCGTTAGTGCCGTTGACCTGAATCACCAGTATCATGGCGGCAAGAATCAGAAGTGTGAGAAAAATCGCCCAATACCATTTCATAGGTTCACTCCATTACGAGCACCTCAGCAAAACGCGAGGCGCATATCGCAACTGCATGTAACCAAATCGGATTGCGTCGTTTCCATACAGCCTCTGCCGCCGTTTTACTCTCCTGGCAAGGTTATGCAATGCCAAACTCCAAGTGCGGGCAGGCTTTAAAATCAGGTATGGCAATCCACCGGCAGAGGCGCAGAATCATGCTGCCCGCCTGCTGTCTCCGACCCGTGGAACGGGTGCGGGGCTGACGAGACTCAAGACTTGACCCCGGCCCGTGAGGTGCAGTAACCAATCGAAGCGGCCCCTGTGACCCTGAATGACCATACTCAATGCCCGGCCTGTCGCAGCCTGAGCACCCACGTCACCAAAGGCGAGTTTAAGGCTTCGGGCTTCCAGGCTTTCGGCAACCGCGTTTGCGACGAGTGCGGAACGGCGTGGCGTCCCCGATGTCCTCGATGGGCAGCCATTGTGTCTATCGTCACGGGTTGCCTGCTGCTGGGGTGCGTTTTGGGAGCCACTGGCTTTCTCCTCAACCAGCACGTCCCTCCCAATTTCAGTGATGCAAAGGCCCTCAAAGGAGTTGTGATGGTCGGCTTTTTTACTGTGATGGGTTTGTGGGCTTTGTTCTACGGAATTACCGTCCTCCTCGGACGAGCGGGCAAGATGCAAATCCTGGGCAAGCTGCTCGTATCGCCACCGGGAAGCGAGACTTCAGAGCCTGGAAGCGGTTCGGTCACTGACATGGTGTGCGCTGGGTGTCAGCGGCCATTTCCGCCTGGCTCGGCCTATTGTCCCCACTGTGGGCTGCGCCAGCCTTCGTGATTATGCCGATCACAGTTGTTGCGTTGGAGAAGCGGCGGCTCATCGCACGGACGCATGGCGCAGCGCGGCGCGGTTAGGCTTCCCCATAGGCGTGGCGGTGGACAGCGCGGGCAATGTCTATTTGGCGAGTTCCTCGGGGTACTCCATGATTCGGAAAATCACGCCCGAAGGGATGGTGACGACGCTGGCGGGCAGGGCCGCGCAGGTCGGCATCAATGATGGCACCGGCAGCGCGGACGGCACCGGCAGCGCGGCCAGGTTCAACAATCCATACGGCGTGGCGGTGGACAGTGTGGGCAACATCTATGTGGCCGATTGTGGGAACCGACGTATCACCAAAGGTAGGCCAGCCCCACCGCCTAAACGCCGGTAGTCTGGCTGTTTCCAACTGCTCCTTCCATGCACGACGACTGGCCCACTCGGCCGCGTCGTGGTGGTGGGGGAGCCGGCCAATTTCTCGGCCGGCAGGTTCGGGCTCGGTGAGCGCGGGATTGACGGTGGTCGGGAAAGGGGTCAAACCGTAGATTAGATTTTGCTGAAGAACCCCCCCTTTNNATACATCTGAGATGGTCTTTTTCACTGTCACTTTTTGATCAGAGGGGTTCTTCAGCAGAATCAGATTAGTCCCAGCAGACGCCTCAGTGAGGCGGTCTGGGGTTGTTTCTCGATGGTTTTCTGGGTTGACCTGGGGCGGTCATCCCGACACGCTGGCCCCATGCCGCGCGCCATGCGAGTGGAGTTTCCTGGCGCGATCTATCACGTGATGGATCGTGGAGACCGCCGGGAGGACATTTTCATCAATGATGTGGACCGCCAGGACTTCCTCAAAACGCTGGCGGAGGCATGCCAGAAGACGGCTTGGCAGGTGCATGCGTATTGCCTGATGCGCAACCATTTTCACTTGGTACTGGAAACACCCAACGCGAATCTCGTGGAGGGCATGCGCTGGTTCCTGAGCGCCTACACGATCCGTTTGAATCACCGCCAGAAGCTTTTCGGCCACGTTTTTAGCGGCCGCTACAAAGCGCTGATAGTCGAGGGCAGCGGCAATGGTTATTTGAAAACGGCGTGCGATTACGTGCATCTTAACCCGGTGCGAGCCCACCTGCTGGGGACCGAAGACCGCCTGTTGGCCTACCCGTGGAGCAGCTTTGGCTGGTATCTGGCGGCGTCGGAACATCGGCCCGGCTGGATGCGCGTTGACCGCTTGTTGGGCGAGCACGGCATTCAGGATGATTCGGCGGCCGGGCGGCAGGAATTCGAGCGGCACATGGAGGCCCGCCGGCTCGAGGAAGCTGACGAGGAAGAACTCCAGCCGCTGCGCCGTGGCTGGTGTCTGGGCAGCGAGCAGTTCCGGCAAGAGATGCTTGAACGGATGGACGGGAAGCTCGGCGAGAGCCACTCCGGAGAACTCCACCGGGAGACCGCCGAGCAAAAGGCCAACCGCATCGTCTTCGAGGAGCTTGCGCGCCGGGGCTGGCAGGAGTCCGAGTTGGCCACTCGCCGGCGCAGCGACCCGGACAAGCTGGCCATCGCTGTCCGGCTAAGGAACGAAACCACATTGCCGGTCAAATGGATTGCGGCGCGGGTGCAAATTGGCACGGCCAAAGGGGCTAAGTCCGTGCTCCATCGCTCGGGCCGTGGACAACACCAACACAAACCCGCCCGGGCCGACGAACCATGCGCACAGCTAGAATTCCAATCTACGGTTTGACCCCTTTTTCGGGCTTCCCACGTGCTTCAGCCACTCCCGCGCCACCTCAGCCGCGAACTCGGCTTCCGCTCCAACG
>PLZQ01000015.1 GCA_003152225.1 Limisphaerales bacterium | reverse complement strand
ATCCGGTTGGTCTCGGCCGGCATCAGGAGGTAGTAGTTGGCGTTGTAATTGCCGCCAACGGTCGCGATCTTTAGAGTTTGCACCGTGCCACCCACGAACTGGGCGTAGTTGCCATCGGGATCAATCAAGGGCACGTCGCTATAAGACTGCCAGCCGCTCCCGGGAACACTGAACGTGCCCAGCAGGGTGGTGGTTTGATTGGTGGTGGCCACTCCACTGGTCACCAGGGAGACGCTCGCAGCATCCTGCTGGTTCGTGTTGCCCCCGTTCGCGCCACGAAGGAAGATGTTGTACACACCCGCGGGGAAACTCCTGGTGTAATTCGCCCAGTCACCGCCGCCCGTCCAACCGACATCATAGTCACCGAACCCGGTGCCCATGAACTTCTGGCGGGTGATGTCACCACAGCTTTCGGTCGCCTGCCCGCCGCCAGCACCACCGCCCGGCCGGTAGGCACTGCTCGTATCCGTGTTGTGAGAATCCACTCGGTCGGTGCTGCTGCGCCCGGCGTAGGCATTGGTCTGCGGATTGTCGATGTACAGGCCCGCAGTGAGCGTGTTTGTGTCAGTGTAGTTCCAGTCCTCCGCCTCGAACAGGTAGGCGGGCGTGATGGTGTCAAAAGACAGAGTAGAAGTGGTCGTCTTCCCATTGATGGAAGTGACGGTGATGATCGCTGTATAGACCGTGTTGGCAGACAGCGGAAGGCTGACGTTCAGGGCTGTGGCCGGGCCGGTGACAATCAGACCGTTGGCTGTTGTGAAGTTGGTCATCACGGTCAGGCCCGACATATCCTTGCCGGTCAGTTGCACCGAGATGCCGCTACCGTTAATCCCGGCCGTGGAGTTGGCCGTGAAGGACAGTGTGCTGGAGGGTTGGAACTGGTACGTGCCGTTGGGATAAACACCACTCAGTACCGGAATCGTCAGATCCGCGGGAACCAGGGCGTAGAAGTTGATGTTGATGCCACCGTTGACTATCGAAGCGCGCAAGGTGTTGGTGGTCCCGGTGAGGGTAAGCCGGACCGGAATGCCTCCTGCGTCAATCAACGGAGTCCAGGCAAACCCATGCCAGTCGCCGGTGTATTTGGGCGCAAAGAACCCGAGGTCCGTGAGGGTCTGGCTGGTGGTGCCCCAGCCACCCGTCACCATCGAGACTTTTGCTGCGTTCACGACGCCGTTGGGGCTGCTATTCGGGCTGGCGACGCGCATGTAAACATTGTAGGTTCCGGCAGGATACGTCCGGGTATAGTTCCCCCAGTTTCCGCCGTCATTGTAGCCGGTATTGTAATCCACATAACCGGTGCCTGGTTGATACGCCGGACGCGTAACATCGCCGGCGGTTTCAATTTCCAACCCCGGGATGCCGCTGCCCGCATTGCCTGAGGGCCGGTAAGTATTACCCAGGTGTGCATCGTCATGTTCATCCACATCGAAGATGGACGGTTGGCCGGCATAGGCATTGATCAGGCCATCAAAGAACTGCCCGCCGCTGTAGTCGTAGTCTTCCGTCTCGAAGACGAAAGTATTGGGATCAAACGTGTCAAAGATGTTGGTGGAGGACGTGGTGCCCACAGGGTCGGTCAACGTGACGATGGCGGTGTAGAGCTTGTTCGACTCCACCGGGCAAATGACCGTGAGGGCGCTGGAGGAACTGCCGAAGGTGAGGTTGCTATTATTGACGCTCTGACCGTTCAGTTTCACGCTCACCCCGGCGGCTGTGATTCCGACCGAAGAGTTAGCCGTGAAGGTCATCAAGTTCGTCATCTGGAAGATGCCCGAGCTGGCGGGCTTGAAGTTGCTGACGAAGGGAGGCGGACTCTGGCTGAGGTCGGCCGGCATCAGCATGAAGAAGCCCGGGTTGTGGCCGCCGCCGGTGACGGTATAACGCAGGGTCTTGACGCCACCGCCAGTGAATCGGGCAACATCGCCGTTGCTGTTTCTCACAGGCATCCAGGTGTATTTCTGCCAGCCGCCAGTGGGAGGAGCGGCAAAAGTGCCAATGTCCAAGACCGTTTGATCGGTGGTGGTGGCCCCGGTCACCAGCGAGAGGCTGGCTGCGTTTGCAGTCGCACCGCTGTTTCCGCTGGCAACGCGAACGTAGATGTTATAGATCCCGGCAGGAAACGTGCGGGTGTAATTGGCCCAATTGCCGCCATAGGCATTTCCGATGTCATAGTCTTGGAGGCCTTCGTGGGTGATGCGCGGAATATCGGACGCGTTTTCCGTGGCCAAGCCATTACGGCCACCGTAAGCAGTGCCGCCGCCGCCGCCAGCCCGGTGAAAATCAATCTCGGCTTCGGCAGTGAGACCGGAGTAGGCATTGGTTTGCGGAGTATCAAAGAACGACCCCGAAGCGGGAGGACTAACGCCATAATCAGTGTAATTCCAATCTTCCGCTTCAAAGGTGTAGGCGGGAGTGATGGTGTCAAAAAGGAGGTTGGTGCCCGCGCTGTTATTATTTGCATCGAACACCTGAACCACGACGGTGTAAACCGTGTTGCTGGCCAGCGCCATGGTCACGGTCCGGCTCGTAGGCGTGCCACCGACCGTCAATCCGTTCCCGCTCGTGAGGGTACGGTTCGTGCCCTGCCCCACCAGGTTGGTGGCGTTGACGAGCACGATGATATCACCCGCATAAATGTCCACCGAGGAGGTGACGGAGAAGGCGAACGTGTTGGTCGGCTGGAATTGATAGGCGCCATCCGGGTAGATCGAGGTGAACGTGAGGTCGCCGACCGAGTTGGTTTCCGTGTCGGGCGGCAGGAACATGAAGAAATTCAGGTTGCAACTAGCTCCAACGAGATCAATACGGATGGTCTGCGCAGAACCATCAAAGGTGTATTCAACCAGGTTGCCGGCTGAATCCGTCATCGGCACAAACTGATAGTTTTGCCAGCCGCCGGTGCCTGGGATTGCGAATCGACCGAGTGAGGCGCCACCAATCGACAAGTCGGCGTTGTCCGTTCCGGAACCGTTGGCATTGGCGGCGCGCATGTAGATGGTGTACGTGCCCGCGGGATAATGTCTCGTGTAGTTTGCCCACTCACCGCCATCCGTGAAACCGACATCATAGTCGGTGAGGCCGTTTAGGTATTGCGCGCGCGGTGTATCGCCGCACCCTTCGGTAGACCAGCCGCCGGTCAGATCGGAGCCACCGGGACGGTAAGCCTGGCCACCGTTTCCACTGCTGTGAACATCAATGTTGTCGGTAGCCGTCCGACCGGCATAGGCGTTGGTCTGCGGATTGTCAATGTAAAGGCCCGAGGTGGTGGCAGCGTCCGTGTAGTCCCAGTCTTCAGCCTCAAAGGTGTAACTTGGTCTGATTGTATCAAAGGACACCGTCTGGTTGGCCGAAGCGCCGCTGGCATCCTGGATGGTAATGGCGGCGGTGTAGAACCGGTTGCTCTTGAGGACCACGCTCACGGTCTCTCCTGTGTTCGGGCCGGTAATGGTCAACCCCTTGGACGCCGTCAGGTTCTGAACCAGCGTCTCCCCGTTCAGTTTCTTCGCGGTCAAAGTCACGATGACGTTGGTGACGCCTGCCGTCGAGCTGGCAACAAACGAAAGCGTTGGAGAGTATTGAAACATCCGGGAACCATCCGGAGAAGCGCTCGTGATGGCTGGTTGAGCCTGAGTGATTACGGCGAAAGCCATACCGCTCAACAGAACGGCAGACCTTATTAGAGACGTGATGCCTGAGTTTTTCATTTTGATGTTTGTGTGGTTGCGACCGCCTGGTTGGAGGTGTTCGTTTCTTGCTTTGAATCAATTCCTGTCATGAATTTCCTCTTTGTGCCGGCTTTCTTAACCGAGCAGCAGTGTGCAAATAACTGATACTGAACTGATAGGAATTTGCTTTTTGGCGTGCCCGCTTGTACTTGACGCTACGCGGGTGAAGGAGAATTGCTTTTCGCTCTCATTCATTCCGTCCCATTCTTGCCAGACTGGGCGGAGAGCGTCAACAGGCAAATTTTGTCGAGTTTCTCGCGGTGTTCGCCCACCTCGGGGTCGCGTCGGCGGGCGGTGGCGGCTCTGGCGGGCGGTGCGCAGCCGCGAAACCGGCTCGGCCCTGACCCACGCGCGAAAAGCC
Source organism: Limisphaerales bacterium (assembly GCA_003152225.1). Lineage (GTDB taxonomy): Bacteria > Verrucomicrobiota > Verrucomicrobiia > Limisphaerales > UBA8199 > PALSA-1440. Next base: position 2,976 of record PLZQ01000015.1, on the reverse strand, counting down.
CGCCGCCAGGCAAAGCCCCCCCAGCCGGCCTGCCAAAGGGCGCCTCTCAGTCGGTCAGCACGTTTTCGTAATCGGGCATCGGGTCCACATCCCCACACGGTTCGTAGGTGTAGGGCCCTGTGGCACCCGGCGGGGACAAGCCGGCGGGCGGGTCGTGCCAGGCGCTGAGGTGCCGCAGGATCTTCTCTGTAACCTTCGGGTCATCAATCACCGCGATGACGCGCATCGGGCTTTGACAGACGGAGCAGCGCAGCGGGTCAACATGCAAGTGTCAGTCCTCACTATTTACACAAGGGCAAGACCTCCTGAGCTTGCGAAAGCGTTTGGGGAGGCTCGTTCTGGTCCCCGCGGTTCATGAGGTGGCACATTGCCTCAGGAGGCTCAATGCGCAGCTTGCTCGTCATGGGGATTCCTTATCAGCACGCTCCGGAAGTGTCGATAGTGAGGACTGACACTTGCTCTTGCTTGAAAGTGAAATCAGTCCCGGAAAGCACAACCATGGCGAAACAAATCCTGGGAATGGAAAACCAGCGGAATTCCGGGACCGACCCTTTCAAGGAGCTGCGCCACGACAGAAGAGCGGCGACACACCAGCAGCATTGCTTCCGGCCCAAGCTCCAGCGGTTAGCGCACATGGGCACGGTAGAACTGTGCGCCCTGGGCTGGATTGGGGCTGACAGAGTAGTAATTTGTCCCGCCATTGAGGATAGGTGCCGTTCACCACCCAGGAGGACAGATTAGTCGAAGACTCGATGTTCACCGCCAAGTTGGGAAGGCCGGTGATCCAAAAGCCGAACTGGCTGGCGCTCAGGCTCGGCGGCTGTAAAATCGGCGGCGGCACGGAGCTGGCGGGAAATCCTTTCCGGATCGTGTAGTTGAGCCAGTCCGCCACATACAAATTGCCCGCGCTGTCCACCGCCACGCCAACTTGCTCATTAAACCGCGCGGCGCTCCCTGTGCATGGCGAATTCGTAAAATGAACGGTCGAAACGCGTACACGGCGGCTTTAGCCGCGCTGTAGGCTCTGAACTTGCCACCCACCAGCGCACCGCCACCGTCTTCGCGGCACAATTCATTCGGACCAACCGGCCAGGCTACGCAAGGGTGAGATTCGAAACGGAATCCCAACGCGGGGTTAATGAGCCAACTTGGCCCACTCAGCTTTAGCGGGCATTGGACCGAGTGCCAAGTTGGCGCAAGCCATGGTCGCAGAGTCGGCTGGCCGCGGAAGGTGGGGACGCGTAGCCCGACACGCAAATTTCCGAACACTTAAAGTGCGGTTTTGAGGCTGCAGACAATGCCTGAATTACAATTCGCCATGTACAGGAGTCTGCCCCGCTCACAGCCCATGGTGAGCGGCTCGGGGGGAAGGAGTACCCTTGTGACTTGGCTCAAAGTCGCCCACGCGCTGAGGTATGGCTGGCGGCGCTGCTGCGTGAACGAGCAGTTAACGACAGCAGCGCACACCGCGCAATTTTGAATGCGTACGCAGGCCAGCCGTCGCAAAGGTTATCAGATGGAGGCGCGTTCGCCCAGCACCTTTTCTGCGAGAAACGCGGCCACGCGCAACAACGCGAAAACGCGTCCCGGGGCAGCCGATGAACACGGGCGGAGAGTGGCTGGAGGCGCTGCCGACGCGAGATCGGTCGCGGAACGCGACAGCAGCGCGCACCGCGCAACTCATTAAACGCGGGCCAGCCGATGCTGATACAAGCAAGATTTGAGCCGCGCTTGGCCAGTGCACTCGTTCCAAGAATCGCGGCCAGGCGCACGCGCCTTACGCACACGAGGCAACCCGTGAGCGCGGGCGGAGAAAAAATGGCTGGCGGCGCTGCTGCGTGAACGAGCAGTTAACGACAGCAGCGCACTCCCCGGGGAATGAGTCCGGGTCAGCCGATGCAGATGCAAGCAGGAATTGAGCCGCGTTCAGCCAGCCTCCACTTTTCGTTGCGCCTGCACACCCGCAAAGCGCGAAATACGCGCTCACGCGCTTACGCGAATACGCGCCCTGAGGCAGGCGGTGGAGCGCGAGCGGCTTCCTTGGCCTGACGATTTGCGAGAACCCGCCGCTTCTCCTCCTGGCTCCGAGTCAGCTTCCGGGCCTTGGAGATGCCGCGCCGGTTGTTTCCCGCTTCCTGGAACAATTCAGGGTTCTTCTTTTCCAGAGTGTCCAAGAATTGAGCGGTGGAGCTGTCCTTCTTGGTGATGCCAGACTCAGACAAAGTAGGGACCTTATTGCGGTTCGCCTTTGTAACCGCAATCGGTCCTATTCCTTTAGCGCCGGTAGCCTTGGGTACCGATCTTAGGAAATCACCCAATAAGGTCAGCGCGTCGATCTTGACGGCATGGGCGTAATCAATCGAGTCCTGGGAGAGCCGCTGCCTCCGGGCGTAGATTTCCGCCGCGTGTGCCAGGTACCATTCGTTGTCCCCGGAGTTGTGCGAGACGTGGGCTCCGCCTGCCTCCGACAACAACCGGTAGGCGTCCATGAGGCCAAATTTCGCACTCTGCGTAATTTCATCCCGCCGCGCATAGACCTTCATGTATCGGGTCGTTCCCCGTTGCCATCCAAGCCTATTGGGCAGTAGCCTCTCCCCGGCTGGCACCGGCCTCCTTTCCCGGCGTGCGCAAGCTTTTGTTTCAAATCCGCCTCTACCTGTGCGCATCTTCGATTTTTCGGCGGTCACAGCTATAGTTGATCGTTCGGTTGGCGCTATGCGGAAAGCGGGGTGAGTTTTTGGGGGCGGTTTGAGAGTGTTTCGGCCCATCGGATACGGGAGCAAAATAGCCCCATTTGGTACGGGACTCCAGCTTCCCCCTCTGCCATCCTCGGGTTAGTGAATGAACCGACCATCCTGCAGGGGCGGCGCATCAGCGCCGACGATCTGGAGCAAGTTAGCCAATTATTGGCGGCGCATCCGGACAGGAGCCGGCGCCGCTTAAGCCAGCAATTGGCCACGCTGTGGAACTGGCGCA
>PLZQ01000525.1 GCA_003152225.1 Limisphaerales bacterium | reverse complement strand
GTGCAGGAATTATCTTTCTGTCGGTGCTTGCCTTCTTGGCTTGGTGGCACTTCTCTCGCCTCGTACCTCTCGCCGCTCCTGCTGGTTCCGACCCACCTCATGTGCTCGCCGCTGCGCACGTCGTTACTGCTTCCCACACAATCCGCAACCCCCATCCCGCGATACCACTACAGTCAAGCCTCAACACGCAGCCGGTCTCTCCGCCCGCCCCCTCTGCTTTCACTGACTTCTCGCGCTGGGCGGAGCAATTCCTGGCCGGGGAGACCTCCGCAAGCGCAGCCCGAGGCGCCGCGCTAGCGTGGAAACGCCGCGAGGCCATGGTCGAGCTGATCCGGTCCGACCCGCAAAAGGCCCTGGCGCTAACGGTGCCCTTTGGCTGGCGCAGCGCACTGCCGGCGAGCGTGAGCCGGCTTTTCGAGCAGCAGGTTGATGGGCGGGGCGCGCTGGATGTCGCTATGGCGGAAGACGTCGAACACAGCAATGAGCGGATGCTTCGATGGGCTCGCGTCAACGGGCAAAAGTATGAAGCCTTCGTTTATGGGCGGCGGCTCCGCCAGGGGTGCCAAGTGCAGATTCCACTGCACGGCATAGTTCTCGACGGGAAGATGGCGGTGTCGGTCGAGCCGATTCGATTGCTGGGTCCGGGCGAGGCCGGTGCCTTGGCGAAGGCACGGGGCCAGGCCCTCAGCCAGAACTGCGGCGTTTGCGGGGCGGCGGTTAATCTGGGGCAACAGGGGTTGGCAGCCGACATCGGCGGCGAGCTGGCGTGCTTTTGCGGCCCGGCACACGCACAACTGGTTACCCAACATTCGGTGATGGCGGAGGACAGCAGCGGCGGCGGTGTCCGCCCCCTGGTGGCCACCGATCAGTCAGCCGACAATGATAGTTGGACGCATGGCGAAAAGTCGCTGCTCTACATGCGGCTGAATTTTCCCGATGACCTCACCGAGCCGGTTTCAGAAGCCGACGCCTACAACCAGATGGTGGGCGTCAACGCCTTTTACGCGGAAGGTTCTTACGACCAAACCTGGCTCACCGCGACGGTGACGCCGTTACTGACGCTGCCCCAAATCAAGGCCTGGTACAGCACTGCCGGCGTCGGGGCGCTGCTCGACGACGCGCGTGCTGTCGCCCGCCTCGCTGAGTATGACACCGCCAATTACGCATTCGACATCGCTTGTTTCACCTCGGTCCCGGGGAAGGACTTCAGCGGCTGGGCCGGCTTGGCCTATGTGCACGGCAAGGGAGTTTGGCTGCAAAGCACCGGTGTGGGAGTCACCGCGCACGAACTGGGGCACAATTACGGGTTGATGCACGCGAATTTCTGGGACACCTCGATGAACAACTTCACCCTCGGCACAGGGCTGGGAACCAACACCGAATACGGCAACCCCTACGACACGATGGGCGCGGCGTCGGCTGGGAATAACCAGTTCAGCTCGATGTTCAAGAACTTCCTGGATTGGCTGCCGAATACGGCCGTGGCCGACGTCAGCACCAACGGCGTCTATCGGATTTATCCCTTCGATGTGCCGAGCCGCGAACCGGGGCGCTTTTATGCGGCCACTGTCCGCAAGGATTATCAACGCGATTACTGGGTCGAGTTCCGCCAGAAGTTCACGTATAATCCGTGGCTGCAATATGGGGTGTTGCTGAATTGGTCGCCGTTCGACCAGAGCAAGGGAGGCAGCGATTTGATCGACACGACGCCGGGCACACCGCAGGGACGCACCGACGCAGCAGTGGTGGTCGGGCGGACGTTCAGCGATCGGCAGGCCGGCGTTCACATCACGCCGCTGGAGCGCGGAGCCACGGGCACCAACATCTGGATGGACGTGCAGGTGAACCTGGGCGGGTTTCCAGACAATCAGCCACCTGTGTTGCAAGTGGAGGTATCGCCCACCAATGCCACTCCCGACATGCTGGTTCATTTCCATGCCACCGCTTCCGACCCGGACGGGGATACGCTGGCCTACGCCTGGACGTTCGATGATGCAACCTTTTCGACCAATAATTTGCCGTGGACCTTCAAGAGCTTCCCCGCTGGTGAACATGTTGTCCGGTGTGTGGTGAGCGACATGAAAGGCGGGGTCGCCAGCGCTAACGCGGTCGTGACCGTGGGCGAGCCAACGGGCAGCCGCATTACGGGTGTGGTGCGAGACCCCAATGGAGCGCCGGTCGAAGGGGTGCGCGTGGATAACAGTCCCGATACCAATGCCTCCACTTACGTCGGCGGCTACACCGACAGCGATGGCCGTTACGTGATTACGGGCGTCTCGGGCGACATCAACCTGTACGCCTTTAATTATGGCTACGTCCTCACCAACCTCACGTGGGCCAATCCGATTACGGCCAGCTCGAACATTCTGGCCGCGGACTTTATCGCCATCCCGCTGACCACCGTCAGCATCGCCGTCACTACCAACCAGGTCCCGGAAACCAGCACGGCGACGAATTACTTCATCCTCACGCGCACGGGTGACACCACGACGAATTTGACAGTGAACCTTAACCTGTCGGGCTCGGCAGCGGTCGGCGTTGATTTCAAATTGAACCCGGCATTGGCCAGCGGCACGAACTCCATCGACATTCCCCCCGGAACGAACGCGCTCTGGGTCGCCTTCCGGACCATCAAGGATTCGCTCGTCCGCGGCCCACAAACGGCCACGCTGACGATTGCGGATGATCTGACGAACGTGGTTGGCTCGCTGGGTGAGGCAACGATTACGATCCTCGACGATGATGCGCCGAGCAGGTCGGCGGTTTCGGTCGTGGCAACGACGCCCTCGATTTCTGAGAATGGGACGGACCTTAGCCAGTTTGTCTTTTCCCGCGACGGCAGCACACAAACTCCGCTCACGGTATTCTATTCAGTCAGCGGCACCGCGGTCCCCGGTGCCAACTACACTAGCCTGCTGGGTGTCGTCGTGATACCTGCCGGCCAAAGCAGCGCCGTTGCCCAGTTCCAGCCGCTCGATGACCGGAACGTTGGGCCGGATACTACCGTGATTGTCACCCTGTCCGCGAATGCCGCCTACACCATCGGCGGTTCGCCGGCGCAGGTCACGATCCTCAACGATAATCTGACGACCGTGACAATCTTCCCGACCGGCGCGGACGCCGCCGAACCTTCTACGCCCGGCAGGTTCACAGTGAAGCGGGACGGGGACCTCAACCCCGACCTGGTGGTTTATTACAACGTGAGCGGCACGGCCACGAGCGGCTTGGACTACGTGCCGCTGAGCGGTTCGGTGATTCTCCCGGCAGGGGCTAGCTCGGCGGATATTGTGCTGACCCCACTTGATGACAATCTGCTCGAAGGGGATGAGTCAGTCATTCTAGCTCTCACCAACAACGCCAGCTATAATGTCGGCACGCCCGGCAGCGCGACGCTGTTCATCCACGACAAGTCAAAACCTAGCATCACCATTACCACCACTGCCGATACCGCCTCCGAGCCAGGCGATCAGTTCGGCACGTTCCAAATCTCGCGCGGCTCGGTGAAGAATGGGAATCTGACGGTCTATCTGGCGATCAGCGGCACGGCCATGAATGGCATCGATTATGTGCCCATCGACAACACGGTGGTGATCCCCGACGGGTCGAGCTCCGTCTCGGTGGATATCATTGCGTTTGATGACCTTATCCTGGAGCCGATCGAGGATGTCATCCTGACGCTGCTCGCCAACACCAATTACAACCTGGGTTCGCCGCTCCAGGCGCGCGTGATGATTCTGGATGATGATGCGAACAGCGTGCCCGGGGTTGGGTTTACCTTCAGCACTTCCAGCGCGCCGGAAAGTCAGTCGCCGGGCATCAGCGTCTCGCTCAGTCAGACCTCCTCGGTGCCCATTACGGTGAATTACCGGGTCGTCGGTGGCACCGCCTCGACCAACGATTATACGCTGCCGCCCGGCCCAATGACCTTCGATCCGGGCGAATTGGCTAAATCGCTGCCTCTCACCATCAAAGACAATTCAATTCCCCAGCCCAATCGCACAATCCGGCTGGCACTTTATGACCCCATCAATGCCACCCTTGATGGCATCAAGATTCACACGTACACAATCCTGGACGACGATACTAACGCGGTCAGCATCACGGCCACGACTGCCAGCGGATCTGAGACCGGGCCTGCGGCGGGCAATTTCCGGATATCCCGCACCGGCAGCACCGCCGCGCCGCTCCTGGTCAATTTCCAGGTCACCGGCACTGCCAGCGCCCCGACCGATTACGCGCCTCTCGGCACTTCCGTAATCCTCCCCGCGAGCGCCGCGTTTGTTGATCTCCCGGTTTTGCCCGTGGATGACCGGACCGTGGAACTTCCTGAAACCGTTGTCGTCACTCTCATCAGCGCCTCGGGTTCAAGGATCGTCTCCCCCAGCGTCGCCACGGTAACGATTAACGACAATGATCCCAACTCGCTGCCGGTGGTCACGGTCACCTCCACCAATCATCCGTATGCGGTCGAAGGCGGCAGTAACGGCGAGTTTGTTTTCTGGCGCTCCACGACCGCCGGCCCGTTGACGCTCTATTTCTCGCTTGGCGGCACGGGTCGCGGCGGCTTGGACTACGTCGCTCTCCCGGACTCGATTACCATCCCGGATGGCCAGGTTTCCGTGTCGGTGCCGGTCCAAGCCATTGATGACACGTTGGTGGAAGGTGAGAGGACCGTGGTGGCAGACCTCACCGTACTTGGCACGTATCGGGTCAGCTATACCGCGTCGGCGATTGTCACCATCCAGGACAACGACCAGCGGGTGCGAATCGATGCCAGTGATTTCACCGCCGCCGAGCCCGGAACCGATAGGGGCGAATTCACCTTCACACGATTCGGAACCACCAACGCGGATGTGCGGGTCTTCTATTCGATCAGCGGCACAGCCGGCAACGGGGTGGATTACGTCGCTATCTCCAACTCGATCATCATCCCGACCGGCAGCTTGTTCGCTACGCTGCCAATCATCGTGATAGACGATACGCTCGTCGAAGGGCCGGAGACGGTCACGTTGACGTTGCAGTCCGCCCCGGCCTATTTCGTGGATACCCCGAGCAGTGCCACGGTGATCATCAATGACGACGAACCGATGCTAACCATCACCGCCACCGTGCCCGAAGTGGTCGAGGGCAGCCAGACCCCGGGCGTTTTGACCGTCACACGCAGCGGTGATCCCAAATACACCTTTACCGCATATCTGGCGGTCGGCGGAACCGCGACTTACGGCGTCGATTATCCGCCGTTTCTCACCAACATCTACTTCTCCTACGGGGTGACTTCGATTGACCTGCTCATTTCCCCCACCAATGAACTGGTCATCGAAGGCCCGGAGACCGTCACGGCCATGTTGTTGCCAGACCCGGCCTACAGCATCCTCTCGCCCAGCAACGCGCTGGTGACCATTCTTGACGCGGGCACCAACCTCGCCCCCGCGGTCAACATCACGAGCCCCACGGCCAACGTCGTTTTTCTCCTCGGGAGCAACGTGAATATGATTCTCGAAGCCATGGTGATGGACGACGGCGACACCAATGCGCTCACGTATTGGTGGAGCAAGGTCAGCGGACCCGATTCGCTTGCTTTCGGCGACACCAACCAGGCCAGCACCACCGTTAGTTTCACGAATGCCGGCATCTATGTGCTCAGGTTGACGGCTGACGATGGCCAGCTCCAGAGCTTCGCGGAAGTCACGGCGGTGGTGGGGGCCGTCGAGTTGCTCTCCACCAATTCGCTCCACTGGTCATTTGATGAGGGCAGCGGGACGAACGTGCTCGATTCCTCCGGGGCGGGGAACAACGGCGTCCTGGCGGGCAACCCCGCCTGGGTCACCAATGGCGTGCTGGGCGGCGCGCTGAGCTTCGCCGGCGGGAACGATTCAGTCCGCGGGACCAACGCCACGAGCTCGCTCGATGGTCTGCCGGCCTTTTCGCTCTCGCTCTGGGTCAAGCAGACCGGCACGAATGCCGATCAGGGTATCTTTACGGCTGCCGATTCGGGCACAAATGTGACGCTCTCTTTGTCCTCGAAGAACGTCGCTTCCTACGGTCAATATACCAATGTCATTGAGGCTACCGTGGCTACGACGCGCGGCTTTGTCCGGCGCATCAGCGCTAATAACATCGCCACCAACGCCTGGCAGCATTTGCTGCTGACGTGGAGCAACGGCGTGGCGCCGGCTCTGTTCATCAACGGCCAGTTGGACCAACCGATGGCCCACATGGTGGCCCTGGGCGGAGTCCTGACTAATTGCCCGCAGTTCGTCGTCGGCAAAGGGCCACCGGATTGGCTGCTCTCGTGGAACGGCCACATCGATGACGTGCGCCTGTTCCCCCGTCTGCTCACGGCCGGGGAGGCAGCCGCGCTGGCCTCGTTGCCGCCGACCAACTGCGCGGCGGTGGTTGATGCCGGCACCAACTTTACGCTGCAGCTCAACACGCCCGGCACGCTCGCCGGCCTTATCACCGACGACGGCAGGCCCGTTCCTCCGGGCACGGTGGTCGCCACCTGGACAAACCTCAGCGGTCCCGTCCCCGTTACGATTACCAATGTTAACAGCCTGACCAACACCATCCCGTTCACCGACCCCGGCGAGTATGTTTTCCGCCTCATTGCGGATGATGGCCAGGTCAAAACCTACAGTGATATTACGCTGACGGTCATCGAGCCGACGCGGGTCGATGTCTTCGCCAGTGATCCGGAGGCGGCGGAACTCGGACCGGATACGGGGACGTTTACTTTCACCCGCAATGGCGACACCAGTTTTGATCTGCCGGTCTTCTTGTCCATCGGCGGCATTGCCAGCAACGGTGTGGACTACGTCGAGGTGACCAACGCCATCGTCTTCCCCGCCGGCACCGATACGGTTGAGATCGTCATCACCCCCTATCTCGACCATCGCACCGAAGGGGATGAAACGGTCATCTTCACGATCATCACCAATCTCGCCTACTCGATCGGCAACGGCGAGGCGACGGTGACCATCCATGACTCGCCTTACGGAGTGTGGACGATCGGCCATTTCACGCTGGAGGAACTGACCGATCCGAGCCTGAGCGGTGAGGGGGCCGACTTTGACCACGACGGCCTGGTGAACCTGGCCGAATACGCCGCCAACCGCGATCCCAAGACGCCCGAGACCAACGCCCCGCTGGTGATGACGATCGAGCTTGATCCCACCGATCAGCAGCGATACGTCATGCTGACTTACCCCCGGCGTATCGAGCCGACCGATGTCAGTTACGCCGTCGCCGTTTCGAGTGATTTAGTCACCTGGCAAACCGGCACGAACTATGTCACAGAGCTGCAAGCCATCCCTGATGGCAACAACCTGACCGAAACCGTCACCGCCCGTCTGGTGGCGCCTTTTTCGACTTCCACCAACCAGTTTATCACCGTGCGCGTCTGGCTGCGCGCCACCCGCCCCTAGACTGAACGCGCTGGGTCGGTTGTTAGAGTCAATCCAAAGTGTCCTGTCTCGGGTCAGGGTATCTCAAAACAGGATATGGCTGGAGACACTGCGTTCGCAGCCTCCGGGTGATTCCTCCCGTGTTCAACACGCTGCAAGCTGGCATTCAGCATGCTAGCAGGCTGTCTGATGCAATTCTTGTGAAAGCGTTGACACCATTCGTTCCCACGGTTTGCCTCATCACGGTGCCCTCCCGCAGGCGCCGCGAATTGTTCAAGAAAGTCTTCTTTGGCGTCCTGGCCGCTCCCTTGGTCCTCTTGCTGGGCTTGTTGATCACCGATTACCATCATGAGTTGGTGGTTTCCGCTAAGGAGCTACCTGGGGGACCCGCTCCGGTGGCCGTGCCTGCCGCAGGAGTTTTGGCCGCCAGTTCCGCACTCGGGCAAGCGGCCCTCCCGCGACCCCCCGCCGCGAGCACGCAGGCGCCTGCCCGCCCAGAGACAGTCTATTCCGTCATATCCAGCGACACACTCGACGGCATCGCTAAAAGGCATGGGACCACGGTCAAAGCGATTAGAGCCGCCAACGGCCTCTCGACCGATCGCCTCTCGATCGGCCAGAGGCTGATGATACCGTCGCCATCCGCTTAGGCCTCGCTTAGCTCTCAAATTGACGAGCTCGCTGAGCCTGCGGCTCCAAGGCCAAGGTTTCGGCGGTGCGGCGCGGGCGGGCCCGATCGTGCGGGTGCATTCCTGCCGCAACGCGTGAAGGCCGGTAGCGCTCAGCGGCTGCTGTTTGCCCTCGAGACGTTTCACTTTAGTCAACCATCAATCGCCCACCAGGGCCGACAGCGTCCGGTGCAAACATGACATTCTCATGGCCCCCTTCATGCACCTTCATGGTTTCGCCGCGCCTGCTTGGAGCATGTCAACTACCGTGATCTCTTCAATCTTTACGTCCTTCTTGCCAGCCAGGTCGATACCCTTCTCCCGCACGACCGTCTCTAAGACATGCAGCCGAGGGTCGCCGCCCTTTACTCTGATTCGCCTGGCTGCCTGGTCATAGCTGAACTCACTCCAGAGATGGCCGTCGCGCAGCACCTGCTTTGGCTCGGCCGCTAGAGGCGCCGACCAACCGCCGTCTCCCTCGCGCTTCCAGCCTTCGATCAGGTCCGCCCCGCTGAGGGTCACTTTCTCGCCCTTCATGGCGCAGACCGTCACCCGGTCGTTGTTCGGGGCCAGGACCTCGCGATATACTCCACCTCGCAGCACGATTGTCTCTCCTTGCTGGGCGATCGCGCATGCCCTGGCCAGACTCGCCAGCGGCACGCCGGGATAACCCCAGGCCGGCTCGTCGGAGGCAGCCGGATGCCGCGGGTCCACGTAATAGCGGTTCGGGTACTCCAGAGCCCCCATCGTCACCCCGTCCTTGCCCGCCCCGATGGCCGGGCTTCCTTTCCCCAGACGGAAATCGCGTTTGGCCGCATCCACGAAGAGCGGGTCCTGGCCGTTGAGGTTATGCTCGCCGGAAACGGGTGCAGTCTTGAAGGTCAGATTGTATTCGATCACCGGCTTGGCCGGGGTGAAATCCATGGTGTCGTCCACGGCGCGTTCCGCCTCGCAGAGAATGTTATTGCGGATCTGGCCGTTGGTGGATTCCTTGCCCCGCAGGCCGATGGTGGCCCAGTTCACCGTCGAGATCGTGCAGTTCTCGATGGTCACGTCGGGCGTCTGGATGATGTCCGGGCCCCAGCCCCCTTGCATTGCCGGCGAATTGGGTGAGACGATGTTGTGCCGGAAAGTCCAGCCCCGCACGCTGCCGATGTGCGGAGCGCTCTCCACCATGCACATCTGGTGGAAGTCAAAACAGGTGTTGTGCTCGAAGAGCAGGTCCATCGCGATCTCGCCGTTGTTGCAGAAAGTCTGCAGGCAGTCAACGTGCGCGGTCTTGATCTCCTGCTGGATGCTGCCGTGATAGTAATTGTAGCGCTGGGTGCAGCCCTTGCCGAAGAACCGCGAGTAATCGCAGTCGTCGTACTGGTTGCCCCGGGCGTACATGAAGAGCCGGTTGACCTCGTTGTTCTCGACCAGCCAGTCCTCCCCGCCCAGGATGAAGCCGTACTCGCTGTGATAGACCTTGTTGTAGGCGATTCGGTTGTGTGCCACCGCGGAGTAGTCGCGGGTGTTGCCGTCCGCGCTTGGCCGGCCCACTGTGCCGCTGACCGCCACCATCATATCGTGGATGTAGTTGTCCAGGATTTCGCAGTGGCTGGCGCGCAGTTGTACGGCCGTGGCCGGCTGGTCGGCCGTGATCTCGAAGCCCTCGACGCGGATGTAACTCGCCTCCAGGTCGAAGCCGCCCACGGTTGCCAAACGCCGGGGCATCGCGACGAAGGTGACAGGCTTGCCCTCGGTGCCGCCGGCCTGAACCTTGACCCGCTCGTCATACCTGCCCGCCATGACGTAAACGGTGTCGCCCGGCTTGGTCACGCCGGCCGCGCGCTGCACAGTCTTGAAGGGCTTCTCCTCAGTTCCCGGGTTAGTGTCGGCCGTGCCGGGGGCCGCTTGGTCAACCACGTACGTGGCCGCCCGAACATGCCCGGCCAGGCCAGCCAATACACCCACGCACGCCAACACGCAGCGTGCTACCAAAACCACGTATGCTCCCGGAACATTTCTCGTTCTCATGATCTTGCTTGTGTCACGCCATCGCCAACCTCGGCCGCTGTTCCGGGTGGCCTGCCGCCGCCAGCAATCATCCAGTACAGCACCGAGCTTCTCAAGGCTTTTACGGTCGAGGGCGCTCCTCCAGCCGAAATGCGGCCGGAGTTGGTGGCGTAGTAGCTGCCGCGGTGGTAGCTGGACTAAAGCGGCATGGCGTTCCGGCCCCCGCGGCGGTTACCGGTCCGATCTATGCAGCGGGTCCCAATAACGGGAATTAATCAGGCCGCGCGCGTCGCCGCTGTCGGGGGCCACCGGCGGGTTGATATTGATGTTCTTGCGCGCCTCGGAGTGGCCGTCCACGAACACAACAACTCCCGTGCCCAGATGGCGCAGGGGATCAATTCCTTCACGCCGGAGGTCAGAGGACATCGGATCCATGCAGGCCGATTCCCACCATAAACTGGAGGACCACCACCCGTCCGGCGTGGGATTCTTATCCCCGATCATCAGACAATCGGTCGGTTTAACAACGAGTGTGCGTTTGAACTGAACACCCGCGGTAAAAGTAACGCCGCCCACCGACAGGGTGGCCGGATCATAAGGGTGCCGGCCCAGGAACCAACCGTTGTAGCCGTAGCCGACATTATGACAGTCGAACTTCCAGGACCAGGTCAGCGTGCTGAACGGGACGGTCATTTTGCCTTTTAGCACCGGACAGTGATACAGGTTGGACTGGGCCTGGTTATAGCCAATGATGGTGGTGCCCCACCAATTGGTAAGGGAGATGGTGGAATCCGCGTTATCAATGCCCTGATTCCGGTGCGCCGGGAAGAAGTCGCGGTTGTCATCGGTGTAGAGCTGCATGTGGAGACCGATCTGGCGGAGGTTGTTCATGCAGTAAGTGCGCTGGGCCTTGGATTTGGCGCGGGCCAGTGCGGGCAGGATCAGTGCCGCCAGAATGGCGATGATGGCGATAACGACCAGCAGTTCGATCAACGTGAACCCAATCCGTGCGCGCGGGTGGCCAAGGATGGCGCGACGGCCTGCCGGACTTGGTTTGCTGTCTTTAATTCTCATAGCTCTCACATAACTGACCGAATTGGCCCGCAAGCCCCGTCCCGACTCGAACGTCGGGGCGGGGCCGTAAACCATCATCTGTCCACTCAACAGAAGTTTGGACTTATGGCAGCCCGAGCCGATAGTACCGCCCGCCGGCGGCGGGCGCCACCAGAACCTGGTTCTGGTCACCGACCAGCGTGACCGGATTCGTAACATTCGCCCAGGTCGCAGAGGACCCTAAAACAGAGCTCTGCTGCAGCACTACCCCGACGGCCGAAGCCGGCCAGGATAGGGTGAACCCGTTTGAGCCCGCCGACTGCAGGGTCAAGGTGTACAGGCTGCCGAAGGTGAAGTTGCTCACCTGCTGCTCCGAGGCGACGCCGCCCGAAGCGCCCGTGAAGCCGACGTAGGCGATGTTGGTCCCGAGAATCCCCGGCACGTCGGCTGCGTAATTGGTGGTGAACACGGCACTCGTCACCATGTTGCTCAGCGTGACAAACGCAGTGGCTCCATCATAGCGCACGGAAACCGCAATGGGATTGCCGCTCGCCGGGCTGACCGGGGTGGCGTCGTCGTAGGGTTTCCCCGTAACGCCATTAGCTCGGAAGGCAATACCCGAACTGGTGGTGGACGGGGCGTTACCAGAATAGATGTTAAACTCCAGGCCCACGCTCGGAGTGATGCCACCGTAACCCAGTTGGCCGCCCCCGCCTCCGAGAGTCACGGGTCCCCGCGGATCAGTCTGCAGGACAAAAGCCATGCCGTCGGCTCCGCCGCCGCCGACGTCCTGGTAGATCCATGAGGCCGCGAATGCACCGACGTACACCGGCGCACTCAGGAAGCAGCTCGAATCCTCGTTGCCGGCGCCAGCGGTCAGCGTCACCATGTTATTGGCAATGATAGGTACGCTGTTGGCGCTGCCGTTGTTCCCGGTCTGCACCCAGCCAGTGCCGTTGCCCAACTGCACCCCTGTCAGGGTGACACTCGCCAGCGTGCTGGCATTCGAGCCGGTCGAATTGGTGATGATGAGTTGATAATTCCCAACATCGCTGATGGAGGGATCGGTGATGGTTAGAACGTTGGAG
Source organism: Limisphaerales bacterium (assembly GCA_003152225.1). Taxonomy (GTDB): domain Bacteria; phylum Verrucomicrobiota; class Verrucomicrobiia; order Limisphaerales; family UBA8199; genus PALSA-1440. Next base: position 26,353 of record PLZQ01000525.1, on the reverse strand, counting down.
TGCGCGCCGGCGATTTGACCGTTGTCGGCTAAGTCGGTTCCGTTAAAGCGCCACTGGTAGCTGATGGGCTGCGCGCCTGCCGCATACACCGTCAGCGTGAGAGGAGCCCCGGCCGGAGAACTCACCGACGCTGGCAGGTCGAGCAGGACCTGCGGCGCTCCATTAGTTTCATCAGCCGCGGCCACGCCAAAGGCCCGCAACTCGGTGATAGAGAGGAAATGGGCCGCCTGGTTGGCCGGCACGCCGCCGACCGCCCAGCCAAAGCCCGTTCGCAATGCCAATGGCAGCCGAGACAAGTCGAAGACAATCGGCGTGTTGACTGGGGCTGCGTTGGCAGGGCCATCTATCCCATAATTGAACACGTTGCCGCTCAACAGCGTCGCCGGTACTAAAGTCCAATCGGCAGGATCATACTCCGGGTATCTCTGGTTGGTATCGATTGGGTTCTTGAGAATATAGACGAAAGGCTGGAGTTCCCAGTCGCCACCGTCACCGAATTGGTAGCCCAGGTCCACTTTGACTGCTCCAAAGACCTGCGGTTGGGGATAAATCAGCCCGACGAAGTCGCTGGTGGTGGCGTTCTTGGTACCCTCGAAGGTGGCCCAAATGTTGGCGTCGTTGGCATGAGACACGATTCCGTCGGTGGAATCCACCAAACAAACGGTGGCGCGGTTTTGCTGGTAAGCGTTGGCGACTACGTTGTTCACCGGCCAATTCTGCGGCAGCACAGGACTAGTCTGCGCCGCAATAGTATGGCCGAAGTTGTCCATCACATTGGCGACCGTGACCGTCAGGTTGCCGATGCTGGGAGTGCCCGCGTAATAGAGGGTAACGCCATACATGTTGAGGTTGGTCGCCACGTTGTAGAGCGAGAGCCCGGGATCATTGAGGCCGTAATTGGCGAGGGTGGTGGCGGAGGTGATCTCGACGGGTTCGTCAAACCATACATCAATCACGGAGTTGAAGGTATCCAGCGTCGCCACGACCACAGCCGGCGGCGTGGTTCTGGGAACGACAGCAAGAGTGGCGAGCCGGCTGCGCACCGCTCGGCTCAACATGAGGTCGTAGATGGCCCCGTTGTCGGCCGTGGTCGCCGGCGGTATACTGTAATTGACATCCGTCGCGCCCGGGATATCGGTGCCGTTCCTTTGCCACTGGCAGGTAAAGACCGCGCCCATACTGTTGGTCGCCACTTCCACGAAGGTGCCCCGCTGGCCCTGGACGACGGTGAGATCCTGGGGCTGCGGTTGGAAACCGGCGGTGTTGGTCGTGCCCGTATAGCCGTAGGCGCGCAATTCGGTGAACGACAAGAAACGAGTCGTGCCGTTGCCCATGACCCCACCGACCGCCCAGCCGTAGCCGTTCCTCTGAGCTGCGGGCAGGGCCGTAAGATCGAACACGATCGGAGTATTGGGCGAAGGGTTACCATCTACGGCGGATTGGAATTGGCTGCCGCTGATGAGTGTGGCGGCGACCTGCACCCAATTGTTCGTGTCGGTTTCCGGACGCGTCGAGCCGGTGTCCACCGGTTCCTTAAGGATGTAAACTGACGGCTGGGTTTGCCAATCGCCGCCGTCGGCGAACTGCTGGCCCAGGTCCACCTTGATGACCTGGAAATCCTCATTGTAGGGATAGGTCATGCCGGCGAAATGGGTTTGCGTGTTGGCCGCCCCGCTGAAGGTGTCAAAGCCGGCGCCGCCATTGTTGGAGTTGTTTACGACGCCGTCGCTGCTGTAAGTAAAGGCCTGGGGACGGGTGCCCGCTCCGCCGTGATAGACGTTGGCAACGATATTGATTGGCTCCACTCGGGCCAGAATCGGGATCTGGTTCGAAGCGGTGTTGCCGCCCGGGTCCATGACGTTGCTAACACTCACAAAGGCATTCGTGGGGAGCGGACCAGAAATGCCCAGCAGGACTCTGAGATTGCGGCTGATCAAAACCGCGTTAGTGATCGACAGCCCACCGGCGTTGACCAGCCGATAATTGGACAAAGTCGTGGCCGAGGGCAGGGAAACCGGCGCGCCGAACCAAACGTCCACCCGGGTCGGCGTGGAGCCAATCGCGTTTTCGGCGGTGGCGGTCCTGGCGGCGGGGGCCACGTCGTTGTTCTCAATCGTGACCGTGCCGGAGTCGGCGTCGCCAATGGTATAATTGGCGCTGCCCGCCAATGTAAGGATGGCAGTCTGTTGAAGTTGTGAGAAGGCGAAGTCCTTGGGCGTGATATAGACAGAGGCTGCGTTAGTCCCGGCGGGAATGGTGACCGAGCCGCTCAGGTTGGTATAGGTGACGCCGTTGGTCGCGGTGCCACCCAGCGAATAGAGGACCGTCAGAGGGCTGGCGGTGCTGCCGGTACGCGTGAGCGTGAACACGCCGGGGGGCGTGCCCTTCAGCGCCGTGGTCGCGACCGTCACGGCCACCGACACAGCCGGGATGGAAGAATCATCCGCGGCCCCGCCGGCGGCTAGCGCCGCGATCGCGGCCGGGTCGAGCGCGCGCGTGTAGAGTCGCAGGTCGTCCATCTTCCCAAAGTAATAACCGTCCGGCGCCATGTTGCTATGACCGACAAAATTGTTGGTGCGGGCCACGGCATTAGGGACGTAAGTGACGCCGTTGGTGACGGCGATGCCATTCTTGTACAGCGTCACATTCCCGCTGGCATCCATCGTCGCGGCAAAGTGCTGCCACTGCTGGAGAGCGATGACGCCGGTCGCGGTGACCTTACCGCCGGAGTTGACACCATTATAAACTTCGAAGGTGAGGTCGGGGCTGGTTGCGTTGCGAGCGAACAGGATGTTGTCGGAAAATGAGCCGACGGCATAATCAATGAAGCGCGCCCAGTTCTCGAGGTTGTCAACCGGGTAAGCCCACAGGGCCACGGTCAGCCCGTTAGTGGAAAAGTCATCGGCGCTGCTCTGGGCCTGAATGTAACCGGCGACACCGTCGAACTTCATCGCCGCCTGCACTTTGCCGGTGTAGTCGGGCGAGACGCCGTTGACGAGGCTGCCGTTGCGGCTGTAGCCCGAAGAGTCGCTGGCCGTCGTGCCCGTCGCCTCATCCATGCGGAACCAGGTGTGCAGATTCTGTTCGATGATGACGGTGCTGGGATTAGGCGAAATCACGTTGCCCGTTGAAGCTGTGTCCGCCACGTTGTTGACCGTTAAAGTGTACGTCGTACCCGGCGTCATGCCGGTGACGCGCAGCAATACCACCGCAGGGTCGCTGCTCATCGTCGCGCTGGTGATGTTGGCGCCATTATTGATGGCGTAATTGGCCAGGGTCGTGCCGCTGACCGGGTCCATCGGTTCCGAGAAGACCACGGCGATGTCGCCTGCCGGGTTGCCCAGGTTCAGCGCATCAATCAACGTCGGAGAATCGGAGTCCGGCGTTACGGAAAGCGTCGTTGAGGCCGTGCCCGAGCCAGGAAGGGAGTTAGTGACGACCACACTGTAAACGGCGCCATTCATGGCCGCCGTCACCCGCGGGATGTGGTAAGAAAGCAGGTTGCCATTGGCCACCGCGACGCCGTTGCTGAACCATTGCACGTAAGCTGGCTGGCTGGCTTCGACCGTAACCGTTAGATCGAGCGGCCGGCCATCCTCTACCATCGTCGTGCCGGACGGATCCAGCGCGGTTACCCCGACACCTTGGTAGTAGGTTAAGACCGATGGGGCCTCGGTGATGGGGGGATAAGCTGGATCGCCCAGGTTCACCGGGAAGGGCCAAAGATGGGCGTCTGGCACCGGGTCCTGGAGCGTCCCGTCGGGCAGCGTCCACGCTACTGAGCATGAATCGTTGCCGGTCCCTTCCTTGTGGAACATTTCAAAATAATACTTCTGCCCCGCCACGAGGGTGATCGGGCCCGATTCCTGGGCTGCCTTGGCGGTGTAATTATGAGAGGCGACCGCGCCCACATTCTCGGCAATCTTCGCCAGATGCGCGGGCTGCTCGTCGGTGCTCAGCCAAAACTCGCCGTCATCATCGCTGGCAATCCAGAACCGGTATTGGCCAGTCTGCGGGGCCTCGATAAACCCGCGCGTCCACGCGCCGTAGTTGTCGCCAATGTTCTCCGGCTCCTGCAGGCCGGTGGTCAGCACACTGTAGAAGGTTGAGCCGTTGGGAAAGATGGCATTGGTGGTGAGATTGATCACCGCGTTGCCTGTGATGCTGTCGTACTGGAGTTTCAAGGCCACGCCCGCCCGCAGCGGAAGCACCGCGGCGGCGAACGTAACGGCTGCCGCACACCAGTAGCCCAAGGTCTTGATCATGGTTTTCATAAGGGTCTGATTTTTCATTATTATATGGTTTTTAAGTTTAACTGCGGGTTGGACGAATCTCAAATTTGCAAGGCCCGGGCTCAAAGGCCCGGCCCGGCGGGCACGGGCGGCTTGAAAGCCGGGTATTCGGAGTTGACTGATTTGTTCGTTTGACCGTGCTTCCGCGCGGCGGAAACCACGACGGGCTCGACGCCGGTAGGAGCGTGGGCGCCACACGACGCGCGGATGATTAACCGGGTCGGCAGCACCACTCGCCGCGGCAGCCGCCCCGGCGAGCGGAGCCGTTCGAGCAACAGTTGCGCCGCGGTCCGGCCGATTTCCTCCGCCGGCTGGGCCACGGCGGTCAGCGGAGGCCGAAGCGACGTCGCCCACGGCATGTCATCAAAGCCCACGATCGCCACCTCGTCCGGGATGCGCAGCCCGCGTTCATGAATGGCCTGCAAGGCTCCCAGCGCCATGAGATTGTTGGCCACCACTGCTGCCCGCGGCGGCCGCGGCAAGTCCAGCAACCGGCACATTGCCATCCGGCCGCCTTCCTGGCGGAAATCACTATGGATGACGAAAGCTTCCTGCAAAGGCACCCGCGCAGCGTGCAGCGCCTCCTGGTAGCCGGCCAGGCGCTCCTGCGCCACGCTGACCCCTTTCTGGCCATTGATAAGAGCGATGGTTTTGTAGCCGTGGGCCAGTAGATGACTGGTGGCCTCCCGGGCGCCCACCCGGTTGCTCGAGGTCACCAAGTCCACCTCCAGCCCGCTCGGTGTCCGGTCCACAGCAACGACCGGGATGTCCCAGGAATGCAGCGTCTCGTAACTGGCCTCACGCTCGCTGTCCGGAATGAGGATCAGCCCGGCAACCCCCTCGCCTCGCAACACCGCGAGATGCGTCCGCTCGCGCTCGGCCAAACCGCCGGAGTGTCCCAACACCAGTGTGTAGCCAGCCGTGTAAAGCGCCGCCTCCACCCCATGCACCACCTCGGGAAAGAACGGGTTCTGCAAATCGGGAATAATCACCCCGATCACCTTGCGCAAGCCCACCCGCAAATCCCTGGCCAGACGATTGGGATGGTAATCCAGTTTCGCGACGGTCGCCAATACACGCTCCCGCATTCGGCTCCCCACGAAGCGAGAGCCCGCCAGCACCCGCGAAACCGACGCAGTCGAGACTCCAGCCTGGGTGGCAACCTCCGTGATGGTCACCGCCCTGGCTGGGCGAGTAGCTCGTTGAGAGTCGGAACTCTTCATCGCGAACCAAGTATGTAAACGATTACAAGCGCCTGGTCAATGACGGTTCAGAAAAGGTTCGCTTTCTGGATGAGCTCGAAGCCATCCTGCCTCCGAGCGTTATGCGGAAGAACAAGCGTGTGGTTCTGCCGGCGTTGGTAATGCCCCGGCTGCGAGTCATGTGCGGCCAGGCCGTCGCTTTGGGACGAGGACGTGTGCAGTTGTTGGAGTTGGTCGGGGAAACCGGGAGTTTGCGCGACGCAGCGGCCCCAATGGAGATCGTGTACATGACAGCCTGGACCCGTGTGAAAACGCTGAAATCGGCAGAGGTTTTACCGGCTGCTGCTTTCGTAGTGACGCAGGAATTGAGCGATGACACCCGAACAACTTCCCTTTCTGGCTGCAGCCGTTTTGCTGGTGGCCTTCCTCTATTCTTCGGTCGGGCACGCGGGCGCATCCGGCTACATCGCGGTCATGTCCCTTTTCAGCCTGGCTCCCGAGGTGATCAAGCCGACCGCGCTGTTGCTCAACATCCTGGTTGCCAGCATTGGCGCGTGGCAATTCTGGCGCGCCGGGCACTTCTCGTGGCGGCTCTTCTGGCCCTTTGCGCTGCTTTCCATTCCGGCAGCCTTCCTGGGCGGCTACATTAACCTTCCCACGCATGTTTTCAAAGCCGCCGTGGGCCTCGTGCTCTGGCTCTCTGCCGCGCGCTTTCTCCTGCGGCCCGGCGCAGACGACGTGCTCCATGAACCCTCCCGCCCGGCTGCGATCTCCATCGGCGCCGGCCTCGGCTTGCTCTCCGGCCTGACGGGCACCGGGGGCGGCATCTTTCTGACCCCACTGCTTCTGCTCATGCGCTGGGCGCGCACCAAGACGGCGGCGGCTGTCTCGGCCCTCTTCATCCTGGTGAACTCGGCGTCCGGCCTGCTCGGCAATCTCGCCAGCACTCGGCGGCTTCCCACGCTTGCCCTCATGCTGGCCGTGGCGGTCGTGATTGGAGGCAGCGCTGGGTCCTATTTCGGCAGCCGCAAGTTTCCGCACACCGTGATCAAGCGCCTTCTGGCGACAGTCCTCCTCATCGCCGGCGCAAAACTAATCTTCACCCGCTAATCGCCGTCCCGGTTCAGAGACTGGCCGGATCGTGTGCGAAGGGTGTGGTTTGTCGGTTCTGGCCAGCCGGCGTCGTTGTGTCATAGGTTCGGACGGTGCATGAACTGCATAGCAGCCGCCAAGCGGAACGCCAGCACTAAAAGGGCCCGAATTACCGGCACGAGGCGACAGGAAGGAGATTCAGGAAGACGCGGTTTTGTTTGGAACCCTGCCAAATTCGCGTTGTCAAAAGCAGGCACAGACTTAGTGGAAGCACTACATGGCCGCTGGAGTCCGCACCCGTGCCCTAAGGATGCCCTAAGGATGCCCTAAGGATGCTCAAAGGATCAATACCGGAGCCCCTCCAGATCTCTTGGCTATCCACAGGCTTGCCTCACGTGTTCCCAATGCCGTTTGCGGCCACCGAGTTCGCGCTCAGGGGCTCGGCAGCCGGAGGACCCGGTAGTATGCGAGACTGGCGGTTGCGCTGTGGTCTTGGAAAACCACCGGGTTACTGGCGGCCACGTTGGTATTGATTCCATCCCTCGCTTGTAAATCCGCCGACCGCAGGATCACGTAGGTTAGCCCTAGGGTTGCGGAGTAGCTGAGAACGTGTTGCCGGGAAGCCTCTGTCGCGCCAGGCGCAGGGGAAGCAGGTTGGACGGTGGCCGAGAGGAATCGGTCAATCGCCTCGGCGGCAAGCTGGTTGGCGAATTCGTTAGGGTGGGCGTCGAACCGGTTCACGGTTAGCCGGGCGGGAGGCAGATTGGCGAAGACCGGGAGGAGATCGAGGTGTGGCACGTTCAGGTCGCGCCAGAGCTGGCCCAGTTCATCGTGGACAAACTGCCAGGGGTAAGCCGGTCCCAAGGCATGGAGGAAAGGGAAGGTGACGACGGATAACTGACCGCCCTGTGAGCGCACGAGGTCGCGCAAGAATTTGAGCCGCTCCTTCTGCTGCTCCCACAGCGGCCCGCGGTAGGCGTCGCGCACGAAGGGGTAGTAGTCTTTCATGTGCGGATCGCGCCAGGCTCGGTATCGGCAATAGACGAAGTCGGCCAAGTAACTGTTGCGCCGAAACCAGCCGGCGCGGGCTACCTCGGCGGCGACGTGAGCCAGCATTTGGGAGTACTCCGGCTGCATGTCCGCGACATCATTAAGGCAATAGACAAGGACCACGTCCTGGAGCTGGTAGCCCTTGGCCAGCACCTCTCGCAGGCCGGCGATCTCGCTGCCGGTATCGAAGCCATTGCGGGCGAGCACGTGAATTTCCCACTCCGGGTGAGCCCGGCGGAGGCGGTTGGCAAAGCGGTCTTCGATGCGCTTGATGCCGTGGCCGGTGGTGAATGAATCGCCGAGGAACGTGACCCGCCGCTTGCCGGGCTGGATCCGGAAGGCGTAACTGAGGTCGTCGCGGCAATGCCAGGTGTTCACCCGCCAGTAGCGCTCGACCCAACGCTGGCAAACCCTCGTGAAGTCCAGCGAGTCGGTGGTGTCATAAACGAACCGGAAATAACCTTCACCGGCGGCGAAGCCGATGGACAGGAGAAAGAGGAGCATGAGGGCGTTGCCCAGAATCAGCAAGCCCCAGCGAGCCGGGCCGGGCCGCTTCTTTACCTGGCGGGCGAACAGCAGCAGACCCGCACCGCAGACGCAGGGCACAAGCAGAAACAGCCCGAAGACCAGATTCTCATTCATGCAGAGTGGTTGGTGAGAGAGGAGGCCGTCCTACGGGCCCGGGACGCCAAGATGGGCTCGCAGCCAGAGCATATCTGCGTTATTGGCCGCGATGTTGGTGAATTGTTTTTTAACCGTCTCCTGGCCCATAGTCTGAGGAGGTTGAAATTCAGCCGTCCGATAGTGATGCATTTCCCCGTGGCCATCCGCGAAAGAGAGCCCTCCGGAACCGGCGTGGTAGGCGGCTGGAAAATTAGGAATCTGGCTCACGGCCAGGAAGAAAAGGAATTCACCATCGTCAATGCTGTCATCCCGTTCATCAATAAAGACGAACGTCATGCTGGGTGAGATCTTCGTGATGTCGCTCAGTTTGTGGAATGTCTTGCCGTCGAATGAGCCGTCGGGAGTGCCCATGGCGACGCTCATGGAAACATTTCGGCACAGGGGGAAACGGACATTCCCCTCCTGGCACGTGACTCGGCTGGCGGCGCAGCGATAGACACCGGGGGATTTGGTGTAGGGACCGAGAGTGGCCCATTTAACATCCAGGAACAGGGCGGTGTTGGTATTATCCGTTGTATTGGGGGTGATGGGGTCGAGCCAGCCCGACAGCCAGTTTTCATTCTGGACATGTGCCGCCTCGTCCTGCCAGACGTTGCGGGCCAGGGACTCGTTGTTATCGTGGGCATACATGAGCCAGCCGATCTGCAATTGCCGGTAGTTGCTCATGCACTGGACGGCGGTGGCCTTGGCCTTGGCCTTGGCGAGCGCCGGCAATAACAGGGCGGCCAAGATCGCAATGATCGCAATAACGACCAATAATTCGATTAGCGTGAACCCCGCCGCGCGCGCCGTTTCGGAGGACCTCCCGGTTAAGTAAACTGGCTTGGGAATTGGCTGGGCCGCGTTGCGTTTCGGAGCTTGCTGCGGGCAGAAATGTCCACGCACTGGTGGAGGTGCAGAGATGCGCCCACTCAGCGCCGCGTGGGTGAGCGAGAATTGATTCTGGACCTCACTCATCATGAACCAACCCTGCCAGACGGGAGCCACGCCGGCAAGCGGTAAGTCTCGCCGGCTTTCCGGCGTTTATTCCCAAGGAGACGGGAGTCCTTGCCTGACGTAGAATCCCCCCCCCACCACCGGCGGGTCCTCAATCAATCACGGCGATGCCTCGCGCGAGCCAGGCACCGCCGTTCCAAATCGGCGCGCTAAGGCGTATAGAAGAGCTGATAGAAGCCCTTCTGGCCCGCAGGAATGGGCCAAGTTTGGCTTGTGGAGGTGGCCTGGATCGTGGTCGTGGTCCACTGTGCGAAATCCGAGGTTTGCCGGAGTGTGTAACTGGTTCCGGGGATGAGACTATCCATCTGCAGCGTAAGGGTGCTTCCATTCCGAACTACGGCCAACACCGGCGGAACGGTAATCTGGATATCGTCAACGGCGAAGGAAGCGGAGAGCGCGGTGGAATCAGCCGTTCCCATCCAACCTTCAACTAGAACCCGCCATTGTACGAGGTTGCCAGTATCCACGACCGCGCCACTCCAGAACTGGTTGTAGCTGGCCTGGAGCTTGGTCCACTGGGAGTTGGTCACCGTGGCACCCGTGGTGAAATGCATGGCGTTCCCGCCCTGGTCGTAGAAAGAGAGGTAGAAGACCGTGCCGCTGTCCGCGACCGGGGCCAAGGTGGGATCGCCTTTGAGCCAGAGCGAGACTACGGCGTTGGTGGGGAATGAAAACGGCGCCACGTAGGCGGAGTAAGCAGCGCCCCACGGCCATTGGCCGGCGCCGAAAGCAATGTCGAGCTTCAGGGCGTTGGTGCCTTGAGGGGCCGGCGTCGTTAGCGAGGCAGTGGTCGTCGTAGGCCCGCCATTCACGTAATGGTAAAACCCGAGGAGAGCCGTTGCATCGGCGTACTCTTCGAAGTTGTCAATCTTTGCCCGCATGGGGGACGGCGCCGGGAATTCGATCAATGGGGCGTTGCGCACCTGCAGTTCGTCAACAAAGATGGTGGCGGTAAACGCATTCGTCGGATCAATATAGCCATTGATGTCGCCGCCACCTTGGCCGTAGAGGTAGAATCTGAATTGGACGATGTTGGCCAAGTCTGGGACCGCAATAGAGTTCCAAGGCTTTTCAACGGTGCTCGCTTGGAAATTGAAAACCTGCCAATTGGTGGTGGTCGTGGGGACGGCTGAGCCCCAGCGGCCAAAGTTGCCATTTCCATCCCAGGCGTAAACATAGATCATGTTAAAAGTGCTGTTCGTGTACTGGGAGTCGCCGGCAATTCTGAGAGTGATGTATTGAGTAGGCGAGATGACGATCGGAGCCGGGAGTGCCGGTGCGGTGAGCACTGTGGTCTGCCAGGCGTTGGCGGGCACGGATATATCCACGCGCATGGAGTTCGTGCCGGTCGAGCCATAAGCCACGTAGGGCGAGAGCGTCAACGTCGCGTCCATGTCAGGGTACCACGCAGCCTGCAAATCGGTATCGCTGGCGTATTCTTCGAAGTTCTCGATCATCATCTGCGCGTTGGCCGTCAGGCCGAACAAGCAGCCACATAGTATGCTAACCGATACGGATTTTGTTGTAGTCTTCATGAGGACATAAGGTGTACTAGATTATTCCAACGACATCGCGAGTTTAGCGGGCAGGCGTATCCTGTCAAGCCTATCCTCAACGTTTTGAGGGCCTGCTCCCGGATTCTAAGGGGCTTGCAAAGGCGTCTAATGGGCTTTGCGCTATGGAGGGTTCGATTGACCTTGCTTTTGTCGCCCGGCCATCCAACCCTTGCGATGCGCGCAAATGAAACCGTCCTGTTTTCGAAGCCGTCCTTTGGCAGGGCACGGCTTTCTCTGGCGAACCGTCTGGGTACGGATGGTGATGGCTTGGACGGTGGCGCTGTTCCTGCTCAGCCAACTTCACAGTCAGGGCTCTCCCCTTGTCATTGACGACTTTGCCTACACCAACACCGCGGCCGCCCGCCAGGCCTGGGTGGTGGGCAGCGCGCCCGCAGTGAACATGGCCACGTCCGGAGATTGGGGCACCGACCAGGTCATGACCCTCACCTGCGATTTTGCCACCCGCGACGTGCGGTGTTATTGGGACCGCACGGTCAGCCTCAACCTAGCGGCCTTTACCGACTTCGCGTTGGAGGTGTTCGCTCCCGATCCCGGGGCGATTTCCTCGTTTACGCTCTACTTTCGTTCCGGTACAGGCTGGTATGGCGGCTCCGCCTCGGTCAGCCAAACGGGTTGGCAGACGTTGCGCTTCTCGAAGGCTAGCTTTATTCCGGAGGGCACGCCCTCGGGCTGGGATCATATCGACGGCATTCGCCTCTCGCCCTGGAAAGGCGCGGCGCGGAACACCTACCTGGCGGCGCGCCAATTGCGGGCCTTCACGCCGCCGGTGCTGCTGGTGCGCGATGACGACAGCAGCAACCCGACTATCGTGCAGCAAACCATCGACCTGCACACGGCTTGGCTCGGAGGGTACAATATCGACTGTGGCGTGCTGGCGCGTACGAATGTCGAGGCCGGCCTGCTAGCGCAAAGCCGGCTCGTGATTCTGCCCTACAACGAAAACATCTCCGCTACCGAGTGGACCGCCCTGGAGAGCTTCGTCGCCGCCGGCGGCAAGCTCCTCGTCTATTACCTCCTGCCCTCGCGCATGGAGGCGCTGCTCGGCGTGCGCGCGACGGGCTGGGCCGCGGGAGATTTCGCCGCCTGGGTTTTTGCCGACCCGGCCATTCCGGATTTGCCGACGCGGGTGCAGCAGGCTTCGTGGAACATCACCTACGCCGTGACAAACGGCCTCAACTCCCGCGTCAGCGCCACCTGGGAGGACAGCCACGGCGCCTCGACTGGCCACGCGGCTTGGCTGACCAGCGACCACGGTTTCTTCGTCTCCCACATCCTGCTTGGCGACGATGCCGACCGGAAGGCCTACGCGCTGCTCTGTTTGGTCGGCTATTTCCTGCCCGACGTCTGGCCTGCCGCTGCCGCCGGCGCGATCGACGGGATTGGCCGCGTTGGACCGTACAGTACTTATGCCGAAGCCGTGGCCGGCATCCGCCAGACCGCCGAAAACACCCTCCGCGCGCCCCTGGTCGAAGCGGAACTCGCCACCACTGCCGCCGACCGCGACCTTGCCATCGCCACCTTGGCCGCAACCAATTACGCGCAAGCGATCCTCGCGGCTCAATCCGCGCAGGACCATTTGCTACAGGCCTACTACCTGTGCCTGAAGCCGGTCACACCGGAGTTCCGCGCCTTTTGGGAAGCTGACGCCACCGGGCCGTTTCCCGGCAACTGGGCGGCAGCGGCCAACGTCCTGGTGACGAACGGACTTAGCGCCGTGTTCCCCAACATGCTCTGCGGTGGCGTGGCTCACTACAACAGCACCTTTCTGCCGCACTCGTCCGTCTTCACCAACTACGGCGACCAGCTCGCCGCCTGCGTCAGCGCCGCCCACGCGCAGGGCCTGCAGGTCCATGTTTGGAAGATCAACTGGAACCTCGTCGGCGCACCGCAATCGTTCATTGACAGCCTGCGCGCCAGCAACCGCACTCAGGTTTCCAGCAGCGGCGCGGCCATCGACTGGCTCTGCCCCTCCCACCCCGACAACTTCACGCTCGAAACCAATTCCATGCTCGAAGTTGTCCGCAACTATGACGTGGACGGCATCCACTTCGACTACATCCGCTATCCCGACAGCGATTACTGCTACTGCACCGGCTGCGCCGCCCGTTTCCAGAGCCAGACCGGGCAAACCGTCACCAACTGGCCCACCGGCGTCCTCGCGACAGGCGCGCTGCGCAACTCCTTCCTCGACTGGCGCCGCGCTCAGATCACTCGGCTGGTCACGGCCATCCACGCGGGCGTCAAGGCTATCAAGCCCAAGGTGCAGGTCTCCGCGGCTGTGTTCCCCGACGCCCCCAGCGCCTATGACGGCGTAGGTCAGGATTGGCGCGCCTGGATCACCAACGGCATCGTCGATTTCCTGTGCCCGATGGATTATACCACGAGCCTCAGCCAATTCACCAACCTGGTCGCCGCGCAACTCACCTACGCCGCCGGGCGCGTCCCGATTTACCCCGGCATCGGCGCTTATCTGCTCCAGCCGGACGCCGCTCTCGCGCAGATCGAGGCGACGCGCGCCGCCAATACACGCGGATTCGTCATCTTTGAACTCAGCCCGGTAGCAGTCACGAACCTGCTCCCGCCCATCCACACCGGCGCCACCGCTCCCGATGAACCCGACACCGACAACGACCTCGTCCCCGACAGTTGGGAGTTGCGCTGGTTCACCAACCTTACCACGGCGGGACTGAACACCGACACCGACGGCGACGGGCTGACGGACCGCGAGGAGTATATCCTTGGAACCGATCCCACCCACCCCAATCCCGGCCTCACCCTGCAAGCACACCTGGCAAGCGGCTCCATCGAGCTTTCGTTCCTGGCCCAGGCGGCCACTGGCGCCGGCTACCAGAACGCCGAGCGCCATTACTGCCTCGAAAGCAGGACAAACCTGGCGGGCGGGGACGTTTGGGAGCCCGTCAGTGGCTTTGCCGACCGCACCATCGCCTCAGGTTCCGAGACATTGGTCTTCTCCGTTTCTCTTCCCCCGACCCAGTCCGCCTTGTTCCGCGTCCGCGTCTGGCTCCAGCAGAAATAACAACAGTGTTCCAAGCACCTTTGGGTTGGGTTTCACCTTTGAATACGCCACCCGTTTTGTGGCGCCGGACGGTCTTCTACTTTCTGGGAATCGCAATGATCAGGGGGTGATCGCTCAAGGTTAGGTCGAGCGAATCAATGCCGCTGAGAGTCCGGACGGGTTCCGTGCCGACGGTCGGATCGAAGACCTTGACCGAGGTGTGGGTGCCGCCGAGACGGACGGTCACGCGGTCGGCGCCCTTGAGCCGCTCGCCCCAGACCAGCAATTGGAACGTGCCATCGCTGTTCTGGAGCAGCAGGTCGTGAACAGTAGCGGGTTCTTCGGGGATCGAGTAGTCGAACTGGCCGGGCTTGGTCAGAGTACCGTGATCGTCCAGGATCGTCGTTAGATTGTGCAGATAAACGCCAGCTTTTCGGGGCGTGTAGTCGGGCTTGAAGAAGCCGAAGCTCTGGTTGCCGCCTTCATCGGTCCGGTCGCGGAGGAGATAGACCGAGGTGTAGCTCCAGCCGCGTTTGAACTGATCGAGGTACATGCTCAGGAGATTCAAGGCGTGGATCTCCTCCGTGACCTGCCCCTCAACAGTGCAGCCGGTCTCCGTGGTCACCCGGGGCAAGGTTTGCAGTTCAGTGACGGTGTAGCCGGCGAACTTTCGGCCCCAGGTAAGGCCATAGTTGCCATAAAGGCCGTCCACCTTGCAGGCGGGGGTTGGATCGGCGGCATTCCAGGTCTTATTGTCCATGAGACCGGGGGATCCGGGGTGATAGATGTAGTTGTGGACATTGGCAAAGTCGGCGTACTGAGTGCCCTCGGGCATCAAAGTCTTGGCTCCGTTCGGGATGGTGAGGAACTGCAAGCCGACGTTGTCTCTTTCGGCGCCGTTCTCGCTGATGGACCAGACAGGATACTTCTTGAGCGCCGGATCGCTCTCGACGGCTTGATACAGGTCCCGCTGCAACTTAGCGACCGCCATCCAGGACGGCGTCTGGCCGCCGCCCTTTTCGCCCTGGTAAGTGACGCCCCAGTTATTCGGTTCGTTATTGCCCTCGAAAGCAATGAGGGCATCCGCCTCGGCGAGCACCCTGGCGGATTCGATGAGTTTCTTGAGGTCACTGCTGCCGCTGACGAGTCCCCAGTTGAAGCGGACACCGGTCTTCTGGTGCAGTTCGAGGTAGGTCTGGAGGGTGGTGGGGCCGTTGTCGCTCAGGCCCTCGATGCCGCCCGTAATCCAACGAAAGCCGCCGTACTTGACCATCTCGATGGTCTTATCGAGCGGCTGACCGCGATCGGGGAAGGTGGTATCCACGCCGATGCTGTTGAGGAATTGGGTGGTAGGGATAGCGGCAGGCGGGGCGGCGCTCGTGGCCAGAGGCAGTCCAACCAATGGCGCCAACGTCACGCAGGCGTGGGTCAACAGCCGACCAATACGGCCCCGACAGGAGCGGAGTTGCGCTTGTGGTTTCCTCGTGAGTGCCCCTCTGGCATAAGAGATGAGCTGCGACATGACGTGGCTCTAACGATAATGCAAAGGTTGCGCGGCCGACAAGCGGTTTCGGGCGAACGTTTCGTAGTCGGGCATGGGACCCGCGTCGTCACAGAGTTGGCAGGTATGAGGCCCCGGAGCGTCCAGCGGGGATAGGCCGGTGGGCAGGTCGTTCCCGGCGCCGAGGCGGCGGAGGATCTTTTCCACCGCGCACGGGTCATCAACCGCCGTGATAACGCGCATCGGGCACTGGCAGACGGGACAGCGCAGGAGGTCTGCATGCCGGACCCACAGAATCAGGTCGCGCCATCGCTTGGATGGGAGCTTCAGCGGCAGCGGCGAAACGCCCGGGCGAGGGGATAGGCATGCGGGGGGCGGTTTTCGACCAGGTGCCAAACGAAATGCGGGCAAACCTTAGGTCGTCGTTTTTTCGCTGACTATCGCGCCAGCCCGTGGTCTGCCCCGCTTATTGCCCTGGTTAAAAGAACTTTCTTGCTCGCTTCATAGTCACCGCTTGTTTTTTTTGCCAAGGGGTGGAGTTGCGCCAGAAGGCAAATAGTGCTGACGCACTTTCTGCAAAATCTGGCGCTCTGTCATCTTGTCGCTCGTTTCGAAGCATTTGATGCGCACGTCGAGTTTGTTCCCTTGGATGCGCTTCCGCAGCTCGCCCTTGGCCTCGCCGGGTCCAAATAACAAAATCGCTTCGGCCGGGCGGAGACAGGAGATGACTTCGTCGTAGAAATTCGCCAGATGGCCCGAGTATTCTCGTTCCTGGGAATCATCTGCTGGAACCATCTGCGCCTCGAAACGAGCCGGGGAAGGCGAACGACCGGAGCGCCGGAGTTGCTTTTCCACATGGGATTTTACCCGCCTCGTCTCCTGTCCTTTGTCTGAAAGGATCACGATGACGGCCTCTCGATGGTCAATCCATAAACCGGCTACTATTTTCATCACCTTCTCCTTCTTCTCATCAGAAATTGCATTTGAGTTCCAAGCTGATGTGCATCTCAGAGCGAGCCGGTCAGACGATGCGCACGCAGTTCTCGGTGCCCAGTGAATTCGCTGCCTTCTGCTTAGCAGCGGGATCGTCGCACCATGCTTCATCCGCGAAGAACCGATATTCGTAACGGCCCGGCCTGAGAGCCACACCCAAATGCCATACGCCGTCAGGCCCTTTGTGCATCGGACCGGCTTTGGTGTTCCAGTTGTTGAAGTCGCCGGCCAGGGACACTTGCCGGGCTGTCGGGGCCTGAAAGGCGAACTGAGTCATGGGTTTAACCTCCGCGAGGTTTTTATCTTTGAATAATCGTGTTTTCTTTAATCGTGTTGTCATTTGTATTTCTGTTCTTGTTTGAATCGTTGGCGCGTGTTTCGGTCCTGGCGCAAGGCCCGGCCGAACTCGCCCGTCCCATTACTGCGCTCACTCAGCCGACCTTGACCTCTATTTGCGTTGGCTTTGCTTTCTGGGTCTTGGCCAGATGGACGGTCAGCACACCGTCTTTGAACTCGGCGCTGACTTTCGCGGGGCTGGCATCATCCGGAAGGCAGAAGTTGCGCATAAAACTGCCGTAGGACCGTTCGACGCGGTGATACTTCTTGCCTTTCTCCTCCTTCTCAAACTTGCGTTCGCCCATGATGGTAAGCGTACCCTCCTCCGCCGTGACCTTTACGTCTTCTTTCTTCACTTCAGGCAACTCTGCCTTGATAAGGTATTCCTTGTCATCTTCGCTGATGTCCACCAACGGGGCCCATTCGGGCACCGCTATCTGTTCCTCCTGGCCCTCGGGCAAGTGGATCGCGGAGCGGCTAAAAAGGCTGCCCAGACCGTGGCGCAGGGCTTCCAGTTCTTTCAACTGATTCAAACGTGTCAATGCATTCATGGTTTGATTTCTTGTTGGCGGGTGTCTTACGTGACCAAATCCATTTCGCTGTTTGGGCTCGGCCTTCACCACCACTTAAACTATGCCGTCTTCCATGAAAACTGCCCAATACCTTGTTAGTATGCGCACGATAGCTCGAAGGTATGGGGTCGAAGAGAAGCCAAAGACGGATGATAGGTATCCGCCAACCCTGCAGGATGCCGGGTGGGGCGTTCTGTTTGTATGCGGATGACCTCGGCGTGGAAGAGCGGTCCGGAACAGCGCGGACCTTGATCTCCCTCACACCACAAGATCAGCGCCAACGGGAAAGTGCTGCATCGCGGGGCAGGCCGACACTATTTGCTTCAAGGCAGCGGGGAACAGTCGAAGTGCTGATCGAGATGGCTTCCTGTTGGGTCTCGAGGAAACCGCGAAGGTGGTGCGCCCGGGTGGGGTGCCGCAGTTTGCGCAAGGCCTTGGCTTCAATCTGGCGGATGCGCTCGCGGGTCACGCTGTACAGATTACCGATTTCCTCGAGGGTGTGGCCGTAGCCATCGACCAGCCCAAAGCGCATTTCGAGAATCGTCCGTTCCCGCGTGCTGAGCAGGCCCAACACGTGCTCGAGCTTCTCTTTGAGCATGCTCTTGCTGGTTCCTGCGGACGGGCTCTCGGCGCGCTTGTCTTCGATGAAGTCCCCCACGCTCACGTCCCCGTCGTCGCCCACTGGCGCGTCGAGCGAGACCGGTTGGCGGGCCATCTTGAGTAATGCGTCGATGCGCGAGACTGGCAGACGCATTTCATCCGCGAGGTCTTCGGCTGTGGGCTCGCGCCCCAGTTCCTGGCTGAGCTGTTTCTGCGCGCGCCAGAGCCGGGTCATGATCTCGATCATGTGGACCGGGATGCGAATGGTGCGGGCCTGGTCGGCAATGGAGCGGGTCAACGCCTGGCGAATCCACCATACCGCATAGGTGGAAAACTTATAGCCGCGCCGATACTCGAATTTCTCGACCCCCTTAAGCAGGCCAAGATTACCCTCCTGAATCAGATCGAGCAAAGACTGCCCCCGGTTGACGTATTTCTTCGCGATGGAGACCACGAGGCGCAGATTGGCTTCGGTCATGTGGTTTCTGGCCTGATGGGCCCGGTCGGCAGCGCGGTGCAATTGGCCGAAGGTCCCGTAGAACTCCGCCTGCGGTCGGCGGACGAATTGTTCGAGGGCGAGGAGCTTGCCTCGTTCCTCTCGAAGGGCGGCTTGCTGTTGGCTGCATTTGCGATGGTCACCCAGCTCCTGGATCCGCCGCGAGCCGGCGCGGAATTTGTCGTGGGCATTACCGGCTACGGCGATCATGTCCTCCAGCACCTTTTGCTTGTAAAAGAACTTCGGAAAGGTGGCCTGGAGCTTTCTCTCGAGCTTCTGGAGTTTGGCCAAGGGTCTTTCACCGTGGCCGTGGGACACGGACTTTTGCAACCGGGTGTATAGCTCGTCCACCTCCGCGTCCAACGCCCGAATCTTTTTCACCAGCCCCCGGAGGTCCTTGAGGTGCCCTTCGCGCGTAGCGATTTTTTTGTCCACCACGATCCGGTCGAAACGTTCCTTCGGGGGGTCGGCCAACAGCTTCTCGGCAATCGCGCAGTGCTCCTTGGCAGCGAAGCCCAGACTATAAACCAACCGCCTCATTTCGAGCTCAGCCTCCTCGATCTGCCGGAAGCCCTCCACCTCCTGCTCGCGCGTGAGCAGGGGCACTCTGCTCATCTGGTTCATATACATCCGAACGGGGTCGTCCAGGCCATCGAATTGCCGGTCTTCCTCCGGCTCCGGTTCCTCGGGTTTGGCCTTCTCGACCTCGATTTGCGCTACAATCTCGATGCCAAGGTTGTGGAGTTTGGCATAGAGCGCGTCCAAGTCATCCGGCGAAACGCCATCCGGCAGAAGCTCATTGATGTCGTCGTAGCTAAGATGGCTCTGCTCGCGGGCCACCTGGAGCAAAGCCTTGATGGTTTCGGTCAGGTCCGCCGCCTCGGATTGCGCGCCAGTAGGGCGGCTGCCACCATTGCCGGCGTGGCGGGCCTTGCTTTGCGCAGCGCCGTCGGTTTCAACGCCGTTATGGCGGGCATTCTTCGGTCGCGATTTCTCGCGGTCGGAGGCCTTGGCTCCAAAGACGAAAGGATGGCGGGGCCGCAGCGGCTTGCCGGAGGCCGTTCGTTGCCTGCCGCCGCCGTGATTCTCTGTTTTGTTATTCAATTTGCGTTCCTTCCCTGGCAGAACTCAGCCGTTGACCGTGGATACCCGATGGACTACGTGCGTTTTCATAGGCTTGTGTTTGAGACGAAACCGTTTACTGGGCTGGTTCAGACTAATGACTTTCAGTTCCTGTTGAACGGGTTACGGCAGGCGATAGTTCGTCATTTACAACTGCGGAGACCGTCAGCCTGAACCCATACAATCTACCCTGCCCCGCCAACAGAGCAAGAACCATCGTTCCGCCGCTCGAGGCAGCGCGCATATTCTTATTCGGAAATAGCCTCCCTGCGATCTCCTCCATTCATCACCCCTCCCTGCGCGAGGCGCTTTTCTGGCGGTCATTCGTTGATGCCTCCGTGGTGCCATGCTCCAGTTTCAGCAGACGGATTGCGGGGACGTTCCATGGGGTGCTCAAGAGGAACTGCCGCGCCGAGGAATGTCGCTTGCGGGATCGCGGCCGGGAATTGCAGCAAGAGGTTTCTATCGGCGCCAATGTTGAGGGCGAGCAACTTCACAGGCAACGCGGCGAAAGGTCTTAGGAGGCGCGGCATAATGACTCCAATTTCAGTTTCATTCTTCTGCGTTGGGACGGCTGACGGTGTTGCGCCAGCCAGTCGTTTGTCATTTGCCCTGGAAATCAGCCACCGCTGAGGTCCGTCACCGGCATCGTGAAATTGATTCGCGGGTTAACAAATTCGCCCAGAATCTGCATGTTCTTGAGATGGCGGTTGAAGCAGAAAAAGAGGGCCTCGATCCCTGTTCCAAACAGCTGCGCCTTTTCGTGTTGCGTCGTCCACGTCGAAACGTCCGTTACGTAGGTCAGTGTCTTTTTGTTCTGCAATAATATATTCATAAAGGTACCGGCTGCGGTTATGCAGCAGTTCATGGTTTAGACTTTGAATTCAGCCGGACTAGAGAGGGACACCTTGGAAGTCGCCCAGGAAAGCGGGCCAGATCACATGTCAACATACCGCTGTTTGGGAGCCTGTCAAGAGCCTGCTACCAGGCCGCCGGCTTGCCCGGCCTGAAGCGCGGTTGGATGGTGTCGCAAGCTGACGTTCGCTGGCGCGAAAGGTGGTCACTCTATTCCATCCGCAGCCAGTCGAGCAACGTGCGCCGGGTCTGGCCCCGGCGGGAGGCCGCTTCCATCAGCCGCCGGACGAAATGGGGTCAACCGGGGCGCGCAGGTCGGCGGTTTATTGTAGACACTCTCGGACCCGCGTGCACAGTCTGCCTCCCCGCTCTTCAGTGGCCGGACCCGGAGGGGACGGTCGGCTCGCCTTCGCCGAACGCCTTCGCCAGCAATTCTTTGTCCGGTGGCGCGGTCATCAGGCTGACTGCGGGCACGACGACCAGCGGCAGCAACATCGTTACCGCCCCCGCCAACGGCACGCCGTCCTGTCCCCATTTGGAGAAGAGCGTGACGGCGCTGGCCAGGCCCACGAAGATCCCGGCGTAAACCCCAGCCTTCGTGGTTCGCTTCCAGAAGAGCCCATAGACATAAGGAGCCAGGAACACGCCCAGCAGTGTGCCCCACGACATGATCATCAGGTTCACGATGAAGGTGGGTTTCTTGAGTGCGATGAACAACGAGCCGCCCACAAAAACCGCGCACATGATGCGCATCAATGCCATGGTCCGTTTGGGGTGGGCGTGGCGGTCCACCAACGCCCCGTAGAGGTCAATGGCAATGGCCGAACTGGACACCAGAACCAGCGACGACAGGCTGGACATGGAGGCCGAGAAAACCATCAGCACGATGATCATCACCAGCGCGACGGGCAAGCCCGAAGTGGTGATGAAGTGCGGCATGATTTTGTCCCAGATCGGGCCTTTGGCGCCGATCAGCTCGGCGGGCAGTTTCGGCCCGTAGTAGAGATGGGTGAGGGCGCCACTGAAGTAGGCGCCAAAAGCCAGGAAAACTGCGAAGACACTGGCGATGGTCATAGCCCGGGTCACATCCGCTTTGCTGCGGATGGAGTAGAACTTCTGCACCATCTGGGGCAGCGCCCACGGGCCGAAGCTCGTGATCATGACCAGCGCCAGCAGCGTGAGCCAGCCGGGCGCGGTCACCGCCAGCCAACTGCCGGCCCCGAGCTGCTTGACGCCCGCCAGCCCCGGCGCGGCGGTGGGATCGGAAATCAACTTGCTCGTGGCGCTCACAAACCCGCCGATTTCCGGCCGGTGCGCCAGCAAATAGACCATGATCAGGACCCCGGCGAACTCGACGATCCCCCGGATGAAATCGCTCACCGCCACCGCGAAGTATCCGCCCATCACCAGGTACACCGCCGTGAGCGCGGTGAGAAAGTAAAGGGCACTTTCGTAGGAGATGTGGAGGGTCATTTCAAAGAGATAGCTCAGGCCCATCAGCACCGACGCCGAGTAGG
Source organism: Limisphaerales bacterium (assembly GCA_003152225.1). Classification (GTDB taxonomy): domain Bacteria; phylum Verrucomicrobiota; class Verrucomicrobiia; order Limisphaerales; family UBA8199; genus PALSA-1440. Next base: position 4,452 of record PLZQ01000525.1, on the reverse strand, counting down.
GCACCAGGAAGACAAACACCACCAGCGCGGCGACGGGCTGCAGCCCCTTGCCGGCGTAACGAGCGCGCAGGAACTCCGGCATCGTGATGGCGTTCAGGCGGCTCGTCATGTCGCGCGTCCGTCCGGCCAGAATCTTCCATGCCAGGAGCGTCCCGACGAGCGTGTTGCCGAGCACAATCCACATGGTGTGGATGCCATAGGCCCACCCCAGCTTGCCCGCATAGCCGATGAACAGCACGGCCGAGAAATAGGTGGTGCCGTAGGCGAACGCGCTCATCCACGGCCCCAGGGTGCGCCCGCCGAGGAAGAAATCACCCACGTCCTTCGTGCGCCGCATACACCAGTAACCCACCGCCAGCATGACCAGCACGTAGAGGACAACAATTGAAACGTAAGCGGTCGAATTCATGACTTGGGCGAGTAGTAGGTCAGGGCCGGCCAGGCGAAGCAAGAGGAATATTATGCGAAGCAAAGGCTCGGTGATTGGAGCAAACGGTTAGAAGCTCACGGCGGACTAAATCCCGCTTCTGGACCCAACTGGTTCCTCAAATTCCGCCGGGCATGACCATCTCCGTGAGGAGCATGTCAGCTTGCGAGGCACTCCGCTTCCAGACATCCAACGCCGTGTGGCCGTCGGCGGCGTCAAGCACTTGGCACCCGCGTTTCTACAGGGACACGCCGGCCAGGGTGCGAACCGCCGATTCATCCTCCACGACCAGCACCGTCTCCCCTTTGCCCGGTTCGGACGACGAATCGCATTCGAAGCCATTAGTCGGCGCCGCCGCCGCCCCCTGGTCGCAGACGGGCAGGAGTACTTTAAACGTCGAACCCCGNNATGGAAAGCCCCAGCCCGGCTCCTTTGCCGACATCCTTGGTCGTAAAAAACGGATCGAAAATGCGGGCGAGCAACTCTGGATTCATGCCGCAGCCGTGGTCCGAAACCGCCAGCCACACAAAACGTCCGGCGCGCGCACCAGGAGTTGAGTTCGCGGCGGCTTCGTCCAGGAGTGACAACCCGGTTTCAAGCCGAATGACGCCGCCCGCGGGCATGGCATCGCGCGCATTCAACACCAGGTTGATGAGCGTTTGCTCAATGCCGCCTTCGTCGGCGAGGATTGCAGGTACGCCGGGGGGGCAATTCAACTGGATTTCGTACTTCTCGCCGATCAACTGGGAGAGCATCTTCTTCATCCGCAGCATCACCGCGGACAGGTCGAGCGGCCGGGCCTGTAGCACCTGCTTACGAGTGAAGGATAGCAACTGCCGGGTGAACGTGGCCGCCCGCTGGCTGGCCTGCATGATCTGGCCGAGCAAAGCCCGTGTGTCCAGCCCGTCCGTCTTGGCGGCCAGCAGGAGGCCGACATCGCCTTGGATGACGGTGAGCAGGTTGTTGAACTCGTGGGCGATGCCCGCGGACAGGCGGCCGACAACCTCCGATTTCTGCGCCTGCCGTAATTGGGCCTCGAGTTTCAACCGCTCGGTCATATCTTCAACAATCACGAGCAGGCACGGGGTAGTGCCCAGCTTGAGCGGCTTCGTGGACATCACCGTTTGGCGGGTTGTTCCGTCGCGCCGCCGGAGCCGGCACGATTGGTTGCGCAACGGGTCTGCGGGCGAAGGCACCATCGCGCTCGTATCCGAATTCTTCGCCCAGAGCTGCAATTCCCGGCCCGTGTGTTGCAGGATTTGTTCGGCCGTATAACCGCTGAGGTCAATGAAGCTCTGGTTGGCATCCACGAAACGATGGTCGGCACAACTTTGGATGGCCATCGGGATGGGACTGCAGTGAAATGCCTTGGAGAAGCGTTCGTCACTCACCCGCAGCGCTTCGTGGGTGCGCATGCGCTCTTCAATCTCCCGCTGCAGATTCTGGTTGGTCGTCACCAACTCATTCGTGCGCTGGCGAACCATGCGGTCGAGGTCGTCCAGGCGCAGTTTCGCCTGGCCCGCGAGGACCCACTTCTGTGCCAGTGCATTGGCCAGTTGAAGCACTTCGACGGTTTCGAAAGGCTTTTTGAGAATCAGGAGATTGTCCTTTTGGCCGAACCGCCGGGTCATTTCGTCCCAGGAATAATCGGAGTAGGCCGTGCAGATGACGGCTTGAAGTTCGGGGGCGCATTGCCAGATGCGGTCAAGCGTTTCGACGCCGTCCCAGCCCGGCGGCATGCGCACGTCCACAAACGCCAGGACATACGGGTCTTCTTCCCCGCGCGCCTTCTGAACGAGCGACAACGCTTCCTGGCCCTGGAAAGCTGAATCTATGCGGAAGCCGGCGTGCTCGGCTGGCGCCGCGTCCGGGCCGAAGAGGGCCGACTCTGCGTCTTCGAGGCGCAAGCGGCTCGGCGCTTTGGCGCCGAGGATCTTCCGGAAATCCTCGTGGATGGACGGGTTGTCATCAACGATGAGAATCCGGGGCTGTGATGCTGATGATGGCGTGCTCATATCGATTGGGCCGGTGGGTTGCAAGGCAGCAGAAGCGTGAACGTGGCACCCTTGCCCAGGCCTTCACTTTCTACCTGAATGGATCCTCCAAGCTCGCGCACGGCCAGCGCGCTGCTGTGCAAGCCGAAGCCGTGGCCATTGTGGCGCGTGGTGAATCCGTGTTGGAAAATGCGCGTGAGGTTCTCCGGCGTGATGCCGACACCGTTGTCGCTGACCTGAATTCTCAAATGGCCGTCGCCATCCCCGCCGATCCTCAGCGTCATCAATCGGTCGGGCCGTCCCGAGTCATCCAACGCGTATTTGGCATTGCGGATGAGGTTGACCAAAGCCTGCAGAACTCGGTGTTTGTCGGTGACGATCGGCGGGGTTTCCTCGAACTCACGGCGTACCTTGACGGCGTGCCGCACCAGCGCAGCCCCGTTGATGTGGAGCGCGTCTTCCACCAACTGCGCGGCGCTTACACTCTCCGTGACACCGGCGACTTTGGCGTAGCTCTGCTGCATGGCGACAATCTGCTTGATGTGTTCGACGTTCTCTCGGAGTTGCTCCAATTCCTGGAGCAGGGTGGACTGCTCGCTGGTGGAGTGTTCCGCCAGGGCGGCCAAAAAGCCGGGGATTTGTTGGCCGCGGGGATCGTTGACGAGAAACTCGCCCAGCCGTCCGCGGTTCTCTTCCAGCATCGCCGAGACTTTGGAGAGGCTGGCGGCCCTGGATGCCTTCACGCGGTCAATAGCCAGGGAACAGGAGACGTTGACGCTGTTAAAGACGTTGCCGACGTTGTGGAGCACGTCCGTGGCGACCTCCGCCATGCCGGCCAAACGCGAGGTTTCGATGAGGCGCTCGTGCGCCGCCGCCAGTTCGACTTCGGCCTGCTTCAAGGCGGTGAAGTCTTTGGAGATGCCGAAGGTGCCGATGATGTTTCCGTCCTTGTCGCGCCACGGCATTTTCGTCGTGAGACACCAGGTATGCCGGCCATCGGGGTGGGTTTCTTCCTCGAGCTTCCCGATGATCGGTTTGCCGGTGCGGATGATTTCCTGCTCATCTTCGTATGCTGGCCGGGCGTGTTCTTCCGTGAAGAAGTCGAAGTCCGTCTTGCCCAGCATATATTCGGCGTATTGCTCCACGCCAGCCAGGTGGGCCGGCAATTCGGCCGTATCGGCGGACGGCTGAGACTCGCGATGGCGGGTGCGGGCGGCCGCCAGCGATTTCTCCACGGTTGATTTGCTGAACCGCACGAAGCGGGACTGGCGGTCCTTGTAATAGATAGCGTCAGGGAAATTGTCCAACAGCGTGCGCAGCAGATCCCGTTCGATCGCCAGATTGGCTTCCGCCTCTTTGAGGGCGGTCACGCCTTTGGAAATGCCAAACGTGCCGATGATGTTTCCGTCCCGGTCGCGCCAGGGCATTTTGGTGCTAAGGCTCCAGGTGGTACGGCCATCCGCATGGGTTTCTTTTTCGACCTTGCCGAGCAGCGGCTGGCCGGTGCGGATGATCTCCTGTTCGTCTTCGTAAGCCGGCCGCGCGTGTTCTTCAGTGAAAAAGTCGAAATCCGTCTTGCCGGTGAATTGGCTGCGGTCCGACACCTTGAAAAGTTTCTCGAAGGCCTTGCTGCACCGGACGAAGCGGGATTGGCGGTCTTTGAAATAGATGCAGTCCGGGCTGTTGTCCAGCAGGGTGCACAGCAGATCCCGCTCATACGCCAGCGCCGCGTCGGCCTGATTGCGCGCGGTGATGTCGCGGAAGCTCCAGACGCGGCCAACCGACACGCCGTCCAGGCGCTGCGGGCGGGAGTAGCGCTCGAACACGCGCCCGTCTTTGAATTCGAGCACGTCGGAGCTTTCCGCCTCGCGGTCCGCATAAACCTCCCGCACCTTGCGCCGGAACGCCTCGGGGTCCTTGAGCTGGCCCAGGACGTGGGCGAGCGTGACTTCGTCGTCGCGCGCGTCCAGGACGTTTTGGGGAATCCGCCATAGCGACACGAAGCGCTCGTTGAACGAAACGACCCGGCTG
>PLZQ01000190.1 GCA_003152225.1 Limisphaerales bacterium | reverse complement strand
CTAAACAAGTTAACGCATATGAGGGCACGCCTTGGGCTGACCCCCCTTTCCGAGCGTATCACTTGGAGGGAATCTTCTCGTTGATGTCGGCAATCGCGCGAAGTGCGGCGGCCTTGTCCTCGGCGGATAATAGTGAGCCGTACAGGATGGCGAGGCGATATTCGTCCCGCGGCTCCTCCAGCTTGCCTTGCCTGGCGAGCACCCAAGCCAGCACGAAATGGGTGCGGCCATACTTCGGATTAAGCTCAAGCGATTTGCGCAGATCGGCCACCGCAGACTCTAGCCCGCCTCCGGTGACCGCCAGTAATCCCCGGTAAGCGTAGCCGTCCCAACGGCCGGGTTCGAGTTGCTCGGCGGTCTTCAATGCCTTGCCGGCCTCGATGAGCTCCTTCGCGCCGATCAGGGCGCCAACCAGGCGCAGTTGCCCCCAGGCCGTGTCCGGATGCAGTTTGGCCGCCAGCCGGCAGCGCGCCAGCTCGCCGCCTTTGGGCGAAGGTTGATAGTATTGATGGGCGATAGCCTGCAGGTCATCCAGCACGACGTATTGCTTGTGCGGCGCGCCGAACCATTGATAGGCCGGGTCCACTAACAAGGCCTGGCCCGCGACGAAGACTGCGGCGCAATCGTGATAAACGATCTCTCCGGAGTAGTCTCTTTCCAGATGCACGTAATAGGCCTTAACGCCAACTGCGCGCGCGAGCGCCACGTATAGCTTGGCGTATTCCTGGCAGCAGAAGGACTGGGCCGGGTCGTTCCAGGCCGCAAAGACTTCCTGGGCGGTTCGTATGCCGGTTTCGCCGGTGTCCAGGTGCCGCGCGAGCGCGTCGAACAGCTTCCTGGCTTTGCCCAGGTCATTGGTTGCCCCGCGCGTCAACTCCTGCGCCCAGCGGTCCATCGCCGGCGTGCTGGCGAGCGGATTGACGACCTGCTGATATTCGTCGCGCGTGAGCCGCTGGCGCAGGGCCGCATCTAATGTTTGTGCAGTATAGCTCTTGGGCGGGGCGGCGGTGATTTCATGGGGTGTCAACCGGGCCTTCAATTCACGCCCGCACTCGGCCATGTAGCTCACTAATTCGGGCGCCAGCCCCTCCTTGCGGGCCAGGGCGACGAACCGCTCCAGGTGCTCCAGGGCCAGCGGGGTTTCGTGCAAGGCGGCGTAACCCTGCCAGACAATCTGTTCCGAGTTGACGCCTTCCGGGTCCAGGCGCTCGGCCTCTTTGAGCTCTTTCAGCGCCTTCTCCCGGTTGCGCTCTTTGGCGTAAGCATCCCCCAGGTGAGCGTGAACGCCTGCGTCGGTTGGATCGAGCTGCTTCGCCTCGTTCCAAAAGGCAATGGCTTCATCCGCTTTACCCTGTGCCAGGGCGCACTCACCGAGGCGAGCCGGGGTTTCCGCGTCATTTGGATCGAGCCGCAGCGCTTCGCGCAGTTCCTTCTCTCCGTCCGCAAACCTTCTTTGGAACATCAGCGCGAAGCCGAGGACCTGGTGCGCGCGCGCGCTGTCCGGCCTAAGCTTCAGGGCTTGGCGCACCGCTTCCTCGGCGGGCTCGGACTTCCCCTGGCTTCCCAGCACCGCCGCCAGCGCCACATACGCGTCGGCAAACTGCGGGTCAGCGGCCAGCGCCTGGCGGATGCTGGTTTCCAGTTCGGCCTTCGGCTTCCGCTCCTCCTGGCCAGAGTAGGTCTTGCTATACCATTCCAGTGCGAGGGGCACACTGGTCCCGCGCTGCAGCATACGCTGACGCTCCGCGTCGCCCGGCTTGACGCCGAGTTCGTTCAGAATCTGGTCACCCAGTTGGTCCCGCACCTGGTACCAGTCCGTCGAAGCCGCCTTCAACTCATTCCCGGCCTGGCCGCTCGCCACATTGAGCACTCGCGCAGTCACCTGCCACTGTTGACCTTCCCGGCGGTAACTTCCCCAGACCACACGCCGGGCTTCGACGAGTTCGCCGATCTTGCGCGCCTGCTCCGCGTTGATCGGGCCGCCCTGCTTCACCTTCAGTTGCCGGTAGCCGAATGCGGCCGGAACTCGCCGGAGCGCTTTCGCCTCCTGAAGTTGATCCGCGAGCAATCGCTCAATGGTGTAGCGCCAATGCGCTGCTTCCGGATCGGCGGTTTGATCCTCGAAGGTCAGGATGGCCAGCGTCAGGCGGGACGCCGCGGGGCTGGGCTCGGCTGCGCGACCAGTTCCCCCCGCGGCCAGGAAGGCAGCCACCAGGCAGATGGCGCGGCGCCTCAGGAGGCTCCGGGACACGCGTCGCTGCAAATCGTTGGACTGGGTGGCCGTCATGCCGGCCACACTAACGCTAGCCCCCAGGTTTTCAAGTCAAACGGCCCCCTGAGATGGTATAGAGCGTCCGTCCCCCTCGCCGCCGGGCAACCCATGGCGACGGTATCGAGCTGCCGTTGGGGAGCCCTTGGTTTCCTGTAACCTGGCAGGCCCTGCCGGTGTCTATACCTTATACGCGGGCACTTCAGCACGCCCCGCCGCTCGAACGCTGGCTTGCGCCAGGCAGTGGGCCAGAGACCGGGCGGGAAAAGGAGGAAAGAGGCTTCCAAAGAGCTTACAACAGGCTTGCAACATGCCTGCAACTTGCTTCCAACTATGGACCTACTCTGGCGTTGTTACGGAGGCACGAGCGCGTGCCTCCGGGCGGGATACTACTTGACTGCCGCCAAGTTAGAGGCAGAGTTGAGCGAGCATCCACAACTGTTTTTGACCGCTCTTATGAAGACGAAATCGTTCAGCCGCCGCAGCTTCATCCAGCAAGGGCTGGTGTTGGCCGCCGCCCCGCTGGCATTCACTTGGACGCGCGTCGGACTGCTAGCCGCCGAGACTGCCGGTGGCGCCACCCAAACCTTATCCCCATCCGCCCTGTCTGCCGCCAAGGTGGCCGTTGTGCCCTGCCGCACTTATGGGCCGGAAGTCCGCCCGGCGCTGGAAAAGTGCTTCGACCTGATCGGCGGCGTTGGGTCGCTGGTCAAAAACAAGACCGTGGTCGTGAAGCTGAACCTGACCGGCAGCGACTTCAAACCAGTCCTGGGCCGGCCAGTCGGCGAAATGTACATGACCCATTACACGACGGCGCTGGCGCTCGGCTCACTGCTGTTCGCCGCCGGCGCCCGGCGCGTGCGCTTTGTCGAATCCACGCAGAAGCGCGACGCGTTTGAGACCACACTGGCCGAGGCCGGCTGGGATGTGCCGGCGCTGTCCGCCCTGGGCAAGGTGGAGTTCGAGAACACCCGCAACCTGGGCCTGGGCAAGAAGTATTCGCATCTGCGCGTGCCCGGGGGCGGCTACATGTTTTCCACCTTCGACCTCAACCACACTTACGAGGACACCGATGTGCTGGTCTCCCTGACCAAGCTCAAGAACCACGCTACCGCCGGCGTGACGCTTTCGATGAAGAACCTCTTCGGTCTCCCGCCTAACTCGCTGTATGGCACCGAAGCCGGCAAGGAGAGTGCGACGGGCCACCGCGCCCCGATGCACGATCCCAAAGGCTTCGAAGGCATAAAGCTGCCCGGGATGAAGGAGAGCGGCATCTCCGCCGAGCCAGGTTGGCGCGTGCCGCGCATCACGGCGGATATGTGTGCCGCGCGGCCCATCCATTTATCGATCATTGACGGCATCATGGCCATGAGCGGCGGCGAAGGCCCCTGGTGCGGCGAGAAGCTCTTGAAGGCGACCACTCCCGGAGTGCTCATTGCAGGATTCAATCCCGTCTCGACTGACGCCGTGGGCACTGCGGTGATGGGCTATGCCAATCCCCGCGCCGCCCGGGGCGTGAAGCCTTTCCAGGACTGCGACAACCACCTGTTGCTGGCCGAACAAGCCGGGTTGGGCACCGCCGATCTGGCGCAAATTGACCTGCGCGGTATGCCGATCGAAAAGGCGCGTTACCCCTACGGTTGAGGGCTAGCGGACCTGAATTACCAGGACGCTCCCTTACGCTGGCATGCAAATTAGATGTCGTGTTCTGGTGTAGTGCGGGCGCCTTTGGGCGCGAAGCGTTTGGAGTGCGCGGAGCTTGCTCCCGCTTTCGGAGCGGCCAGGCCTAACGATAGCGCCAGCAAGCTGGACGCACTCCAAACGCTTCGCGTGGCAGTTCATTCAGAAACAAGCTCGCAGCTTGCGAACAGTCTCTAAAGGACAAGGCCGCTCGCCTACTTGGCAAGGTCCGAGAGCCCAGCGAAGCCCTCGGCGGTGCCGAGTCGGCTGGCACCTGCTTCCAACAGCGCCAGGGCCGTTTGTGCGTCGCTCAGGCCGGCGGCCTTGACCCCGAATTTCTCGCCCACCGCCGCTCGTAGGCTCCTGACATCTTCTGCGGTTGCCGCGGACTTCAGCCCGGTGCCGGTGCAGACGCAATGCACTCCCGAATCGAGCGCCAGTTCACACGCGCGGCGTACTTCCTCCGGCGTCAGCAACGCGGTTTCCAAGATGACCTTTACGGGCCGCTCGTCGGCGGCTTCGGCCACGTCACGCAGCTCGCGCACCACATAGCGGTGGTCGCCGTCCTTCAGCCGGCCGATGTTCAGCACCAGCTCAATCTCCTGCGCGCCGTGGTCGATGGCGACTTCGGTTTCATAACGCTTGGCGTCGGTGTCCGCGGCCCCGAGCGGGAAAGCGACCAGGCCCGTGACCTTTACCTCGGTGTCTTCGAGCAATGCATACGCGAGTGCCACATGCGAACCATTTACACAGACGCAATGCGAACCCTGCGCGCGCGCCTCCGCGCAAAGCTGTTCGATGTCCCGCCGCGTCGCGTCCGGGCGGACCAGCGTGCGCTCGATGTGCCCCGCCAGCTCAGCAGGTGAAAGGGTTTTCATGCCCCAGTCTGGACTGATACGCGACTAGCGTCAAAGTTCCTTTGGTTGCCAGTGCAACAGTTGGCGCAGCTTATTACCGCCAACGCGCTGGCCCGTGGTGGCGGTGCGTGCAGCCTCCCCGCAACATTGTGGTGGACTTCAAAGGCATGAAATTTAGAGTGTACGCATGGGCCCGCTGCGGATTGAGAAAGCAACCGACGAGAACGGCAAGGCGGGCGCCTGGATCGCTCTGGATCCCGGCGCCGAACCAGTCTTCGTGGCCCAACACCACTGGATCGGGGTTGACTTGGACGGCACGTTGGCCCGGGACGATGCGGAGGGGCATTTCCTTCCGCCGTATCCGCTGGGGGAGCCGATTCCCGAGATGATTGAGATGGTGAAGAGCCTCCTGGCGGCAGGCGTCACGGTCAAAATCTTCTCCGCCCGGGCGTGTGAGCCGGAGAGCATCCCGATTATTCAGGCCTGGGCGTTGAAGCACGGGCTGGGGC
>PLZQ01000463.1 GCA_003152225.1 Limisphaerales bacterium | reverse complement strand
TCCAGGCACTTCATCACGATCCAATCCAGATCACCGCACACCAGTCGATTCAACTTAGTTGGCTCGACTTGTCGCTTCGCCGCCACCGTGACGATCTCTTCCTGACTCAGGGTGTTCAGACGCGTGCTTGGTTTTGGCGGTTCAGTCTCGCGAATCATTCGCCGCATTTCGTCGAACGCCGCTTTGGCGAGTGTCTCCTTGTCGAATGGCGTCAGGCCCGTAAGCAGTTCGTATAGCAATACGCCCAGCGAATAAATGTCGCTGCGGGTGTCCACATCCAGCCCGCTCAACTCCGCCTGTTCGGGACTCATGTAAGCCGGCGTGCCAATCAGGTGCTGAAAGCCGGTAAAGAACGTTTTCTCCGTCAACTTCTGTCCCAGCGCCTTAACCACCCCAAAATCAATTACCTTCGGCACCGGCTCGCCATCGTGCAGCGTCACCAACACGTTCGTGGGCTTGAGGTCGCGGTGGATGATGCCTTTCTGATGCGCGTGCTGCACCGCGTGACAGACCTTCATGAACAGTTGCAGCCGCTCGGCGGTGGGCAGCTTCTGCCGATCACAGTAGTCGGTGATCGGAATTCCGTTGACCAGCTCCATGACGAAGTAAGGCCGGCCGGCTTCGGTTGCGCCGGCATCCAGGATGTTGGCAATACCGGGATGATCCATCAGGGCCAGCGCCTGGCGCTCGGCTTCGAACCGGGCGATCACTTCCTTGGTGTCCATGCCCGCCTTGATGATCTTCAAAGCTACCTTGCGCTGCACCGGCTCGACCTGCTCGGCCATGTAAACCACCCCGAACCCGCCTTCGCCGATTTTCTGGAGCAGCTTGTAACGCCCAATCATCGTGCCGGTGGGTTCGATTAAGAAGTCAGGTGCTGGAAGGGGAATCGTGTGGTCAAGAAAGTCGCCGGCTTGCGCATAGGCACTTAGCAGAGATTCCACTTCCTGCCGAAGCGCGGGATCGCCCGCGCAGGCCCGGTCCAGGTACGCGGCGCGCTCGGCTGCATTCGTCAACCGCAAGGCTTCAGCGAATAGGTCCTTCGCGTTATGTTCCGGGAGGTTCATGTTGTCGATCTTCCTGTAGTTCTCCGCTCGACCTTGGCGCCCAGCGGGCCTTTTCGCGCAGCTTCCCCGGGATCCAGCCGTCAAGCCATGCGCCCTCGACGAGTATTCCGCGGTCGTCGAAGCGCAGCACCAGGTCGTAGAGTTTCTTGACCTCGATGATTCCGTCGGTGGCGCTGTAACCCCCAGTCAGGGCCCAGTAAACGTCCCATTTGATACGTTCGGTGTGGTAGCGAAACTGACGTTCTTCCAGCGACACCTCGTCGGGCTCGCCCAATTGGAGCAACACCCCGGTGCGGGAGACCCCGCCGGTTCCAAGATGATTCACCGTCTCAGGAGTTACGTTGGTGCGGACCGCCGGATCGGGACGATTGGCTGGTATCGGGACCACCAGGCAGCCACTCATGAGCAAGGTCAGCATTAGCAAGAGCGGCGACAGGCGTTCTGCTCTCGCGCCCGCCGCCCGCGCATCGGCCCGGAGCGCACCCATTGTATGACGCGTGGTTGCCAGTTTGAGGTTGGAATAGGTTTCCATATATCACCGCACTTGCACCAGTGAATGACGCTCCAGCACCTCAGATGGGTCGAACACGAGAACGAGGCTGAACTTGAGCTCGAACCAATTGGTGGCCGAGGCATCACGGAGGTAGTAACCGCGGTCTTTCTCCTGGCCCACGCGATAAGTCAGAATGCGTCCAGACTCAAGGATGGCCGAAGGCTGGCCCAGCTTCAGGACGACGGCCTCCTTGGTGGACTGGCCGTCTCGGAGGCAATCCAGCAGATGCGGGTCGGCAGGCCGCGTCACAATCGTGGCACATCCGGTCAGCAAGCCGGCCAGCAACGTCACGAATAGCAGGCCGGAGGCTCGTTCACTCACTCGTTCCAAGCGCCAACGCGCGACCGAGCTGCAAAGCCTTGACCGTCAGGGGGACAGCGTGCGGGAGCCAAGGCCAGCCGCGCGATGCCTCTGGCGCGTGAGCACCAGCAGGGCCGCAACAAGGCCGAACAAGGCCGTGCCGGCGGGCTCCGGAATCACGGTGTAGTCCACGGTAATCCGGGGAGCGTCATACACACCCATGGGGATGTTCATCACGGTGTAGTTGAACTGATTGGCCGGGTCCTCTCGGAAATTGAATCCGGCGAAGGGGGCGCCGCTGTTCTGGAGATCGGACAGGAAGCTGGTTACGTCGAAATTCAACCCCGAAGGCGTTGGACCGACGGTCCTGAGGCCGACAAGTCCATCCAGTGCGAAGTCGCTCAGGCGCACCGTGCCATCGCCCGCATAGCCGTTCAGAGCAATTTGGCGTGTGCCTTCGAAGTTGTTCAGGGAGGCATTAAGTGCCGCGGAGTTGATGATGGCGCCCGGCGGCAGGGCGCGAAGATCAAACTCAAGCGCGGTGCGGAAGCTGGTCCCGCCGTTGTTGACCACCGAACCAAGATTCAAAGGGGTGAACGCATCGAACACCCCGTCCTGAAATCCGTTGTCCACAGCGGTCGCCGCGTCGGCGAAAGGCAAGGTAATGGCGGCGGCCCGCACCCTCTCGGGCACCAACAGAACCACCCCCCCCAGCAGTGCCAGCATAACATTGTGCCACCTCCTTGAGCGGCTGCTGCTAATTTGTATTCCCTCGGCGGCGCTCTGTATGCGGTTTCGATAGATCCGCGACGATTTCATAAGCTTATTGCTCACTTTCCGGGCTGATGTCGCCCCACTCATGCCTGCGCCTTCTACCGGCCAATCCCCTCACCAATCTCCAGCCGCGGCGAAGAAACAGGCACGGCCAGGAAACCGCGCGCGCTGGCCACCCCCCAGGCGCAACCAATCCTCACCCACCAGAATAGGGCGGGCGGCTTCTCGCTCACGGTGGGTCGGTGACCTGAACTTTGTCATTCGTCGTGCTCACGGTTTGAAACACTCCGCGTTCGTCGAATGTCATACTTAACGAGTGCGCGTGGGAGGAAGTCCTTTCCCAACCCTGACCGACGGTGGCATCGGCTGCGGGGATGGCCCAGCCCCAGAAAAAGTGCATGTAAACTCGTTCCCACAGATAGGTGAGCCGGGTAGCGTCGGGAGCGGCATCGTCCGGCTCTCCCAAGGCCAGGACCACGTCGTCAATGGTTGCGCTGCCGGGGGCAAACCGAGTGGCCGTCTCTTCGGTGAGATTCCGGCGCGATCCTGCTGGGTGGTAGGCGGTCGGCACAGGCACGGCAAAGACACACCCGGCGGCCAAGGCAGCCAGCGGGGCGAGCGGCGCCAGCCAACGGATGGCCGCTTGGGTCCGGACACGCAGGCAAGCGATGTGGTCGTTCATCGGATCCTCACGAGAGAGCTTTTCTCCAAGAGGCCGGTGGAACTGAAGATCAGAACCACACTGTGGCGGGATCGCTGCCAGCTACCAGTTTTCTCGGAGAAGCGGAGACGGTTGCCATTGCCTTCGAGGCGGTAAAACACGATGCGTTCCTGCTGCAGACTGCCGGAAGGCGGACCCCACTCCTTTGCCAACTCCCGTCGCGTCGTGATCCCGGATTGCAGTGAGGCGAGCAACGGCACATCGGCCGTGGCTTTCGGAGGCTCGGTCCGATACGTGGTGCAACCCGCCAGTACCAACAGCATTGCGGTAAGCCACCAGCCACCGGACCGTCGCAATTGAGGTTTTGCTGACTTCACAGGATCTTCTACCCATTAATGCGCTCTCACTACGTCGCTTGCCTAGCAGTCGAACTCGCCCCCTTCAAGGCCCGCGCAGGCGGTAGTACCTGGTTCCAGAGGCTGGAGACACGGTAATCCATGCCTGAGTCGAGCTGGTTTGATAGGGTGGTTGAACCAGCGTCCATGATTGTGGCAATCCTGTGAGCGTGGCGCTTTCTTCCAGCACCCAACCCCCTACGGTCAGTGGCCAGGAGACCACGAGAGCGTTGGTCGTTGTGGAGTTGATCGCCAGTGAAGGCGGGACGATGGGAACGGTAGAGGCGACGCGGTAGAATCGGCGCGGGAAGCTGCCGGCCTGCAGATCCCTGACATAAGTCGGCAAGGCGTAGCAGGTGAAAGTGGTGACGTTCATCCAGCTCGCCAGGTCGGTTGAGGCCTGCAGCACGTAATCGGTTCCGATTTGTCCAGTCACAGCCAATTCGAATGTGCCGTCGGCGAGGAACTGGCCGCCGATGATTCGCGGTGTAGCTGGGGAGCTAGATTTCACCTGGATAGGCGCGACCAGTCGGTTGTCGTCCCAATCGGTTTCAAACCACTCGCGGGAGGAATTCGCATCGAGGATTAAATAGTAGTTTCCATCGGTAACGCCCGCGAGACTGACCGTGTTGGTTCGCCAATACCCGCTTCCGGCGGAGAGCGAATGCGTTTCCGTGACGGTCAGCAACGGCCAGTAGGCCCAATCCTGGTTGGGCATAGACGAGAGGAATATCGTATCGGGCCAAAACCCGGTTGCCGGTCCAAGACCCTGGTTGGCGACGCGCCACGCCACGGTTACCGAGCCGTCGCCTGAGCCACTGACGACCGGGGGCACATAGAAGTCCGTCGGCGCCAAGTCGGCTGGGGGCATCATCTCGAAACTGACCGTCGTCATGAGGCTGTTGTTGTCGGTATTCGACTCGAACAAGCTGTTACCGTAATCGGTGACGAAGATGAGGTAATAGCTGGCGCTATCCATGACCGGCATTTGGATGCAGTTGGTCAGCCAGTAGCTGCCGCCGGGAGGCACGTTGTTGGTGTGAAACCAATAGCCCACGGTCGTGGACCACGGGTCCAGGAAGGGGCTGCTCGACAAGTAGAGGTTGTCGGACCAACCGCGGGAGCCCAGGGCCGGGCCGATCCCCTGGTTGGTGACGCCGATCACGACGCTCACACTCGGGTGGGGTGTTCCGGTGATTGAATCCGGCACCAGCAGGATGGTCGGCGCCAGGTCTGGCGCCTGGAGCTGGAGGTTGATTGGTATGCGGAGAAAATTGTTACTGTAGTTCGCGTCAAAGGCCCAGGAATAAGCATCCACCAACAGCCACAGATAATAGACGCCGCTTTCGGTGATTGGCATCTGGAATTCGTTGGTGCGCCAGTAGCTCCCGCCTGCGCGGAGACTGTTGGTTTCATTTGAGTAGCCGAGCACCGCGCCCCATGAATCCTCGGGGAAAACGTCGTTCGTCGAGATACGAATCACGTCATACCAATCCGCAGGCTCGCTGATCGCGCCGATGCCCTGGTTGGTCACCCCCCAAACGAGTTTCAGGGTCGGATAGGGCGCACTCGTCACCAATGCCGGGGCCTGGAAGGCAATCGGAGCAAGATCGGGGGGGTCGACGCGTATCGTGAGCGGCACTGATACGGCATTGTTGTTGAGATTGGACTCAGCGAGCTCATTCCCCGTATCGGTTTCGAAGAACAGGTAGTAAGTGCCGCTTTGGGTCACTGGCAGTTGGACTTGGTTGGTGCGCCAATAGCCGCTGCCCGCAGGCAGTGCACCAGTTTCCACCCATTGTCTCACGTAGCGTTCGGTGCCGTCGCGAACCGCGTTGGAGCTCAGGAAGACGGTATCCGACCAGCCGTAGCGGCCTTCGGCGGAGCCAACGCCCAGGTTCGTGACACCCCATGACAAGGTAATGATCGGGTTGCGTGGTCCGGTGACCGTGTCGGGAGCGCGCAAGGCCAGGGCTGCCAGGTCGGGTGGCGTCATGTGAAACGTCAGCGGCACTGCGAGCACGTTGTTGCTGCGGTTAACCTCCGGCACGTATCCGTAATCGTCGGTCCTTAGAATGAGGTAATAGTCGCCGCTCTGAGTCAGCGGCAGGCCCACCTGGTTGGTCTGCCAGTAACTCCCGGCTGCAGGCAGTGGCGCCGAATGAGAGACATAGGAGACTCCCACGTCCGCCTCATCCAGCAACGGGTCGGTGGACAGGTAGATCTGATCCAACCAGAAGTCGGAATAGTTGTACGAGGATTGGGCGGGGCCAGTTCCCTGGTTGGTCACTCCCCAAACCACGGTGACGGCTGGGTACGCCGGACCAGTCAGTTCCATCGGCGCACGCAGTGCCAACGGCGCCAGGTCCGGAAGTCCAATGCTGAACGTGATCGGCGCAATCGCCACGTTGTTGCTCCAATCGGATTCAATGAGTGAATTCCCGTCATTAAGTTTCAGGATCAGGCAGTAGGTTCCACTAGCGGTGACCGGGACAGAGAGGGTATTGGTTCGCCAATAACTGCTGCCCGGCGCCACGGGCCCGGATTCGCCCAAGGCCGCGAAAGAGGAATCTCCCGGGTGGATGGTAGTGTCGCTGGAAAGGTAGATCACATCCTGCCAGGACCGGTCGAGCGTGGCCGGCCCGGCGCCCTGGTTGGTGACGCCCCAAACCAGCGTTACCGTCGGGGCTGGGCCTCCGCTGACGAAGCGGGGCGCCAGCAGGGTGATGGGGGCCAGGTCCGGACATTGGACGTTGAACGCAATGGGCGCCGCCAGGAGATTGTTAGTGGCGTTGGATTCAAAAAGCTGGTCCCCGGCATTGGCTTTGAAAAGGAGATAATAGTCGCCGTTGGTGACCACCGGCACGTGGACCGTGCGTGTGCGCCAGTAGGTGCGGTGGGCCGCCACTGGGCCGGTCTCAGTCCAGGACTGGCCGTAACCTCCGAAGGTCAAAGGCGTCTCAGATCCGTCCAGGGTCGAGTGTGTCGAAATGAAGGCCTGGTCACTCCAGGAATCCGACCCAATGGCCGCGCCCTCGCCCTGGTTGGTAACCGCATAGGAGAACGTGAGCGTTGGATTCGGAGATCCAGTGACCGCACCCGGCGCGGAAAGCAAGATCGGCATCAGGTCTGGCGGGTCAATATGGAAAGTGACCGGAACCGCCAGCGTGTTATTAACGACATTGGATTCGCACAAGCTGTTGTCCGCATCGGCTGCGAATATGAAATAGTAAGTGCCGCTGGTGGTAACGGGCGCCCGCGCCACGTTCGTGCGCCAATAAGCGGCGCCTGGTGGCACTGAATTTCCTTCGTAGCTGGTATAGATCGCCGTCGCCGTCGAATCCAGCGTCGCATTGATGGAGAAATAGAGCCGGTCTGGCCAACTGGGCATGGCGGCGCCCAGGCCCTGGTTAGTCACACCCCAGGAGAACAAAAGCTTGGGATTGGGAGGCCCGGTCACAACGCTCGGCACGGCAAGAGCCAATGGCGCAAGGTCGGCGGGTTGGATGTTGAAGGTGACCTGGACTGTCGCCACGTTGTTGTTCTCATTGGCTTCAAATAGAGCATTGTCGGCATCTGTTTGAAAAATCAGGTAACCTGTTCCGCTCTGCGTCATGGGCACCCGCACCTGGGTGCTGCCGCCATAACCCGCCCCGGTGTCCAGTGGGCTCTGACCAGAACTGGTGTTGAGCCACGTAGCTCGGGGATCCAGCACCGCATAGTGAGAGAAATAGATCCGGTCGGCCCAATAGTAGTAGGCATAGGGAATGGCGACGCCGCTTCCCTGGTTGGTGACACCCCAGGTGATGCTAACGCTCGGATTGGGCGGCGCGGTGACGAATGCGGGGGCTTCCAAGGTCGGCACGAGGTCCGGAGGTTGGATGTTCAAGATCACCGGCACCACGACGACATTGTTGGATTCGTCTGATTCGAAGAGCTGACGGCCGGCATCGGTGACAAACAGGAAGTAGTAGCCGCCGCTCTTCACCACGGGCAGGCGCGCGGTGTTGGTACGCCAGTAGGCGGTGCCTGGGGCGATGGGACCTACTTCGGAAAGGCCGGTCACAAATAGCGCCGAAGAATCGAAAACGGCGTTAGTGGAAATATAGAGCGAGTCGGACCAATTATTGTAGCCGACCGCGGCCCCAATGCCTTGATTGGTCACGGCCCAGGTAAAAGTCACGTTCGGATAGGGCGGGCCGGTGATGTTGCCCGGCACCAGCAGAGCGACGGGCGCCAGGTCTGGCGGCTGGATGGTGAACGCGACCGGCACCACTACGAAGTTGTTGTTGGTGTTCGATTCATACGCCTCGTTGAAGGGATCGGTTTTGAAGATGAGGAAATAGGAGCCGCTGCCGGTGACGGGAAGCCGGATAGAATTCGTGACCCAATAGCTCTGAGCCGGACCGAGCGGGTCGTAATGCTCCAGCGAGGTCAGGAATGCTTCGGTTCCGTCCGGCAGGGCGTTGGTCGAGAGCCAGAGCTGGTCGGTCCATCTTCCCGACGCCGAGCCCGGGCCCTGGTTGGTCACGGCGAACGCAAAGGAAACGGTGGGGTTGGGAGGGCTGGTCACAGTTGACGGCGTCTGAAACGCAATCGGTGCCAGGTCGGGGTGCAGGATCTCGTAGGTAACGGGCACCACTACGAGGTTGTTCGTTTTGTCGGATTCATAAACCCAGTCGTATGCGTCGGCCTTAAACAGCAGATAGTATGTGCCGCTCTGGACCACCGGCAGCGATAGGGTATTCGTCCACCAGTAGCTGCCCCCGGGAGGGATCGGGCCAGGCTGGCTGAGATAAGCCATCCACTGATCCGAGGAATCCAGAACGGGATCGAGTGAAAAATAGACTGTGTCCACCCAGTCCCAATTCCCAATCGCCGGGCCGATTCCCTGGTTGGTGACGCCCCAGGTCAGGGTCAGGTTCGGCCCGGGGGAGGAGGTGAGCACCAGGGAAGTCACCGGCAGCAGCGGCACGAGATCCGGCGGCAGGATATTAAAGGTGACCGGCACCACTAACACGTTGTTGCTCTCGTTGGATTCGAAGACGTTGTTGTAAGTGTCCACTCGGAAGATGAGATAATAGGTGCCGTTGGTGACCACTGGCAACCGAACCGTGTTCGTTTGCCAGAAACTGCCGCCGGGCGGCAGCGGCAGATTGTAATAAACGGAGTCTATTCTGCTGTCTTGCCAGTCCAGCACGGGGTCGGTCGAGAAATAGACCTCGTCTTCCCACTGCCACAAAGCGGCGCCGACCCCGCGGTTGGTGACGCCCCAGGCTAGCGACAGAGTCGGATTGGGCGGCCCGGTGATGACGCCCGGGATTTGCGAGGTGATCGGGACCAGGTCTGACGGAGTGATTGTCCAGGCGATTGGAACGCTTCTCAGGTTATTGTTGTTATTCAGCTCGACGAGATTGTCATAGGCATCGGCCTTGAGGAACAGGTAGCCCGTTCCGCTTTGTGTGACCGGCAGTTGGACCGTATTGGTGCGCCAATAGCTCCCGCCCACGGGAACCGGTCCGGTTTCATACCAGGAACCCAAATAGACCGCGCTGTCGGGCGAATTGTTGGTTGAGAACAGGACCTGGTCGTTCCAGCTCGGGAACCCGATAGCAGAGCCAATGCCCTGGTTGGTGACGCACCACACAAGCGTGACGGAGGGGTAAGGGGGCGCGGTGAGCGAAGGCGGCGCCAGCAGTGCCACCGGGGCAAGGTCCGGCGGCTGGATGGTGAAGGAAACCGGCACAGCCAGCTCATTGTTGGATGGGTCGGATTCCTCCAGCCAATCTCCCTCGTCGGTCTTGATGATCAGATAATAGACACCGCTCTGGGTCACCGGGATACGGAGGGTGTTGGTGATCCAATAGCTGTTTCCCACCTCGATGGGACCGGTCCCTTGCCATTGCCCGAGCAACTGTGCCGTATAGTTCACCACGGCGTTGGTCGAGAGGTAAAGCATATCCGGCCAAGTGTTCAGGGCCGGACCGATGCCCTGGTTCGCGATCTGCCAGGCGACGGTGACCGGCGGATTGGGCGGCCCGGTGATGTCCGCGGGGGTTAGCAACTGCACTGGGACCAAATCCGCCGGGATTGAATTGAAGGCGAACGGCACCACCAGAACGTTGTTATTCTCATCAGATTCGGCCACATCGTTGTAGTAGTCCGTTTTAAAAATCAGGTAGTATTGGCCGCTTTGGATCAAGGGCAATTGAAGCTGGTTCGTGCGCCAATAGCTTTCGCCCGCTGCCGGCGAGCTATATTCATAAAAAGAGCTGACGTAAGTGGCCGAATCATTCAGCACCGGCTGGGAGGACAGGTACAGAGCGTCCAATTTGTATCCCAAAGCAGGACCCGCTCCCTGATTAGTTACGCCCCAAACGATGCTGACCGTGGGATGGGGTGGCGCAGTGAGCGGGTCCGGCACCTGGAGCGCAAGTGGCGCCAGGTCCGGCAGACCGTCGGCGAGTGTCGCTGAGCTGAAAAGTAGTCCGATCCCTGCTGTGCAAAGAATTCTGATCAGCTTCTTGCCGTGCATAACCGTGTTCATTTTGGTCGTTTCCGTTTGGCAGGTTCCGATACTTCGGCGCGCGGCGCTGCGGTTCTGCCATGCCGCCAAGGCATCCCGGGCACCCCGGAATCACCTCTCCCGCAGCCACAGGATGTTCTGCCTGTTAATGCGCTGTTCTCCCGGCGATTCCCCTCAAAATTCTTGCGCCGGGATCGAATCATCGGCCGTGAGCCCTTCCATATCTCACCAAGAAGCCACGCTCGCGCGCAGCTCGAGCGCCGCATTGAGAAGCACGCAACAGGCCGTTCATCGTTCGGCTGGCGGACGCCGTTCATAAAAACGAGTCAACGCGCTGACGCGGTTCACCAGGTAGGCAACCGTAAGCCCTGTCACGATGATGGCTACGAATGCCAGCACGTGCCAGTGAAACGGCATACTGCCGGCGCGGGCGTGCAGGAGAAGCACTAGATATCCGAGCGAGGACAATACGGTGGTCGTGGCCACGAGCGACACGCGAAACCAGAAGCCGGAGGCGGCGATCAGGGTCGGATACAGGATCACGAGCGGGCTGCCAAAGGCTTGGGCGATGAGTAAAATCGCCGTGAGTGCGGCTGGGTCCGCGCCGCTCCAGACAAAACGCACCCAGGTGGCGTGCCGCTCGCTTTCCACACCTCGTTGGCAGAGGAAAGAAATCGACAACCAGGCCACCAGCACGGCGATCACAGCAAGATGTTGGACGAGAGTTGTGTAGGGATGCAATTGATAGGCGGTCACCACGATGCCCAGGCACAGCAGCACGGTGCAAAACCGGGCGACGAGCGCCGGTTGGCTCCTCCCCCAGGCTTCGAAGCGGCGCCCAATGGCTTGAGGATGAACCGTCAGGGAGTCACCCTTCAGGAATCGTTCCAGGTCCGTCGCCAGTTCGCCCGCTGAGGCATACCGGTCCTCCGGCCGCTTCTCCAGGCAGCGCAAGCAGATGTGTTCCAAGGGTCCGGATACCAGCGGATTGATGCGCCGCGGCAGCACCGCCTCGCCTTCCAGTACGAGCAACAGCGCATCCAGGGCCGAATCCGCGACGAACGGGGGGCGTCCGGTCAGGAGATAATAGAGCACCGCCCCCAAGCTGTAGATGTCTGTGGCCCGGCTGCATTGCCCGGAGCGGCCCCGGGCCTGCTCTGGAGCCATAAAACTGGGAGTGCCCATTAAATGTCCCGTCAGCGTCAACTGGCCCTTGCCTCTCACCCGCTTGGCCAAACCGAAGTCAGTTACCCGCGGCTCACCATCGGGTCCCAGCAGCACATTCCCCGGCTTGAGATCGCGGTGCACGATGCCCGCATCGTGAGCGCATTGCACGGCGCGGGCGATCTTAGCCACCAACCGCGCGGCTTCCGTGCCATCGCCTGGGCGCCACTGTCCGGATTCCATCAACTGGGCAAGATTCTGACCTTCGAGGAAGGGCATGCTGTAGTAATGATGCCCCGAGCACTCACCCACTTCGTAGATGGCGACGATGTTGCGGTGATTCAGACTGGCCGCCGCCTGGGCCTCGGAACGAAAGCGGTTGACTTCATCTTCGCTCGCGAACTGTCCGCTGAGGATCATCTTTATCGCGACCACGCGGTTCAGGCTGACCTGGCGAGCTTTGTACACCACGCCCATGCCGCCCCGCGCGATTTCCTCCAGCAACTCATAATCCCCGAAATGATGTTCCCCTGTCCCATGTAGCGGCAGTTGTGGCAGAACTAACCCCACCGGCGTCTTCAGGAAAGAGCCGGAGCGTTCGTACGCACTTATCAGGCTCTCGACTTCCTGCCGCAGCGTCTCGTCTCCCGCGCAGGCACCGTCGAGATAGGTGCGACGTTCCACAGCGTCGGCGAGACCGCTGGCTGCTTCAAAAACGGTCTTGGCTTGAAGCGGCTTTGGATTCATGGCGCAGGCAGCCTGGTGGTCTAGTGAGACTCCGGCGCTGCTTGCCCTTTCTGAATTTCTCGAAAGAGCCACGCCCGCGCATAAGCCCACTTGCGTTCCGCTGTGCTGAGGGATACTCCTAGCGCCTTGGCCGCTTGTTCCTGAGTCAGTCCAGCGAAGTAACAGAGTTTAACCAATTCGCCGGCGCGCGCATCGGTTTGGCTCAGGCGGTCAAGCGCCTCATCCACGGCGAGGAGTTCATCATCTGGTATGGGCGCCGCGAGTTCGACGTACTCCAATTCCACCCGCTGTAGATCACCGCCCCGTTTGAGTCGCTTCTTTCGCCGGGCGGCCTCGACAAGGATCCGGCGCATGGCTTCGCCCACTGCGGCGAAGAAATAGGCTCGGCTGGGAAACCGCGCGCCCTCGCCAAGTCCCAGGCGTAACCAGGCCTCATGCACCAGCGNNGCCAGGGTGCGCAGTTGGCGATAGACGTGGGACAACAACTCCTCCGCCGCCTCCGCATCGCCCGCGCGCATCTCTTGGAGCAGGCGCGTGATCTCCCCACTCCCAGGCACTGGCGCTGACTCCGCCTTGGTCGTCATAAATCGAGCCGTATCCTGAACCTGATTTGGTCAGCAACCGGAGAAAATGTCAACACTCATTATTAGCACTGCCGTGGAATGTGAGCGTCCCATTTTTTGAGGGCTTGGCTGCCATTCAATCCGTTGCCCTTGAGGTGCTTTCATTAACGCCGCTTCAGCGGGGGGACTCCAAGCCACNNTACCCCGAGGCTACCCTGAAGCCACACTCAGGCTTACCCCTAAAGCCGAGTGCTTACTGCCGTTGCGCGAGGACAGGCCGCGGCTGGTCGTCCGGCGGCACCACGCCTCGATTGACTAGCTGCTTGACCATGATGGTGCTCAAGTCGTGGTAGCATTTCTGGAGTTCCTCGCGGAAGAGCCTGGCGTCGTCCGCGGCCCACTCCGTGAAGTGCCGGCCCTGGCTGCGGTATTGCACTGGGCAGGAATAGAGCTGTTGGCCATCGCGCGACCGCAGCACCGTGGCCCGCGCCTCTACGCACAGCGCCAGCCTGGGATTGATCCCTTCCTTGCCGACCAGACGGGCTTCCTCCACGTGGATTTCCACTGCGGTGTTGGCGCCCTGGCTGAGGAGGTAGCCGCTGGCGGTGTGGCCTCCGGTAAGCCCGGCCAGGGTTCCACGCGCGGCACACTGCATGAGCGCAGCATCTTCTTCCGCGCCCGGCGGCAGCGGCTGCCGGACCAGCATGACCCGCTGGGAGGTCTGCGGCGCCAACTGTTGCACCACCTGGACCGCCAGTTCCTCGTGCGGCCTGGTTTCATTGGCCGCGGCGCTCAATTTGGCCTCCGCGTCCCGGAGTGTCCGGGGGGAAAGTCCGCGCACCAGCGCCGCCCCTTGCTTGGACAGGCTGATGGGTATCGCCACGGCAATCGCGGGCAGCGCTACGCCCATATTGGGATTATCAATGAAGCCCTCGAACATCTGGGTCACATCGTCGAGCGCTTCCGAAGTCGCCTGGTCGCGAGTGAGCGGGCGTTGCATCACGACGTGCGCTACGTTGCCCGTCGAAAAGATTCCCAGGATCCCGGGGTCAGGGATCCTATAGCTCACAGGCCGGATGGAAAGACGGCTCGAATGAGGCTCGCTGCCGGCGAGCCTGACCGCAGTATGCTGGCTCGGAGCGGGCGCTTTTTGGTAGCCCGCCCCCGCCAGTACGGGCCTGTCAGTCGTCGTCAGGAACCGGCTGACGCACTGCTCCGCCAATTGGCGATAGCCGGTCTCCGCCACGTTCTGAAACGCATCGCGGAGGGTCCAGTCGGAGAACAGGCACGTGCCGCTGCAATACTCGGCTGGCTGGTCGTACAACACCGCCCCATCCGCGGTCCGCACCAGGCGCGTCCGGACCTTGATTCGGAGGCGATAGGAAGTGTCGCTCGACCCGAGGCGCTCCAGGCGTAGTTCCTCGACGCGCGCCTCCAACACCGTCTCGGGAGCCGCCCCGCTGGCGACGGTGTCGCGCGGTTCCTCCAGCGGGACCAGCCGCCCCTTGCATTGTTCGCTGGCAGCACTCATCAAGCAGTCGTGGAAGCGCTGTTGCACGGCCATCTTGCTCATCGCGGTGAGGAGGTTGGTCTCACACCGGGTGAGCTTTTCCGGGGTCAGATGTTTCTTGGCGTCAATGGCGCCTTTGACGGCAAACACTGGTGCCGCGATAAGAGTCCCCACTCCGAGCGGCAAATCCAGTATCGGTTCGGACGTGGAGGTGGCGAGCATATTGCCAGCCGCTGTCCCCGCCCATTCTCCGGCATAACCAATCTGTCCCTTGGCCTTGTCAAAGCTGACGATGGCGGGCCTTGGGTCAGGGACCAGCGCAACGGTTGCCCAATCGCAAGCGAGTCTCCTCAGCCAGTGGTTTGGCGCTGGTCACTGTCATGCTCGTGGTTCCGGCCGTTGAGCAGCCGCACTGCAGGAGCAGAGCAACGGTCGCCGCCACCGACAGCAACTCAAGGACCGTCTTGGGGGCGGGCCCGCGCCTGTTGGTCTGGGACGAAGGCTGAGGGCGCTTAAAGGAGCAAGAGCGATTTGTTTTCATAACATTCCAAGGTTCACCTTTTATGCGGCGCTACGTTCTTTCCACTGCGCCGCTGCCGCGGACCTTGGCAACGGAAGTCTTGAGCCGGCGGGCTTGCAACCACCCGTCCCCGCGTCCTCCATTGCCAAGGTATTTATCATAGCTGCCTTATCACGAACGCCGGTTCGATCCTCCGGCCTTGGTCGCTCCCGGATTAGCCCACGCCATTCATCATGCCGCGCTTCCGCCGGGATTGACCCTGGGGTTCCGGCTTACCCATCCATACCTGCGCCATCCCCTCGCAATTCCCCTCAAGTGACGGCGAGCGATTCAACTCGAGGCATTTCGACTTGTCTGGATTTCACGGAAGAGCCCAGC
>PLZQ01000410.1:15416-19298 GCA_003152225.1 Limisphaerales bacterium | reverse complement strand
CCCACTATAAACGTCGAGGAAGCTATAATATCTTGTATGTCAGTGTCTTTGATCGGCAGGCCACTTTCGGTATTGATAGCATACGTTTCACCACAATCATTTTCTATAATTGTTAGCACGACAGATATGCGGTTAATTGTCATATTATACGTTCTCCTTAAAGCGGTTTCCTTGGGCATTTCGATAGTCAAGTGTCTCAGCCATTTTATTCTGGGTAATGGTGGGTATTTCGTCCAACATAGCGAACACGTCTGGCTGGTCGTTCGCGGCACGGAGTGGCACTGCGGTAGCACCTTGTATAAGAGAAGGGGCAGGTGGGGCACTTTGATAGGGTTCACCAAGATCACTAAAACCAGCGGGTGGGTTAGCACCTTGATAAGAACCAACCACCAAATTATTCCCAGAAGTATGACCAGAAAATGTCTTTTTCTTCTTATCTTCTTCTGGAATATTTTCTTCTTCCTGTCTTCTTCTAGGTTCGGTAGGCAAACCGGATCTGTTCACAGAATGAACCGGTAGCGGTTCGGTAGGCGAACTGGTCCAGTTCACAGAATGAACCGGTTTCTTCATATATTCTTTAAGTTTTACCTTATCAATGGAATACATTTTAGAAGCCCACTGGCCGTGATACTTGATTGTTTCTTTGTAAGTAAGAATTCCCGATAGAATTAACTTCTTAATTGTATCAGACACAATGGCTTTTGATACCCCACAATGTTCAACTATTTCTTGGGCGATCACCAGCCATTCAATTTCTTTGATACGCGAACGGGTGTGTATGTGGGCCACGATAACTCTCGTGGCAAGTGATAGGTCTGTGCGTTCAAGAAAATAGTATGGAACTCGAACGAATGATACGGGCTTAGACGTTTGTGGCGTCTGTTGGGGTAAAGCATTTGTTTTCATAGTTGTTCTTTCTATACTCTGCCATAAGGGCAATTTTATATTTTTTTACTTGTTCAAGTATCTCGGGCGGCATAATTCCAGAAATGGATTTCCAGCCTTCCAATTGTCTCTTCAAGTAGTATCTTTTTTGTTTTGTCATATGGTAATAAATAGAACACCAGCACAAAAGTTGACTATATTTCTTCAACTATATTTTGGGACAAAAAAAGTCCCCAGCAGACGTATCTACTGGGGACTATGAAAACGGGTTGCTTATACCCAATGATAAATATAACTCACTATCTGTTAGTTGATAAATAATATCATTCCCTGAAATAAAATTAGCGTAGGGGGCTGCGACTTATTCTAATACCACATACGTATTAACGTATAAACTATATACCGATTTTATTTAGTAAATCGGACAGACGACAAAAACTCGACCCACCTCGCGGTAGCCAGGTAGTGTCAAGAAGACTACCTATAGGGCCGGATACCCCCCGCGTCATATACCCCATTCACCCGCGTCTATAACCCGTCGCCTTGCGGTCTGGCTTGTCACAGGTTACGTTTGAAGTGCCGAATGGTGTCTCGATACTGGTGGACGTAGAAAAGGCCCTAATTAAAGGGCCTTTGCGGTCTGTTATCTGTCTTGGTTGTTAAACGGGTTCCACCACGTTTCTCCATTCACTTTCAACCCCATTGATGGACACCACACGATAACGGCCCTTGGTTGTGTCTATAATAATTGAACTGACAATAGACGGCAGAAGGGCCAGCAGTTGTTTGCGTATGGTGTTATCCTTCAATGCGGCTTCAAAGTCATTGGCCACCTTAAGAAAGTCCTTAGTGGCCTGTGCCTCAGTGTGGCCACTGGCTTTCAATAACCTTGATACAATACCTTTAACGTCGGTTAAAGCCTTTGGGGCAGACTGACTACTAATCATTCCAGCATTTACTTTTTCTAAGATACCTTGAACCACTTCCCTTTTCTGGTTCAAGTCGGCCAACTTGGTTTGTAATTCTATCACATTAACCACTCCAATTAACTTTATGGTGTCGGCAATGGCTTTATCGTGTTCAGCCAGTTCTGCGGTCATTGCGGCCACAATTTCAGTGTGCTTTGGTGTATTCTTGGCCAGTAAAGTGTCTGGTGCCTGCTGAAGGTATAGAAGAAAGAAGTCCAATTCAATTTCAGATACCCTTATAGAATACTTTGACGAGCAGGTTTTGACTTGTTTAGCGGTGCAGGTGTATAACCGGTGAACGTGACTTTTTGCCGTTCTTATGGCTCCCCCACAATGGGCACACTTAACACGATTGCGGAACAGATTTGCCACATATTCCCCGGCACCTTTGCGGCTTCTATTCTCCCTTAACTTGGCCTGTAGTTTGTCCCATTGGGCCTGCGTGATAACGGCTGGATAGTAGTTTTTCAGTTTAATACCTTTGATTGTTATATCCCCCAGCAAACACTGGTGGGCGACAAGGTTCGCAATTGTGCCTTGAGCCCATTTACCACCTAACAAACTGGGAACCTTTTCACGGGTCAATTCTATTGCGATTTGATACATTGATTTACCATTCGCGTAATCGGTGGCTATTCGGCGTATTGTGTCGGCGTGGGCGTTAAACTTGAATTGGCCGGGCTGTTTATCATTTCCAACGAAGTCAATCCAGCGAGGCATCCAAGAGCCGAGTTGTAGTTTTTGACCTTGTTGGGCTTTGGCCAGTTTAATGTCAACGGATTTGATTACCCTGCCCCCCAATGATTTAGAATAGTCATTGGCCATTCCCATAGCCATAACCGCGTAGGTTAAAGTCATTGGGTTTGTTCTAATGTCGGCCAGGGTGTAATGCGTGCGGTCAACACAAGAGAAGATTTCTACCCCACTTTGTAGAAGTGAAAGAAAGTCAGGTATAACCAAGTCGATCTCATTGCGACTAAATCTGTCCATCTTTTCAATAATCAATACCGAGCCTTTGGGGATTTCACCGGCTTTGACCTTGTTCAAGAATGTTCCAAGTGTGCCTTTGATTTTATTCAACCCCTTGAAAGCGGACACCCCTGCGTCTGGTGGCAGGTCTATCAATGTCCACCCCTTTTCAATACAGATGGCTTGGGCCATTTCCAATTGACGGCTAAGGCTGGTGTTGTCAGTTTGGGCGGCAGATGAAAAACGTCGATAAGAGTATGCGAGTTTCCCGGCCGTCTGTTTCGGTAATGATTTAGTATTCATTGATCGTGAGAATACCACAGGCCGTGAATGGTTGTCAACGGTGGGTGCGTATTATCCCCGTCGCACTGGTCATGTACACCATCTCGTATGTGGACCGGACGAATATCTCGCTGTCGCTGGACCCCACGATCTCGTCCATGATGAAAGACCTGTTCATGGACGACCGCATGAAGGGGGAGGCCGCGGGCATTTTCTTTTTCGGCTACGTCATGCTCCAGATCCCGGGCGGTTATTGGGCGACGGCCTGGAGCCCCCGGAAGATCATCAGCCTGTTCCTGATTGCCTGGGGCGTCTGCGCGGTCGGGTGCGGCCTCACGCGCTCGTTCAGGCAATTCGAGGCGATGCGCTTTCTGCTGGGCGTTGCCGAGAGCGGCGTATTTCCGGCGACCATGGTGCTGCTGGCGAACTGGTTCCCGCGGGGCGAACGCGCGCGGGCGAACGCCTACTGGACACTCTGCCAACCGCTGGCGGTCGCAGCGACGGCTCCTTTTACCGGCTGGCTGCTGGGCGCCTATGGCTGGCAGCAAATGCTGATCCTGGAAGGCATGCTGCCTTTCCTCTGGTTACCCGTGTGGTGGTTCTGTATCCGCGATCATCCGCGGGAGGCGAAATGGATTTCCGCCGAAGAGAGGAGTTACCTCGAAACCACTCTGCAGCGCGAGTCCGCCGAATTGGAGCCGCCCCAGTCTGTCTCTCTGTGGGCGCGGCTTTGCGAGCGTCCCGTGCTGGTGCTCATCGCCATGTATTTCCTCCAGAA
>PLZQ01000410.1:9493-15337 GCA_003152225.1 Limisphaerales bacterium | reverse complement strand
CCGTTCGCGGCCATGGGGCCGTTCTGGTCCATCCCGAGCGAAACCCTGCCCCGGAGCGCCGTCGGGCTGGTGATCGGTGTGGTCAATGCGTTCGGCAATTTGGGCGGGTTTGCCGGACCGTACATCGCCGGCTGGCTCAAGCAGGAGTACCACAGCCTGACAATTGCCTTCGATGCTCTGGGCGCGGGATTGCTAATTGGCGCCGCGCTCGCCTTTCTGCTCCCGAGAGCAGTCCACCAGCTTCCGCCCGCTCCAAATAGGAAGGCGGGCTGAGTCCCCAGCTTGACCGAATCGACGCGATGGTCCTTACTGAGCGCATGTCAAAGGCCCGTGCCTGTGCCTCTGGTCGCACTCGCAAACCAGCGCTGCAATGTCCGATTACGCGGCTGACTGTGCACAGAATATAATCCGATGAAAGCCCTGATTCTTAAGGAATACAAGCAGTTCGCCTGCGAAGACGTGCCGGCTCCGGTGGCAGGTCCCGCAGACGTGATCGTCGCCGTCAAAGCTTGCGGCATTTGCGGCAGCGACGTGCATGGTATGGACGGCAGCACTGGCCGTCGCCGGCCTCCCATCATCATGGGGCACGAGGCGGCGGGAGTCATCTCGAGCCTCGGCAGTGGCGTCATCGGCTGGAAGGCGGGTGATCGAGTTACCTTCGACTCGACCATCTATTGCGGGCACTGTGAGTTTTGCCGGCGCGGCCTGATCAACCTGTGCGATAACCGGCGAGTGCTGGGGGTCTCCTGCGAGGATTACCGGCAGAACGGCGCGTTTGCCGACTTCGTGGCCGTGCCGCAACACATTCTTTATCGACTGCCGGATGGGCTGTCGTTCGAGCACGCCGCCCTGGTTGAGCCTTTCGCCATCGCCTTGCACGCCATTCGCCGCGCGCCGCCAATCTTGAACGATACGGTCGTCGTTGTCGGCGCGGGCATGATCGGCCTGGCGCTGGTGCAGGCGCTAAGCCAGGCCGGCTGCGGGCGGCTCATCGCGGTGGACGTTGCAGCCGATAGACTCGCCCTGGCGGCAAAGTGCGGCGCTACGACTGCCATCAACTCCGCAACCGAGGAAGCCCCGGCGGCGATTCTCCGACTCACGCGGGGGCTGGGCGCTGACCTTGCCTTCGAGGCAGTAGGCTTGCCCGCCACCGTGGACCTGACACTGCGTTGCCTACGCAAAGGCGGCGCGGCGACGCTCGTGGGTAACGTTACACCGAAGGTTGAGTTCCCACTGCAGACAGCGGTGACGCGCGAGTTGACCATCCACGGTTCGTGCGCCTCGCAAGGAGAGTATCCCGCCTGCCTGGATATGCTGGCGCGCGGCGCGTTGCGGGCGGCTCCGCTGATCAGCGCCACGGCACCACTGGCTGAAGGGGCGGCCTGGTTCGACCGGCTCTATCGGAGGGAAGCGGGGTTGCTCAAGGTGGTGCTCAAGCCGTGACGCGTGATGCGTGATGCGTGATGCGGAAGAGGCGAAGGGGATCGATTGCGAAAACAACAACGAGAACGAGGATTACCATGAACAAGAACCCATTTGATTTGAGCGGCAAGGTGGCCATTGTGACGGGCACGAGCCGCGGGCTTGGCCAATACTTCGGGCGTGCGCTGGCGCGGGCCGGCGCTGACCTCGTCATCACCAGTCGCGACCCGGCAACGCTGGCACCTTTCCAGGCCGAGATTCAGGCCCTGGGCCGACGGGCGTTACCGCTGGCGCTCGACGTGCGCAGTTCCGACAGCATCCAGGCCATGGTCGAGGCCGCCGTCGCGCACTACGGGAAAGTCGATGTGCTGGTCAACAACGCCGGCTGCAACGTGCGCAAGCCGGCGCTGGAGATTACCTGGGACGATTGGAACCTGGTCCTGGACACCAACCTGCGCGGCACCTTCTTCGTGGCGCAAGCCGTGGCGCGGCACATGATTCCGATGAAATACGGTCGCATTATCAACATCGGCTCCGTCACCTGCGTGGCCGGCTACGCGGGTCTCGGGCCCTACGGCGCCAGTCGCGGCGGCGTCAAACAACTCACCATGAGCCTCGCCGACGATTGGGGCGTCCACGGCATCACCGTGAACTGCCTGGCACCGGGCTGGTTCAAGACCAAACAGAACGCCGTCATGTACGAGAACCAGGAATGGCTCGAATACCTCTGCGACCGCATCCCGCTCAAGCGCCCCGGCCAACCGCAGGACCTGGATGGCGCGGTGGTGTTCCTGGCATCCGATGCCAGCGCTTACATCACCGGCCAAACCTTACTGGTGGATGGCGGCATCTCCACCGGCGCAACTCGCGCCCTGCCGAAGAAGGGGCATTGAGAGGGCAAACGGGGCGCCTCTTCGGTTCACGCCAGGTGGCGGGCTTGGCGTTTGGGCACGCCCGTGCGGGTTCGACGGGACGAAGCAGGCGGCCTTTCTGCGAGCAAATGGTCTTTGAGGAAGGCTGGCTTGTCGTACCGTCCGCCCCGCTGGTAATCGCTCCACAGAGCTGCGGCGGCTTGCTTCGGGTCGAGCTTCCGTTCACCTGTCAGATACTCGAATAGCAATCCCATCAGCCGGACCAGGGCAATGCCGTGCTTGCGGCCCACACGCTCGTGCAGCCATTCACCCCAGCGCATGAACCCCACGAAGGGAGAAAGGGGGGACAGCCGAGACGCCTTGTCTTCATTGCTCCAAATCAGCGGCGTGGTCTCCACGAAGTTGCCGCTGTTGCCGACGAGGTCCCAGTAGCGCGCGAAGCGTCGCAGCTTCTGCATCGTCGGGAAATCAATCAGTCGGTTCTGCAGCAGTTCGTAGGGCGCATGCGGATTATACACCATCTGCCATTCGGCGTCGTGGCGGATGATTGGCGTGCCGCGCAGCCGCTTGAGGATGCCCACCTGGATCTCATGCGGCCCCAGCGCTATCAGCCGGTCGAAGCCTGCGGCAAAGCTTTCCACGCTCTCACCCGGCAGACCGGCAATCAAATCCGCGTGAATATGAACGCCCGTCTGGCCACGCAGGAAGCGAAGATTGTCTTCGAGCCGCTGGTAATCTTGGCGGCGATGAATCAGCTCGGCGGCCTCGGCATTGAACGTCTGAACTCCCACCTCGAATTGGAGGGCGCCGGGTGGGAACCGCACGATGACCTCGCGCAACGCCTCTGGCAACCGGTCGGGCACCATCTCAAAGTGGAAGAAGAGACCGGGCCGGTGCCGTTCGAGCAGGAACTCGAGGATGGCCCGGCTCGTATTGACGTTCAGATTGAATGTCCGATCCACGAACTTGAACTGCCGCACACCACGATCGAGCAGGCCTTGCAGATGACCGAGCAACGTGGGCAACGGCGCCTGCCGCACCGGGATGTCGCGCGAGGAAAGGCAGAACTCGCACGAGAACGGGCAGCCGCGCGAGGCTTCCACATAAATGAGGCGGTGCGCTACGTCCTGGTCGTCATAAAGCTCATAGGGCAGCACAAGTTCGGCAAACTCGGGCGTGCCGGCGGGGATAAGCTTCGCAGCCGGGCGTTCGCCCGAGAGCAGTTGCCGGCAGACTTCGGCGAACGCCAAATCCGCTTCCCCGCTAATAACGTAATCGGCCAACTGCACGATGGGCTGGGCTTCGGCCTCGTAGCTGACCTCCGGCCCGCCCAGTATGACCGTGATGTCCGGTCGCAGGCGTTTAAGAGTAGCGACGACTTCAGTTGCGGGCGCGACGTTCCAGATGTAGATGCCGAGCCCGATGATCTTAGGGTTCCGCGCCAGCAGCGCCTCTACGATATCAAGAGGCCGCTGGTTGATATCAAACTCTACGATGGAGGCGACAGTCCGCAGCGGGCCAAGGTTGGCCAGCAAATAGCGCAGCCCGAACGCGGCATGGATGTACTTCGCGTTGAGCGTGGTTAGGACGATATCAGCCATCGCAATAACCAACCTACCAGCGCGCCCGAGGCGCGGCAATGGAGCAACAAGTGAAGACCCAAGATCCGACAGGGTCAGTGCCAGAGCCTATCTCAGGCCGATGTACTGGCGCGCACACCGGTCGAGCGCGGCGGCCATCCAAGACGCCTACTGAATGCCCAGCAACTCCACCTCGAAGACCAGGGTACTATTCGGCGGGATCTTCGGGCTGGGGCTGTTCGCGCCGTATGCCAGGTTGGGCGGTATCTCGAACCTGAACTTGTCCCCCACCTTCATGAGCTGCAGGCCCTCGGTCCAGCCGGGGATGACCTGGTTCAATGCGAAACTGATAGGCTGTCCGCGTTCCACGGAGCTGTCAAAGACGGTGCCGTTGAGCAAGGTGCCATGGTAATGCACGTTCACGGTATCGGTGGCCTTAGGCGAGACGGTTCCCGTGCCTTGTTTCAATACCTGATACTTAAGTCCGCTTGCGGTTGTTTTCATTTCATTCTTCTGACCGCTGTCAGCTTGGCTGGCGGGAGCAGCCTTGCCCACAGGTTTGTCAATCGTCGGTTCCGCTGGCTTATTGCAGCCCAGCAGGAGAATGGCCGCCGCCACGGTCACAGAGAGTCGTGCTATCATATTCAATAATCCAATAGCTGTTGTTCAGCGCACGGGCAGCTTCCGCGATATGCAACCCGAGGTCAAGCCGCGGCGTGAGTTTGGCTTGCGCAAACTCGTCGCTTTACACTCTTCTTCCCTTCTGGAAGCATGCGGCTGGAACGACCCTGACGGGCAACTAATGACCGAATATGCAATTGTTACTATGAGGAAACTAACCCTGATCAGCCAAGCGACCTGCCTTGCCCTTTCTCTGTCTGCCACCGAGTACCATGTTTCCGTGACCGGGCGCGACGCGAATGACGGCTCCGCCTCAAAGCCCTTCAAGACGATTTCGACCGCCGCGCAGCGGGCGCAGCCGGGAGACGTGATCACCGTGCATGCAGGGGTTTACCGCGAACGCATCAACCCGCCGCGCGGGGGAGACTCCGACCAGCAGCGCATTGTTTATCAGGCCGCGAAGGGTGAACAGGTCACCATCACAGGATCGGAAGTCATCACCAACTGGGTCAAGGTGCAGGACGAGGTATGGAAGGTGACGCTGCCTAACAGTTTCTTTGGCCAGTTCAATCCGTACAGCGACCTCATCCACGGGGACTGGTTCAACTCCAAGGGCCGGCAGCATCATACCGGCGCCGTCTATCTGAACGGTGACTGGCTGCTTGAGGCAGCCAAACTGGATGATGTGCTCAAAACCACGAACGGCACTCCCCACTGGTTCGGCCAAGTGGACAACGAGAACACCACGATCTGGGCGCAGTTCAAGGGGGCCAATCCCAACGCCCAGCACGTCGAGATCAACGTGCGCCAGACGGTCTTCTTTCCGGAAAAGACGGGCATCAACTACCTCACTGTGCGCGGCTTCAACCTGGAAAACGCCGCCACCCCGTGGGCGCCGCCTACGGCCAAGCAGGTCGGTCTGATCGGAACTCATTGGAGCAAGGGGTGGATCATTGAGGACAATGTGATCCGCTACTCGCGCTGCTCGGGTGTCGCCCTGGGAAAATACGGTGACGCCTGGGATAACAAGTCGGAATCCGCCGATGCCTACAATAAGACGGTCGAGCGCGCGCTGCAGAATGGCTGGTCAAGAGACAACATCGGCCACCACCTGGTCCGCAACAACACCATCTCCCATTGCGAGCAGACCGGCATCGTCGGCAGCTTGGGGGCCGCGTTCAGCACCGTCACGGGCAACACCATCCATGACATCCATCTCCAGCAGCTCTTCACCGGGGCGGAGATGGCCGGCATCAAGTTCCACGGGGCCATTGATGTCGAGATCAGCCGCAATCACATCTACCGGACCTGCCGCGGCATCTGGCTGGACTGGATGGCGCAGGGCGCGC
>PLZQ01000410.1:0-9393 GCA_003152225.1 Limisphaerales bacterium | reverse complement strand
GATCGCTTCTACAACAACCTGTTCGTGCAGCGTGGCGACCTGAGCCCCTACGATAAAACGCGACTACCGGTTTGGATGGCGGGCAACGTGTTCCTTCAGGGCACCAAGTCTTCGACGAATGAGGCCGCTCCTCTGATCAGGGCGAACTTCGACCCGGCCATCCGTCTCACCGAACAGGCGGGCGGCGTCACCCTCCAAGTCAACCTCGATAAAGCCTGGGGCACCGAGCAAACACGCAAGCTTGTGACGACCGCGCTGCTGGGCAAGGCCAAGATCCCGGACCTGCCGTACGAGAACGCAGACGGAAGTCCTATCCGCATCGCTACTGATTACTTCGGCGCGAGAAGGAATGCAGAGAACCCCTTCCCCGGCCCGTTTGAAGTGCGCGAAGGCGGGCAGCAGACATTCGTGGTCTGGCCGGTGATGGCGCCGTAGATCAGAACGCAACCTCATGGACAGTCTAATAATGCGGCGGCTGCCAAAGCCGCAGCCCAATGTCGAACACTTCAAGCAAGTCCTTCGGCGTGGGCCCAGCGACCGGGTGCCGCTGGTTGAACTGGCCATTGCCGAGGAAACCCTGACCGAGCTGCACGGTGCACCTTTGATTCCGCTGTCCCGCCAGGACGGACCACAGCGTTTCCGCGAGGCCATTCGCCAGCGCATCCAGCTTTGGCACGACCTGGGCTATGACTACTTCCGCGTCCGGGCGGAGATCCCCTTTAAGGTGGAGACCTTTGCCGCTCACGACACCGCCAAGTCGGCCACGGGCGAGCGCCACTGGGCCAATGAACACGAAGGCGCCATCAAATCCCTCGCCGACTTTGAGGCATATCCCTGGCCGACGCCTGCGGCTGTCAACTTCTCCGCCGCGGAAGCGGCCCAAAGCGAACTGCCCGACGGCATGGGCATGATGGGCTTCTCCGGCGGCGTTCTCGAGTGGTCCAGCTACCTGCTCGGCTTGGAAGGTATGATGCTTCTGCTTTACGACAATCCAGACCTGGTGCGGGCAGTCGTGGACCGGGTCGGACAGATCATCTACGACGCCTTCCGCGTTTTCTGCGACATGGAGAAGGTTTTCGCCCTCTGGCTCGGCGACGACATGGGGTTCAAGACGGCCACCCTGCTCCAGCCGCAACACCTGCGCAACTACATCCTGCCCTGGCACAAGCGCTACGCCGAGCTGGCCCACCACACGGGGCGGCTATTCCTGCTGCACAGTTGCGGGCACGTCGAGGCGATCATGCCCGACCTGATCGAGGATGTGCGGATCGACGCCAAGCACAGCTTCGAGGATGTGATCATTCCGGTCGAGGACTTCAAGCAGCGCTGGGGCAAACGAGTGGCGGTGATGGGTGGCGTGGATGTCGATCTCCTGAGCCGTGGCACTGAGGACGACGTCCGGCGTCGGACCAGTCAAATCCTCACCGCCTGCGCGCCGGGCGGCGGTTATGCCTGTGGCTCGGGCAACTCCATCACCAACTACATGCCCACCGCGAACTACCTGGCCATGCTCGAAACCATCCACCGCTTCAACGGGCGGATGTAGGATGCGACTCGAATTCAGGTTGGCGCGCGTGGTTGTTATGGGGCCAGCCGGGCGCGGTAGGCACGCTGCGAGTTGGTGGCGGGGGCGTCGATGAATTCAAAGACGCCGCCGGTATTGGTCAGCGTTGCAAGCGAGGACCAATTCAAGAGGTTGCTTGAGGCTTCGAGCACGCAGACGCTGCCGGTTGCGCCGCGGAGCAACAGGTCCACGCGCTGGTCGGGGAGGAGGGTGATCAGGTCGAAGCGGGGCGGCTGGGGCGCGACGATCGAGAGGACAGCGTTCGAACTGGCGACGGAGCCGGCAACATTGCTGATGGCCACCGCATAGGTTCCTGCATCCGCGAGTCGGGCATTCAACACGCTATAGCTGCTGGTGGTGGCGCCATCGAGGTTTGTGCCGTTGAAGGTCCACTGGTAACTCGGCGCCGGGGTTCCGGCAGCGGTGACGGTGAACGTTGCATTGCTGCCCTGGTTGACGGTTTGGCTTTGCGGCTGCGCGGTGATGGTGGGCGGGACGTTGACGATCAGCAGCGCATTGGAGCTGGTGAGGGAGCCGCCCACATTAGTGACGATCACCGTATACGTGCCTGCATCGGCAAGCTGGGCGTTGAAGCGGGTGTAGCTGCTGGTGACGGCGCCGTTGATGTTTATCCCGTTGAAGGTCCACTGATAGCTTGGGGCCGGGATACCGGAGGCGGTGACGGCAAACGTCACATTGCTGCCCTGGTTGACGGACTTGCTTTGCGGCTGGGCGGTGATCGTTGGCGCCACGGCGGGCACTTCCACACGCACGTTGTCCACCAGGCCGAAGCTCAGGTTCGTGTTGTCGGAGATAGAGGCGAAGTTATCCCAGTAGCCGACGAAGACGTTGTTCGCGGTGAAGGTGGCGTTGCTCACCGTGGCCAGCTTGACGCCGTCGATGGACCACTCGACCGTCGTGCCGCGCCGGGAGACAATTACATCGCGCCAGCCAAGGCCGACCGTGCCCGCACTGAGGGCGCCCGTCTGTTGTGCGTAAGTGGATTGCTGGAGGGCGGGAGCCATTTGGCCGCCAGGGAAGGCGGTCACGTAATACGTGTTGAGGTTGTCCCGCGGGGTGGCGTTGGTGCCGGCGGTGTAGATGCCGGTGTTGGTGTTTTGCAGGGCGGTCCCGATGTAGGCACAGAAATCACCGGTCGTGGTCGAGGTGGCTCCGACACCACCCTCGCCGTCAACGGAGAACCAATAGCCGTCGGCGGTCGTCCCCGAACCGGTCCATTGCACCCGGTTGCCCGCGGTGCCAATGCCAGCAGTGAAGAACTCGGTCGAGCCGGTGCCGCCGTTGGGGAAGGGCCCGTTGGGGTTGATCCACATGTCGAAGTGCAAGCGGTAATCGCCGCTAAAGCTTTGGCCGATGGGGGCCATGGACAACGCGGCGACGACGCCGGCGCTCAGGTTCGCTTCAAACTTCACCCCGCGCGTGGTGCCGCCCGGGGAGTGGGGGGCCGATCCGATGCCGCTGGCGGAGTAGTCGTAGTTGAACGTGATGCGCGTATCGGTGGAACTCTTGCTGACGGTCCAGTTGCCGCTGGTATCCGTATCAAACGTGTCGGAGAACACGACCACCTGCGGCGGATAGACGGTCAGGGAGACGGGGCTGCTGGTGGCGCTGCCGTTAAGGTTGGTGACAACGACGGTGTAGTTCCCGGTGTTGGCAGCCTGGGCATTGGTGAGCGTGTAAGTGGTATTCGTAGCGCCGGAGATCACTGCGCCGTTGAGCCTCCATTGATATCGGATCGGGGCCGTGCCCCCGGCCGAGGCGCTGAAGCTGACGGTAGCTCCTGTCTCGGCGGTGCGGCTGAGCACAGGCTGGATGACCAGGTATGCCGGGTTGCTGGAATTGCCAATGGACGCGGCTTTCACGGCCGCATCCATATCCGCCGTGCGTTCCTGGGCGTCCCAGAAACTGATCCCCTGGTAACCGCCGGTGGTGGCGGGAGTGGAATCGCTCTTGATGCCGTTGACGAAGGTGGTGATCTCAGTGCCGGTCACGGGCGCGTAGGACTGGGCCAGCGGAACAATGGGTTTGATGGCGTTGCGGTTGGTGCCCGTCAGCCCGTTCTGCCAGGTGCGCCATTGGGAATCCATGTCCGTGATCATCTTGGTGGGGGTGACGCCGATTGCCCCCCAATAATCCTGCGGCATCACAGCGTCGCAATAGACACCGAAAGTGACGTAAGGAAATCCCGAGTGGTAGCTGATATACGGGAAGGGCGCGTGAGCCAGAAAGCGGGTGGGGTAGGCGGCGCGAATCGCCTGGCAATACTGCGCCGCCACCGCGCTGTTGTTGGCCAGCGTCTCATATTCGGCCTCGGCATCGATGATGAAGCCGTCAGCGCCGAGATTCAGAGCGTTAAGGGCGACAGTGGCCTCGCCCGAGGGGTTGCTGCCATAAGCGTAGGCCCAGCCGAAGATCTTGAGGCCGGCCGCGTGCGCGCGAGTGATCAGGTCGGCATTGAACTGGGTCCAGATGCTGGAGCCATCGCCGCATTTGACGGTGATCCATTGCATGCCCATGCTCTTCTCGTAATCAATGACGCCCTGGACGGTGGACACCCCGAGATGGGTCTCGGTCGTAGGCATTTGCCAGATCCAGTCGCCTTTGCCCAGGTTTGCGGGATCCACGCCGTTATCAAGCAGGCCCATCGGCTGTGGGCCTTGCGGTGGCTTGGAGACCTCGACCGACTCGGCGCTGATCACATTCGTGGTCTCCGCCGAATGATCGGAGAGGTCCGTGCCGGGTGGAGGCGCGGCGCCGCCGTGAGTGCGGCGATAGTACAAATCGGCGTCCGGAGCGGTCTGCGCCATCGCCTGGGAGCAGAACAGGAGGCTTAGGCTCAGGATAGTCAGCCCACGGATGGCGGGGTTGGGGAAGGTCATGGGATGGTTACAGCAAGTAGAACAACGTTAAGCCATCTATAATTCGACTTTCTACAATGGTAGATTACGGGGTCTCCTATGCGGAGTTCAAGGAGATACTCGTGGTGGGCGGGTTATGGGCAGCGCACGCGGTAGATGCGTTGCGGCAGGTTCGTGGAAGCCGGATCTATGAATTGGAATTGGCCGGGAGCGACTTCGAACATGGGCCCAAGGACCGTCCAAGTGGACACGGGTAACGATGGGTTAGTGGCCGCGAGTATCGTAAGGCTTGCGCCCGGAATATTCGTGAGCGTCATCTGGACGGCGCCGTCCGTGGCGCTGATGTAGGCGGCAACACAGATGGCGTTAGAAGCCCACTGAACCTCAAGCGCCCCGATATCCACGTGCGAGCCGGACTTCCGTGGCAGACTGCGCTGGTCGATCGTCAGGCCGAACGGCGCATCGAGTATGGTGTCGTCGCCGGTATCAAGGGCCGGGCTGCCGGCCAACAGAGCGCAGGTGAACGTTGGTCCGCCGTTATTGGCGAGCGGCCCAACGAGAGGATTAAGCGGCGTGCCGGAGCCGACGATATCGCCGAGGACACCGTCGGTGAAGCCGGAATTGCCGTCGGCCAGGCCAATGAGGTTGTGCCCGTTCGAGGTGAAGGCACCGAACAGGTCGGGGCCTGAGCCGCCAAGACCGCCGGAGCCGGGGTAGCCGCTTGTACCAGAAGGGGAGCCAGAGCCCCGTAAGCCACCGGCGCCGGCAAGCCCACCCGCGGCGGCGGAGTTTTGCGCGGCTAGAACGTTCTGCAATGTGCCACCGCCGCCAGTGTTCGCCCCTCCGCCAGCGCCACCGCTGCCCCCGTTGCCGCCATTGCCGCCGTTGCCTCCGGCGCTCAAGAGGGACATTCCGCCCCTGCCCCCTTGGCCGCCCACACCCCCTGCACCGGTGGAATT
This sequence comes from Limisphaerales bacterium, assembly GCA_003152225.1. GTDB lineage: Bacteria > Verrucomicrobiota > Verrucomicrobiia > Limisphaerales > UBA8199 > PALSA-1440. The sequence goes on along the minus strand of PLZQ01000410.1, from coordinate 3,991 downwards.
GCCGGAGGATGTGCAAGCGACTGATTGAAAGAAACCCGGGCAGTAAAGGCCGCCGCCTCCTCCACCCGCAGCTCCATTGCCACCTGGCCCGCCATTACCCACAGTTCCCTCTCGCGGCATGCTCTGGGTGTTACCATAGCCACCCTTTCCGCCTTGCCCCCCGCGGCCACCTGTATTCCCGGTAATAGTGCAGGAGATAAAAGTGGGGCTGCTTTGGCTATAAATGCCTCCGCCGCTGCCGCCACTCCCGCCCCAGCCGCCGCCGGCACCATCGCTTTGAGTTATGTCGCCGGAGCCACCGTAGCCCCCAGCGCCTCCCGCGCCGGCGCCATTGAAAGCAAAGGTGCAGGCGATGAACGTGGCAGCCCCAAAATCGTAGAGGCCGGCACCACTCCCTCCGCTCCCTCCCGCGCCACCCGGACAGATTCCAAGCATCGCATCCCCACCACTACCGCCGCTCCCATTGGTACTGTAACTGAGCGTGCAGGCAACCAACGTTAGCGTGCCGGCGTTGTAGATCCCGCCGCCATTCCCGCCCGGACCGCCATCACTACAACCGGGTGACTGAATGAAATTCGCATAAGTAAAGCCCGCTCCCCCCTGGCCGCTACGACATCCTGTGATGACGCAATTGGTGAGCGCGAGGGTGCCCGCATTATAAATGCCTCCGCCGTCGTCGCCTGGCGAGCCCGGCGTCGCGGAGCTTGTGGCGGCAGCACCATCATGAGCATGCCCGTTGCAAATCGTCAGTCCGGTAAGACTGACGCTGGCCCCGCCGGCAATGTTGAAGACGCGGCTCGCATTATTCCCGCTGACCCCAAGCTTGGTCGGGCCAGGGCCCACGATGTCCAGGCTCTTGCCGATCAGCAGCTCCCCCGAAAGACTCGTAATCGTGCCGCTGATGGCGAAAGTGATCACGTCACCGTCATTCGCACTGGCGATGGCTGCTCGCAGCGAACCGGTGCCACTATTGGCTAGCGTCGTGACGACCAACGACGCCGCCTGGCCTTGCAGCGCGTGCAGTAACGACCATCCAATCCCTGCGGCGAGCGCCGCTTTCCAGAGCAATTGTGATTGTGCTCTCATAATTCGTCCAGAGGCATCCAAAGTAGAACAGCCCATGCGCCGCCTGTCAAGACTCGATGGTTAAAACCCCTCCCGGCGGGGGCGCTTGCATTGTCTCGGTGCAAGTGGAAATTCCTGTCGTTTGGCTGCCGGCACGTGGTAGCCTCCGCCCATGCCACTGTCGTGGAATGAGATTCGCCAGCGCGCCATCACCTTCAGCCGGGAATGGCAGGGCGAAACGCGCGAGGCCGCCGAACGCCAATCCTTCTGGAACGACTTCTTCAACGTCTTCGGCGTCCGCCGCCGTACCGTCGCCACCTTCGAGGAGCCGGTCAAGAAGCTCTCCGGTGATTGGGGCTTCATTGACCTGTTCTGGCCGGGCCGCCTGCTGGTCGAGCACAAGTCCGCCGGCGAAGACCTCGGCAAGGCGCACGCTCAAGGCATGGCTTACATCCGCGGCCTCAAGGACACCGGGCGCGACCGCGAGATTCCCCGCTGGCTGATCGTTTCCGATTTCGCCCGCATCGCCCTCCACGACCTGGAGCCGGAGCAGGACCCCGATGCCCCGTTGCTCAAGCGTCTCCCGCCCAGTATCGACTTCCCGCTGGCCGATCTCCACAAGCACGTCCGCCATTTCGCCTTTATCGCCGGCTACACCCAGCACCGGCTCAACCCCGAGGACCCGGCAAACCTGGAAGCCACCGCGCTCATGTGCGACCTGCACGACAAACTGGAGGCGGGCGGCTACACCGGCCACGAGCTCAAGCGCTTCCTGGTCCGCATCCTCTTCTGCCTCTTTGCCGAGGACAACGGCATCTTCCCCCAGAAAGCCTTCGAACTGTTCCTGTGCGACCGCACCGCCGAGGACGGTTCCGATCTCGGCGTCCGGCTGGAGCAACTCTTCCGCGTCCTCAACACCGACTCCCCGCAGCGCCAGCGCAATCTCGACGAGGAACTCCGCGACTTCCCCTACGTCAACGGCCAGCTCTTTGCCGAGCGGCTCGAATTCGCGGAGTTCAACGCCGACATGCGCAACGGCCTGCTCGCCTGCTGCCGCTTCCACTGGGAAACCATCTCCCCCGCCGTCTTCGGCTCGCTCTTCCAGGCGGTCATGGACAGCAAGGAACGCCGGCGCATCGGCGGGCACTACACGGCGGAGAAGAACATCCTCAAAGTCATCCGCTCCTTGTTCCTCGACGACCTCTGCGCCGAGTTCGAGAACATCAAGGCTGACCGTTCCACCCGCCGCACCGCGCGCCTGCACGAGTTTCACGAGAAGCTGGCCAAGCTCCGCTTCCTCGATCCCGCCTGCGGCTGCGGCAACTTCCTCGTAATCACCTACCGCGAACTGCGCAAGCTGGAGCTCGAAGTCCTGCTCGAACTCTACGGCCAGCAGCACGAAATGTCGCTCGACGCCGTGAACCAGCTCTCCAAAGTCAACGTGGACCAGTTCTACGGTATCGAGATCGAGGAATTCCCGGCCCGCATCGCCGAGGTCGCGCTCTGGCTGACCGACCACCAGGCCAACATCGCGCTCTCGCAGGCCTTCGGCCAGTTCTACGACCGCCTGCCGCTGCGCGCCTCGCCCCACATCGTCGTCGGCAACGCCCTCCGCACCGACTGGCGCACCGTCCTGCCGCCCGAGCAATGCTCCTTCGTCCTCGGCAACCCGCCGTTCATCGGTCATCATTGGCAGACGGCGGAGCAGAAGGAAGACCAAGACATCGTCATGTCGAGCATCTCGGCGTCCGGCGTCCTTGACTACGTCTGCAACTGGTACGTCAAGGCTGCTGAATATATCCGAGACACCAATATCCCCTGCGCCTTTGTTTCCACGAACTCTATTTCCCAGGGCGAGCAGCCTGGCATCCTCTGGCCAGAGCTTTTCAACCGCTATCACCTGAAGATTCACTTTGCTCACCGCACTTTCCCCTGGGAAAGCGAGGCGCGAGGCAAGGCCCACGTCCATTGCATCATCCTGGGCTTTGGCACTATGGACGCCCCGATCAAGAGGCTCACCGATTACGAAGCGGACCCCGAACACCCAACGGTGACGAAGGTCGCTAATATCAGTCCTTACCTGATTGAAGGACCTGACCGGGTTGTCACAAACCGCTCCACCCCTGTCAGCAATGTCCCGAAGATGTCCTGGGGCAACAAGCCGACCGACGGCGGCCATCTCATCTTCACCCGTGAGGAAAAGAAGGAGTTTCTTCGCCGTGAGCCCGGGGCTGCCGAGTTTATACGTCCGTTCATGAGTGGTGGCGATTTCATTGATGGCGTGGAGCGCTACTGTTTGTGGCTTGTGAATGTCGATCCCGCCAAACTGCGCGCCCTGCCCGAAGTCATGAAACGCATTGAGGCTGTGAAAGCATCCCGCCTTGCCAGCAAGGCGGCGACGACCCGCGCTTACGCCAAACACCCAACGCTCTTTCGTCAGATCGCGCAGCCCGACTCTGACTATCTCGCCATCCCCGAAGTCTCGTCCGAGCGCCGGGCGTATATCCCGATCGCCTTCCTGAGCAAGGAAGTCATTTGCAGCAACAAGATTCAATTTGTGCCCAGTGCCACCCTGTACCACTTTGGCGTTCTCACCTCCGCCATGCACATGGCCTGGATGAAACAGGTCTGCGGCCGGATGAAAAGCGATTTCAGCTACTCAAACAGTCTCGTTTACAACAACTACCCCTGGCCGGAAAGGGTGACGGACAAGCAGCGGGCGGCAGTGGAAGCAGCGGCGCAGGCAGTGCTGGACGCGCGGGCGCAGTACCCGACTTCGACGCTGGCGGATTTGTATGACCCGTTGACGATGCCCGCGCCGCTGCTCAAGGCGCATCTGCAACTGGACCGCGCGGTGGACCGCTGTTACCGGCCCGAACCGTTCCCCAGCGACCGGCACCGCGTCGAATACCTCTTCGCCCTCTAC
>PLZQ01000201.1 GCA_003152225.1 Limisphaerales bacterium | reverse complement strand
TCGTTCATGCCGAACTTGATGGTTACCACCGTAGGCTTCAGCGGCAGAACGTCACGCCGGAGGCCGCGGCCGACGGAATCCTCCACCATCTTCTGCTGGCTGTCCGCATCGGCGGCGAAGAGCTGCTTTTCATCAGGGTGCGCGCGTTGGCGCAGCCAAGAGGTGTCGCCGCCCCACCCGACGTTGCGGAACCAGAGCTTCCAGTCCGGATGCCGGGTGAGAGCGTAGGCCTCGATGTAGGTCGTGTAGNNGGGTGAACAATAATCTTTGGAATGCGGATTTCATCTTAGGATCAGGCTACTCCAGGTGAGCTGTAAACCGCAAGCTGCCGCTGTCAATGTCCGGCTCAGCCGTAAAGGCTGGATCCGGAGGGTCGCCCGGTGACCAGTCCAGAGCCCGAGAATGATCCATTGACCTNNTTGTTCCTCGATTGTTCCTCGATTGTTGGCCTTCTTCCGGTTGCCCTGAATCTAGAGTGCGCCGTCCCTCGCCAGGGGCAAACTCGCCGGGTGAGGTCACTTCTGCGGGAGTTCACTGGCCATAACAAAGCGGAGCACTCCGCCATGTTCGATTTCAGAGTGCCGGATCCACCTGCGGTCCAGACGCGTGTCATTCAGCCAAACCTCGCTCACGTACTGACGGCTGGGGGCGTAGTTTTCTGCCACGATTACCAGGCGGTGGTCCTTCAGTTGCACTTCTGCCCTCTCAAATAATGGTGCACCCAATTGGTATTTATCCGACCCGGCCACCGGGTATAGGCCCAGCGCGCTGAAGACATACCAGGCGGAAAGCGTGCCGGCATCATCATTGCCGTCCAGCCCATCGTAGCCGGTGCTGTATTTATGGTCCAGGATCCACCTCACCCACTTCTGGGTGAGGTCGGGCCGGCCGGCGTCATTGAACAGGTAAGCCGCGTGGATATCGGGTTCATTGCCGTGCCAGTAATACGGGCCGGGATTCCAGGTTGCCCTGGCGGGGTGCGACTTGGCGAAAAAGCGGTTGAGTTCCTCCACGAAGTACTCGCGGCTCTTGAACAGGGAGATCATTCCCTCGGCATCGAAGGGCGCACCCCAACGCCACTGCAAGGCGCTGCCCTCGACGTAGTCCTTGGTGTATTTACCCTTGCGGTCGAAGTAGGTAAGCAACAGCGGCTTGAACGGTTCGACAAAACTCCCCTGTGCGCCCCGCGGTTGAAAGTATTGCGTCCCGGGGTTCCAGACATTGCGGTAGGACTGCGAGTGCTTGTGGAACAGCGCGGCGTCTTCTGTATAGCCCAGCGACTCGGCGAGCAGTGAGATCGCATGGTCGGCCCACGAGTATTCCAGCGTCCGCGTGACGCTATTCCTGACCAGGCCCGCCGGACAGTAACCGTATTGCAGATACTGTTCCACCCCCTCACGCCCTGAGAAGGCCGCGCCAGGGGGAGTTGGGGCAAGGGCCGTGCGGCGCATCGCCTGATACGCCTTGGCCACGTCGAAATCCCGTATGCCCTTCAGATACGACTCCGCGATCACAATATCCGCCGGCGTGCCCAGCATGGAATTCGAGTAGCCGTGCCCCGAGGGCCAGCGGGGCAGCCATCCGCCCTGCTCGAGCATTTTCACCAGTGACACAACCATGTCCCGCTGATCGTTGGGTGCGATCAGAGTGTAAAGCGGATGCACCGTCCGGAAAGTATCCCAGAGGGAGAGGTCGGTGAAGTAATGGAAGTCCGAAGCCTTGTGAACCTGCCCGTCGAACCCCAGGTAATCTCCGTTGGCATCGTTGAAGACCGTAGGCATTTGAAATACGCGGAACAGCGCTGTGTAAAACACCTCTTTCTGCGCTTCAGTGCCGCCCTGAATCCGGATCGAACTGAGCCTCTCTTCCCAGTTTCGCTGCGCCTCGGCCAGGACCTGATCAAAATCCTTGGTCCCGGCTTCCGCTTGCAGGTTGGCACGGGCGTTTTCGATGCTGACGTAGGAAATCGCCAGCTTGAGCGTGACGGTCTGCGGCCCGTTGGTGGCGGCAAAGCTCAGGTCAACGCGGGCTCGATTAGTTGCGGCAAAGGCTTTGTCGCCAGCGACGACGTCGTCCTGCAAGGCAGTGAAGCCGGCCAACGGCTGGCTGAGTCTGGCAACGAAATACACCTTAATGCCTCCATACCTTCCGGAGAACGTCCCAAAGGTTCTCACCGAACCCTCAACCTCTCCCGCCTCCGGCAGCACACGAACGGTTCCCTCGCTGGCGCGGCGGCCGCCCAGGGCGTTCATCACATCGAGTACCAGATGCGGAGTCCTTCCCTCGCTGAACGTATAGCGGTGGACACCGACGCGCGGGGTGGCGGTGAGCTCCGCGAGCACACCGAGCTTGGGGAGCCGGACGGCGTAGTAGCCGGGAAAGGCCAACTCCTTACTGTGGGAGAAAGTCGTGGATTGCCACGTGCGCAACCGAGGAGGCTCCACGGCGCCGCGCGCCGGCATCACCAGGAAATGGCCACCATCAGTGGCGCCGGTGCCGTTCAACCGGGTGTGGCTGAACCCGAGGATCTGATCGTCGCCGTAGTAGTAGCCTGAGCTGTTCAGCGCCCGTTTGTGGAGCAGCATGGACGTTGTCTCAGGGCCTAAGCGTACCATTCCGAACGGGACCATCGCTCCGGGGAAGTTCTGGGCGCAAACCCATGGAAAGCCACCCGTGCCGATGAACGGATTGACCCGGCGCCCCAATTCTCCGGCCTGAACTTGCGTCTGCAGCTTGCCTGGCCTGGCCCCGACGATCCGATGGTATTTGAGGACCAACGCTCCGACAAACGCAGCGCCGACGACCACTGCGAGCAAGACCAGGCTCAGTGTGGCCTTCAGCAGCCGCTTCCACTGGGAGGTTTTCGGGGCGAGCATTTCCTGCTCACCGCTGGCGGGCTTCTCCCTGTCGTGACTCATCACGTTATGGGTTTGGCCTGCGTAAGTTGGATGCGTTCACCAGGAGTTGGACGCGACATGCGACAAACGGTTCAATGCACGATTGGGACTGCAGTCTGGCTTGCGCTGGGTCCAGGTTCTGCTCACCATCCACTGGCTCCATGAGCATGATCTCGTAAAGACGCCGGTTGGCATTCTGATATGAAAGCCGATGTGCATCCAACATTCCGCGATCTCCTGACCTTCCTGACGCTGGTCTTTCTTTCTAGCGAAGTCAATGTGGAGACTACTGTTCTGCGAGCCGCAGACCAATCAGTTTTGCCTGGCGTCGTCATCGACCATACCCCGGCCTCCTCAGGCATTTACGTCGGCTCGCCCAGCTTGGCCGTGCTGCCCAACGGCGATTACGTTGCCTCCCACGACGAGTTTGGGCCCAAGAGCACCGAACTCAGCCGCGCAGTGTCTCACGTCTTTCAATCCCACGACCGTGGCGCCAACTGGAAGAAGATCTCAATCATTGACGGGGCCTTCTGGTCCACCTTGTTCACCCATCGTGGTGCGCTCTACCTGATCGGGCCGGACAAGCACCACGGCAATGTCCTGATTCGCCGGTCAGCCGACGGCGGCGTCACCTGGACCTCGCCCACGAGCAGCTCGACGGGCGTGCTGCGCGACGACGGCCAATATCATTGCGCACCCGTGCCGGTGATTGAACATGCCGGACGCCTCTGGCGCGCCATGGAATGGCGAAACCCACCGCTCGCCTGGGGAATTAACTACCGCGCCGGCATGTTGTCCGTTCCCGTGGGCGCGGATTTGCTCGATGCGGCAAACTGGACATGCAGCAACTTCCTGCTCAGCGACCGCGCCTGGAACGGCGGCGACATGGGCGCCTGGCTGGAAGGTAACGCCGTCGTCACGCCCGCCGGCGAGTTGCTGGATGTGCTGCGGGTGCAAACCAAGTCGCCCGACGAAAAGGCGGCCATCGTGCATATCTCCCCGGACGGCAAGACCGCCTCCTTCGATCCCACTGCCGGCTTCATCAAGTTCCCCGGCGGCGCCAAGAAGTTCACCATCCGCTTTGACCCCCAAACCAAACGCTACTGGACCCTGGCCAGCATTGTCCAAGACCGCTATCGGTCTCGCGAGCCCGGCGCCGTCCGCAACACCCTCGCCCTCACCACCTCGTCCGACCTATTGAATTGGGAGGTGCGTTGCATCCTGCTCCATCATCCGGACATCGCGAGACACGGCTTCCAATACGTGGACTGGCTGTTCGACGGCGAGGATATCATCGCCGCGTGCCGCACCGCCTTTGACGATGACGAGGGCGGCGCCCACAACGCTCACGACGCCAACTTCCTGACCTTTCACCGCTTCGCCAAGTTCCGCCGCCTCACGCTGGCGGATTCGGTTCCCTGAGTGCAACTGACGGCAGAGATGTTCTACCGGACGCGAAAGGAGCTACTGCCCAGACTTGGCTTCGGCTGAGGTTGGCCCGGATGACTGACATTCGGCCAGCAGGCGACGGTAGGTTGACCGCGCGTGTTCGTAGGCATCTTTGGCCGACGTCATCTCGTCGGGCTTGATGAACCGCTCCTTTTCGGCCCAGCACTTATCGACTCCCCGTAAACACCACTCGGCACTCTTGCTTGAAGCGCGAATCGGTCTATCGCCCACGAGGACAAAGATCGGGTTCGTATGTGATGAGGCCAGGATGCGCAGCGCCACCCAACTGCTCCTCTCGACCCGGACCTCAAACGAAACCTCCCGCAACTGCCCGTCAGCGAGGATTACTTGCCGCGCAACCGGGTACCCGTTTACAACCAACTCCACCGGCACTTCTCGTGTCTCGCCAATGCGGGCGCGTTCGATGTTCCAATAAGGCTTTTGCTGGTAAGGCCGGTTCTGCAGTTGGGGGGTCGCCGCTTCATTAAGGAACGCGGCGACCTTCGCGCTGGCGCGTGCCATGCCCGGTTCGGCCAAGCGCACCTCGCTGCTGTTTTCGCCCATGGCTGCGCCGTTCACCTTGAAATCCAGCAGATGACTGCGTCCATCACTGACATAGTTGTGCCCGCGTCGAATGCCTTCGCACCAATCTTCATAGGTAAGCTTCCCGTTGAGCTTCACATAAGAACGCCCCAGGCCCACGCGCTCGCCGTAAATGCACGGAAAGTCCGTCTCGCCGCTGATGCGCGTGCGGAAGCCGACGTTGAGCGTGTGATACCACATGTTCAGTTCCCAAACGTAGGGTGTGTCCACCATCGACATGAAATCCACCGCCGGCACGGGTTTGCCCTCCGGGCCGGGCACCTCGTGGGTGACGTCAACGATGTATTCGTTGGCGCCGATGCCTTGATAGGGGGGCACCACATAGTTCGGGAGTTCGCTGGTGGTCACTTCCAGGCCCCAGCCGGAATGCGCAGGGCCACACACTGCCCCTTGCTTTTTCGCCCAGCGCAAGGTGTTCAGGCAAAGGGTCGGCCAGTGTTTGTCGGAATCGCCCCCGGGATAGATCTGCTCCTTCAGCCCCAACAATACAAGGTGGCCCGACTGATGCGACCCGAAGCCGGACACCTCGATGTCGTAGTGCAGCAAATAGGGATAGCGCGAGACCCCGTCATCTTTGCCGGTGAAGAATTGCTTCTGAAAGTCGAAGCACGGCCCCCAGGTGAGGTTACAGCCGACTTTGAGGTCTTCCCCCTGGCAGTGGCGGAACATATCGGCGGCAAACACCCCTTCGGTGGGCTGCGTGTAGTGCGAACACCCGGCCGCGTGGATGTGGTGATCCCCCGACCACCAGCCCTGCTTCGAGGGATCAATCCAGCGTTGCAGCTTGAAGGTGGCCGTCTGCGCTTGGCTCTTGACCTCAATCTGCTGCCGCCCGATCAAATACTCTGGGCCGCGCGTGAACTCGACCGCGTACTGCCCCTCGGGCAACCGCAGCGTTTCACCGTCCGCGCGATAGATCTGTGGCTGAAACGCGAAATCCGGCGCCAGCCGCTTAGCTTGCGACGGGTACACCCGTTGCTGCCGGTCTCGGACAATGAACATCGCGGTGGCCGGCTTGCCGTTTTCGTCCAGCACATGGAGCTTCACCTCGCGCGCGGGCGCGCAACGAAAGAGGATGTCCACCTCGCTGCGGAATCCCAGGTCCTGCGTGCCCTGTCCCACGTCGAACACGAGCTTCGCTTCCCGCCGGCCCGCATCGCAGCTATAGAGCGAAACAATGCGGTACTCCAAGCCCAGCCCGCTGAGCTGCTTCTTCAGCGGCTGCTTGTCAAAGGACTCCAGGTCCAGCCAAAGCTGTTCGCTGGGCAGCTTCCCAGTGCGCTGCTCCCCCCGGCGGTAGAAAACGTCCGAAGCCGTCTTCCGGGCCGGAGAATCGTGCAGCGACTGGGCGTTTGGACTGACCACGCGCAACTCGGCGGTGGCGCCGGCCTCGTTCTGCACCTTGATCAAAAACGCGCACCAGCCCTGCTCGACCAGCAGCGGTTCGGCCGTGCCTTGCGCGACCTTTACCCGCATCTCCGGATTGATATTCACGCTCACCAGGCACTGCGGATCCAGTATCTCCTGGACGCTCCGGGTCGCGGCGCGCTCATCGGACATCGCCATAGCGGCATCCAGCGCCTGCTGCTTCGCCGGCGATAGCGGCGTCCCCAAATACTCCAAGGCTTCCGTCAACCGTTTGACCTGGGCGACCAGCGGCTGCAACTCGATCCCGCTCCCCTCCGGCAGAGCCTCTGCGGCACCCTGGGCGTCAAACCACAGCCCGGCAGCAGCGCAAACCACCAGGCATTTTAACGACCGTTCCTGTCGCATATTAGTTGGATATTAGCACACGCTGGCGGACAACGCTTCCGCATTCAACTGCGGCGTCAGATGCAAGCATTTCGGGCCAGGCAAAGCGGGCCGGGCAAAAAGGCGGTTGCCAATTGCATTGAACCGCTCCTGGGAGCGCGGCAGCAGCGCCCATGTTCGAAATCGTCCAATGGACAAATTCGATAGACGAGAACACGGCCTAATATTATACTAGCGTATGGTTAATCCATACGGGGACAGCTCAACAGCCGTTACGTGCCTGAAAGCAAACCCATCTTTAAAGCTAAAGTTATATGAAAAAGACCTATTCTCTAATGCTCGTTGGAGTGATGGCCCTCGTGCCAGTCGCTCGCGCAGCTACCATAAATGTAACCACCGACGCCGCCACGGGTACGGGCAGTTTGACCGCTGCCATAACCGCACTGCACGACGGCGACACGATTGCATTCCACATTCCCCCTGAGACAGGAGAGGTGCATTACATCCAGACGCCCCCTGACGGATATCCGCTCATAACCAATAACAATATCACCGTTGACGGCGGCACCCAGGGGGGTGCCACGCCCAACACGGCCCCGATCAGCGCGGCGAACAACGCTGTCCTCAAAATTGTCCTCTGCTCAACCAATGGCAACGCTGCGTCAATGTACAGTGCGGTCACCAATGCGGCAGGAATCGATTATCCCAACCTTGGTTTTGGCGATGGCGAGCAGGCCCTCCTTGGCTTCTTCAAGGCCACTAACGCCTGGGTCAAAGGCCTAGCCTTTCTTTCGGCGTACCAAACCTCGAGTAGTTATTCCGCTGGCGGCGACTCCAAGACCATCTGCTTTGCTCCAGATGCCCCAGACGTAAGCAGCAACGCTTGCCAGGGTTTTCACGTCAGTGGGTGCTGGTTTGGTGTGGATCCGGTGACGAGGCAAGTGGCTTACATGCCTGATGGGGTCAACTTGGCCACGCCCACGATTTGCATCGCAACTTACGGTACCGGGACAAACGGCGCGCCGGGCTTTCCGAACATTACGAGCTATGCGTCGGGCACCATCGGTGTAGCTGCGGGTTCTCCAAACCCCCGCGCCGAATTCAACGTCTTCTTCACCGGTTATGGTTTTGACTCTCAGGGCGGTCCCTTTCAAATCTCCGGTAATTTCTGGAATGTGCTCCCTGACGGCGTCACACTTGCGGACATCACGACCCTCAATTCCGCCGATCAAACGGGTGATGCGTTCGTTGAATTCGGTAGCGGTCACGACATCGTCATCGGCACGGATGGCGATGGCGTCAATGATGCGGATGAAGGCAACGTATTTGGTTCTTTCGCGAATGACGTCGAGGATGCCGTCATCGAATACTATGGCTCGCAAGGGACCACTGTGATTGCCGGTAATACTTTCGGAGTGGACATCCACGGCAACTCGTTTGGGGTGGGCCAAAACACCAAGCTTGTTCACCATTTTAATAACACCTGCGCAGTACGCTTCGGCAGCGATTTCAACGGCATTAGCGATGCCTTGGAAGCCAACACGGTTGCGGACGCAACATTGTTTGATTGTGATGCTTCCTCCGTGGGCACCTCGCATTGGATTTCGATGCGCGGTAATTCCCTCACGAACACTGCCACCCCAAGCTTCAGCCGGCCTCCGATAGGTGACGGCCAGGGAGAAGGTCAGCAAGTGTATGCCCAGTTCATCGATATCAGCGGCGCTGGTGGCTCGATGGACATCATTCCGGTGATCGGCACGGATACGACCACGACCACTTTGACCGGCACCTGTGGCAAACGGACCTCGCGTTACATCAGGGTAGTTCTGGATCTTTATGAGGCCGATACGACTCCCGGTGTGCCGCCACAGGGCAAGAAATGGCTTGGCAAGTTCGCGGAAAACTCGACTGCGGATTCCAATCCGGCAGAGGGGGCGTTCAGCTTCAATATCGCCAGTTTGGGTATTGCCCATGGCACCCAGGTGACGATTACGGCCACCTATATCGTGGACGGTCTGACCATCAGTTCGGTCAGCCGAAGTGGCGGGAACACGACCCTTAAGATGAGTGGTGGGGCGCCCCCTTACGACATTTACGGCGCAACCACCGTAGATGGTACTTACACGCTGGTTTCGACTTCGGCTAGCACCACTGCGACTTTTGCGGCCCCGGCCAGCATGTCGTACTACTACGTCGTGTACCACCCCCAGATCACTTCGGGTTCCGGCCAAACCTCACCTTTCTCGGATTTGTTCACAATTCCTTAATCGGCCTGCCAGTCGCTGATTCTTGAAATCACAAGTCCCGCCGCAAGGCGGGACTACGTTTCAGCGCCTAAGCGCTGCGTAAACCATTGGCGGCATCAATGCACCGTGCTCACCCGGTTGCTTGCCAAACGGCCAGACCGCCAGCTCCAAACCGCTCCACAAACTACGCGCGTGAATGGCTTCCTGAAGCCACCCAAAGCCACCCCAAAGCCACCCCAAAGCCTGTTGATAGCCAACCGATTGCGACCCCAAAGCCACTCCAAAGCTCCCCCAAAGCTCCCACAAGACTACCACAAGGCTCCCACAAGGCTGCTAAAAGGCTACCCTAAAGCCAGCTCAAACTATTTGCGGCTGAAGGGGGCTCAGCCAGGTCACAGGCTGAACTTCATACCGTATCAACCTGCGGACGTTTGCACCGGGGACGGATGTCGATCTACTACCGTCGGTTATCGCTACGGGGCAGTCGCTCCACTGGTTTTGGGAGCGATCTCCCCTGCACCCAGCCTCGAGTTCTGCCCCGCCGCCAGCTTGTCTTCTGACCTGCTCACCCGTATGCTGGGAGCGTCTCAACCAAACGCGACACACAACCCGAGGACCTTTCGATGGGCTCCGCATCTGATGCAAAAAGACCGAACCGGCTATTTCGCATCCTAAAGGCCTTTGCTCTGCTCGTCTTGCTTTGTGGGCTGCTGATTTACCTTGTGTTCATTCTCCCTTTTTGGGGCATTCCGTTCAACCACTCCCGCCACGGCCGGGTGCCGCTGACGCCGCCCTGGGCGCTGGAATGCTGGTTGTGGGAAGATGACGTCAACACGGCTGCCAGGGTGGATGAGTTGCTGGAGGGCTACGCCAAATACGATCTGCCCGTGCGCACCATCCTGATCGACAGTCCGTGGAGCTACCGTTACAACGATTTCAAGGTGGATGAGGACCGTTATCCTGAGCCGGAGGAATACTTCCACCGCCTCAAGGACCGGGGGTACCGCATTGTCCTGTGGATGACCTGCATGGTTGACAGCCAAAGCAAGGACACCCGGGTCAAGGAGTCACAGGAGTTCTACGAGCAAGCGCATTCCAAAGGTTACCTGGCGGCCAAAGGCTACCAATGGCGCTGGTGGAAGGGCAGGGGGGGCTTCATCGATTACAGCAACCCCGACGCCATGCAGTGGTGGCAGGGCCTCCAGAAGCAGGTTCTGGATTGGGGCGCAGACGGCTGGAAACTGGATGGCTGCGATACCTTCTTCTCCGGCAGAATCGGCAAGATTCCCGTGCCCTTTAACCGCACGCATGCGGGATGGATGACGACCCGGCGGTACATGGACCATTATGCGCGGGACGAGTATCAGCATGGTCTGAGCCGCAATCCGGAGTTTGCCATCCTGGTCCGCTCGCTCGACCATCCCTGGAGTCACCCGGAGGGCTTCTCGCCGCTCGACGCCGCCACCGTGACCTGGGTGGGCGATAACCGCCACACCTGGGGCTATGACGACCGGGGCATCCAGGCCGCCATGACCGACATTCTGCAGAGCGCCCGTCTCGGCTATTGCGTCGTCGGCAGCGATGTGGCCGGTTACCACGGCCGCAGCAATCCTGATGACATGGGGCCGGCGACGGCCGCGTTGCTGGGCTCCTGGTCGAAGCCGGCGAACAGTGTGGCGGCGACGGCCAACGAATTCGGCACGGCAGCCGACAGCGATATCGCCCCTAATGTGTACATCCGGTGGGCCGAGTTCTCTACGTTCTGTGGCCTGTTCCTGAATGGTGGCCATGGCGAACGCCGACTCTGGAAGCGCTCCTGGCCGGAGCTTGAGATTATCCGCAAATTCTCCTGGTTGCATACCGAGCTGGTGCCCTTCATGTATTCGTATGTTGTGGAGTGCCATAACGGCGCGCCGCCGCTCATGCGCCCGCAGACGCAGGGCAAGTTCCACTACCTCTTTGGCAACGAACTGTTGGTCGCGCCGATTTACGCCGACAAGCTCGACTGGACCGTCTCCCTCCCCCCGGGCCGTTGGCGATACCTCTTCCACGACGAAGAGGTCCTGTCGGGACCGGCACGGCTCCGGCGCGACTTTCCGCTCGATGAATTCCCGGTCTTTATCCGGGAAGGCGCGGTCATTCCCCTGAAGGTCACCCGGCCTTACACGGGATTCGGCGACACAAATTCAGCAGGCTACACCACCTGGCTGGTTTACCCGGACGGCAAGAGCCAATTCACCTTGTGGCATCCAGAAACTCATCCCAAGCCTGAGAAGACCACGCTAACGGTCGATTCCGGCCCATCCCTCAAAATCGAATTCTCCGGACAGCACGAGCCTCATATCCTCCGAATCCTCCTGAAGACCAAGCCAGCCCGCGTGGTCCTGGACGGGGCTGAGTTGCCGGAAGCTAAGGCATGGCAGTTCGACGCAGCGCACCAGCGGCTCATCATCAAGACCCGCGACTACGCTCAAGGCCGATATGAGATCAGGTCACAATGAAACACTCTGCCGGCCAAGGCATTTGAGCAAGGAAGGGGTTAGCGGCGCACACGTAGTAACTGGCCCCCGCCACGCGGCAGGTGCAGGTCAGCGCGCTTGCCGTCCGCCCGCGACCAGCGGCCAGTCACCGGGTCGAACAATTCAAGCCGCGAGGGGCCGCGGACTCCAACGACCACCTCGGCCTGATAGTCCAGGTTGATCACCATCACGTGGGTCGGAATGGGAGCCCGTTTGCCTTTGCCGGCCGGACCGAAATATCCCAGCAGCACCCCTTTCACGGGTTGGAGATTCGTGTAGCTCATAGGGGGCACCGAGGGATCGAGTTGGAAGCGGCCATCGGCAGGTAACGGCTCGGTCCCCGGCGGAAGCATGCCCGCGTGATAAACACCCAGCGAGCGCAACGGCTGCAGTTGCTGTGCGATGGACACAAATTCGCGATTGAGCGTCTTCAGCGTCTGGTAGAGCGGGGTGGTTGTGCCGTCGGCATGGGCGACGGCGCCTGTATGTCCCGGGCAACAATAGACGTAATACGAGATCCCCTGCGCGCCATACGCGAGCGTCGTGTAATCCAGGTAGCGCACTTCATCGCCGGTAGGCACCCGCATGGAAGCCGTCCAGGTGCAGGCCTGTACGATGTTGAGGAACGGCAGACCCGCGTCCTGCGCCGCGCGCCGGATCATCGCCAGGTTGAGGAAATAATCCTGGTTATCGCCCGTCACCGAGAATTGGTAGTGGTCGTAACTGATGAGGCCGGGCTTCACGATATCCACGTATTGCCGCAGATGCTCCCGGTAAGCGGTGATCGGGTCGCCTTTGGTGCCAAGCTGTTCGTTGCTCGCATAGGTGGGGAAGAGGTTGATGTAGGCTAAATGAGCCGGATCGCGTTCGCGAAGATAGGCGACCAGCTTGCCGAGAGCCGGAAAGTTCGTCGCACTTGGCTCGTCGGTAATGAAATAATCGTAGAGGGCCGGGTGATGGCGGACGCGCGCAATCAACGCATCCAGCTTCTCGCGTTGTGCGGAATCCTCCAGCGAGGCTGGCGAGAGCAAGCCGTCGGTGAGTTGGCCGCGCAAGCCGTGTCTTTGCGCCACATCCAGTTCTTTCTCCCCGCACCAGACCAGGTTGAAGCCGCCCTCGGCCATCTGGGTTGCGGTGGCGTCGGTCATGGACGGCCCGCACCAGTAGGTGGCGATGGGCGTGCCCACCTTCCAGAGGGCCGCCGCAGGCGCAATGGCAGCGGGGCACGAGGGACAAATTGCAAACAGCACTCCGACCAGAGCGCCAGTCAAATAGAGAGAGTTCATGGCAGTTGCGAGTCCTGCACGCCTTGAGCAGTTATCGGCACAAACACCCTGTGCGGCGGACGAGGTGCTTCCCCTCCGTCCGGCAGACTCGCGGGAATCATGCGCCGGATAACCTCCAATTAAAAGTGAATTATGCACGGGGCACACCTTAATGCGGCAGGAGGTTCATCTCAAGGCGATCTTCCTCGGGCAGGGCTGCCTCGCCGAGGCAGCGCCGCCTGCCTGAACACGGACGTTTCGGCGAAACGTCTCCGCCATGGGTAGCTGAACGAATCCCTGGGACAATTCGTCATACGTGTAATAAGATAAGACTCTGGAGAAGCCGTACTGATGCACACGCAACGACAAACTGACCTCCGCTCGGTGGAGCAGGACCACCCTGCATTCACGCTCATTGAACTCCTGGTCGTCATCGCGATCATTGCCATTCTGGCCGCGCTGTTGCTCCCCGCACTGTCCAAAGCCAAGCAGAAGGCGCAGGCCACACGATGTCTTTCTCAGTTGCGGCAGTGTTACGTGTCATTGCAGACCTACCTGCCGGATTACAACGACGTTCTGTTTTGGGGCGACCCGCGTTCCCCAACGATCTCCACGGACGGGATGGATTGGTTTGTGTGGGCGGGGCGCACCAATAATAACATCTACACGGGTCAGGCGAATCTGTTCAACCGCATTGACCGCCCGCTGAATCATTACGGGCTCAATTACCAGGTCGTGACCTGCCCGCTGGATCAGGGCCGAACCGAAAGCCAGCCCAACAAGAACTACGAATGGGTGGGCAATTCCTATCTTTTCAATTGCTTCGGACTGCCGCCCGGCACGACGGGTGGACTGGACGGGCAGCGGGCCACCGGGGTGGTTCAGCCAACCCGGACCGTGCTGTTTGCCGACTGCATCCTGGCCCTGCCGAGTGAGCCCTTTGGCTGGCACCGGCCCAAACCCGCCGGGAACATGGCGGCGATGGATGGCCACGTCGAGTCGCAGACGGCGCTCACGGTAACGAACATGATCTGGTGACTGTCTCTCAGCGGGTTGCCAAGGGTTCCGGCCGAGGGCTATCGGCGACGAACCTGAGTGCCTCGGTGACGAGAATGTCGCCGGTGCGCTCGCCCAAGCTGGTTCGCGAAACATAGGCATATCGCTTGAAGCTGTTGTAGTCTTCCTTGGTCAAAATGTAGCCAAACGCATCATTCGTGAGTCCGAACAGGAGGTTGTGCTCGCCGCGCATCTTGCGCTTTAGATAGTAACCGATGTTGGGCAACGCTTCGCCCGGAATGGTGAGGATTTGGGCGTTACCTAGGTTGATCAGGTTCAGTTGGGTGGTCAGGCTTGTCGCATCCCCGCCGGGGCTGCCGGGTAAGGCCTTCAGCAATGCGCGCATCAACGGGGAGTCCACCGGCAGCGACAAGGGACGCGCGGCGCAATAGAGCTTGGGTGACACCTGCTCCGGGGCGTCGCTGATGATCCGCAACGCTTCGTCCGTCAGGAGGCGGCCGATGCGCTGGCATTCTTCCCAGCTCCTGGCCTCCTTGCCGGCCGGTTGGCGGTTATCGGCAGTGACCATTCCGCCTTGAGCGCTATTCATGAAGATCCCCGTCCCGCCGCCCTTTTCCGCCACGCGCTCGTACAACGGCCCGACGAGGTCCGGGCTGCAAATACCGGCATCGCTTCCCAGCACCTCGGGGTGGATTGCGTAGTTGACCAGCGTGGCGATCGGCTTGCCGGAGGCGTCCAATGCCTGGATCACGTGACAGCGAGGATCGTACAACTGCTCCGCATAATAATTGTAGGCTATCTTCCCCTTGGCCTCGCCCGTGGCGATCTTGAGCCGCACCGGCTGGAGATTGGTGGCCGCTTCATGGAGTGCCTCGGCCATCCTGGCGCAGACCATCTCGACGTACTTTTCGTCCCGCGCCGTGCCGCCGGCCCCGTCCGGGAAGCCATAACAATCTGGCGCGCTGTGCGTGTGCGTCGCGCCGATGAGGATGTTCTCCGCGGGAATCTCCTTCACCGCCGCGCGGACCCGGTTGCCCAAGGTGGAGGGAAACCCGAGAAAGTCTGCACTGACAATCGCCACGGACGTTTGGCCCTCCTGCAGCACCAGCGCCCTGACCGTCAAGTCGCCTTGCCTCTGTTTGACCGCGTGCGAAGGCCCAACCCCGCCGCTGACCGGGAGCAGCGGGTCAGGATTGACCGTGCGGACAGCGATCGCCGCGCGCAGGTCCGCGAGGGCATTGACGGTGGAGACAACCAGACAAATGAGGAACGTCAGCAGTTTGGAGTTCATGACCATGGCAGGCAAGATACACCCACCGCGAATGCCGGCAACTGGGGCCGACTTTGTTCCTTGCATGGCGAGTATAGTCCTATGATATTCCGGCCATGAGCGTGCGGCGCATCTTGCGCAATCTAGTGATATTCCTGGCGGCAGTGCTGCTGTTCGTTGTCATCTGCGTCGGCTCGATCTGGATTTACTTCCACCCACGCTTGGAACGGGTCAACGGGCTGGTCTATGGTCAGCGGCAGGGCCACGATTTGACGATAGACGTTTTGCGCCCCGCCCACCCCAATGGCATCGGGATTGTGGTGATGGCCAGCGGAGGCTGGAAGTCGCAGGCTGGCTCGTTTCGGCCCTGGATCGCCGCGCCGCTCTTGCGCCGTGGATACACCCTATTCGCCGTATATCATGTCTCGCAACCCGAGGTAACGGTGATGGACATCACCGAGGACGTGAACCGCGCGGTGCGTTACATCCGGCATAATGCCCGCCAGTACCACGTGGACCCGCAGAGGCTGGGAGTGACCGGCGGGAGCTCCGGCGGGCACCTTAGCCTGATGCTTGCGACTCGTGGTGGTCCCGGTCCGGCAGAAGCCGCCGACCCGGTTGACCGCGAGAGCAGCGCCATCCAGGCGGTCGCGATCTTCTATCCAGTCACGGATCTGCTGAACCTCGGCAATTCCACCGAGAACCTCGGCGACGGCGGTCCCCCCAAGAGTTTCGCGAGGGGATTCGGCCCGCAATCCACCAACCTGGCAGTATGGAAGGTCATCGGTCGGGAGCTGTCTCCGATCTACTACGTCACCTCAAATCTTCCGCCCTCACTGATCTATCATGGCGACGCCGATACACTGGTGCCGCTGGACCAGTCCGAGCGGTTCCAGGCTGAGGCGAGGAAGTTGGGGCGCACCGTCGAGCTGGTCGTCCACCACGGCGGCAAGCATGGATGGATTTCGATGGTCTGGGATCTCCGTCGTTTCGCAGATTGGTTCGACCACTACTTGCGTCAGCAGACGGGTTGAAACCCGGCTCTTCTATTATTATGAAAACAATCGGGCTTATCCTCGGCGGCGCGCTCGTCACGCTGGCGGCCACGCTGGCAGTCCCGGCTCAAGATGCTCCGTCGCTTCCTTACGATCAAAAGATAGACGTGGTCTATGGCGAGGTGCACGGGACGGGCTTGTTGATGGATGTCTTCACGCCGAAGGGAAAAACCAACGGCCTGGGCATCATCGATGTGGTCAGCGGGGCCTACTATTCCGACCGTCACAAGATTCGCGATCACATTTTGGCGCAGGTGTATTCGATCTTCTGCTCCCGCGACTACACGGTGTTCGCGCTGCGGCCGGGCTCCCGCACTCGCTACACCGGCTTGGAAATGGTGGCCCACGTAAAAACGGGCATTCGCTACGTCAAGG
>PLZQ01000411.1 GCA_003152225.1 Limisphaerales bacterium | reverse complement strand
TGCGGCGGTTGTATCCCGAGGTGGCCACCACCAGCAGCTTCGAGGATCTGCTGAACGGCGCGGACCTGGACGCCGTAGTCATCGCGACCCCGGTGCGAATGCATTATGAAATGGCGATGGCCGCCCTGAGCGCGGGCAAGCACGTTTTCATTGAGAAGCCGATGGCGCGGACAGAGGCTGAGGGCGAAGAAATGGTGGCGCTGGCCGAACGCGAGGGCTTGGTCCTCATGGTGGGGCACACTTTCCTGTTCTCGCCTGCGGTGCGGCGCATGAAGGAGATCGTCGATGCGGGGGATATCGGCGAAGTGCAGTATATCTCGGCGCGACGGCTGAATCTGGGCCTCTTCCAGAAGGACATCAACGTGGCCTGGGATCTTGCCCCACACGATATCTCGATCCTGCTCCATTTGCTGGACGAGCGTCCGCTCAACGTCTCTTGCCAGGGCAGCAGCCATGTGACGCGCGGCATCGAGGACGTAACGATGATGTATCTGACCTTCGCCAGGAATCGGTGCGCGTTCATCCATAACAGTTGGCTGGACCCAAAGAAAGTGCGCCAGATGACGGTGGTGGGCTCGCGGCGGATGATTGTGTATGACGACACGGAGCCGCTGGAGAAGCTCAAGGTTTACGATGCGCGGGTGGAGGTTCCCCCCCATTATGACACGTTTGCCGAGTTCACCTACTCGTATCACTACGGCGACGCTTACGTGCCCTACATCAAGCAGGATGAGCCGTTGAAGCTGGAGTGCCAGCACTTCCTGGACTGCATACACGAGAAATGCACGCCGCTGGCCAATGGCCGGCTGGGCCTCGAAGTCGTGCGGATTCTCGAAGCGGCCGGTGAATCGCTGCGGCAGCAAGGCGCCTCGGTTTCCCTGGACGCCGCGACGCAGTGGAACAATGGCAATGGCCATGGCCATGGCCACAACAACGGGCACAATGGCAAGATCGTGCCGAGCCTCGGGCGAAGCGCGGTGGCCGCATGACCGGCAGCAGCCAGCTTTATCAGTGCATCGCCCCGGATGTGAAGCTGGGCCGGGGGGTCAAGATCTTCGCCTTCACCAACCTTTACGGGTGCGAGATTGGCGATGACGTCAAGATCGGNNACGCTCGAAGATGAGGTTTTCATCGGCCACGGCGTGACGTTCATCAATGATCGTTTCCCTCGGGCTACCAATGCCGATGGCAGTTCCAAGACTGAGGCGGACTGGGCGTGCGTTCCCACGACGGTCAGGCGGGGAGCCTCCATCGGCTCCGGCGCGACGATCCTATGCGGAGTGGTGATTGGCGAGGGTGCGACCGTGGGCGCCGGCAGTGTGGTGACGAAAGATGTGCCGGATGGCGCGATCGTCGCCGGCAACCCCGCCCGGCTGCTCCGGTCGGTCAGCGTCGGGTGATGGGTGTCTAAGCTTTCCAGACCTGGCCTGGCTTGGTCTTGATGGCCGCCATGGCATTGCGCGTATCCACGATGCAAGGGGACCAATCCGACAGCTCCTGGTAGCTGACGCAGGCGTGGTTGGTGGCGATCAGCACCAGATCAAAACCGCTGACGGTTTCGTGGTCCCACTTGACCGACTGGGTGCCGGCCCAGCGCGCGTGCTCGCGTGTGGGTCTGATGACGGGCACGTAGGGATCATAATAAGCGACCTTGGCCCCGCGAGTGCTGAGCGCCTCCATGAGGAAATAACTGGGAGATTCCCGCTCATCGTCCACATTGGGCTTGTAGGCCAGACCGACCACCAGGATCGAGCTGCCTTTGATGGGCTTTTGGCGGTCGTTGAGCGCTTCGGCCACGCGGCTCACCACGTAAGCGGGCATGGCCGTGTTGATCTCGCCGGCGAGTTCGATGAATCGGGTGTTCTGACCGTATTCCCGCGCTTTCCAGGTTAGGTAGAACGGATCAATGGGGATGCAATGCCCGCCGAGACCCGGCCCTGGATAAAACGCCATGTAACCAAAAGGCTTGGTTTTGGCCGCTGCGATGACCTCCCAGACATCGATCCCCATGGCGCTGTAAACCACCTTCAGCTCGTTGACCAGGGCGATGTTGATGCTGCGGAAGGTGTTTTCAAGAATCTTCGCCGCTTCGGCCACCCGGCAGGAGGAAACCGGGACAACGGTCTTGACTGCCAGGGAATACAGTTGCACCGCCTTGTCCAGACAGGCCGGGGTGTAGCCGCCCACGAGCTTCGGGATCACCGCCACCTTGCTGTCCGGATTGCCCGGGTCCTCGCGCTCGGGTGAGAACGCCAGGTGAAAATCGCGGCCAGCCTGGAGTCCGGAACCGGCCTCGAGCACCTGGCGCAGGTCTTCATCGGTCGTGCCTGGATACGTCGTTGACTCCAGCACGACCAGCATGCCCTTGCGCAGGTGGCGGGCGATGCTCTTGCCGGTGTCCAGGATGTACGAAATGTCCGGCTCACGGTTCTTGTTCAGCGGCGTCGGAACACAGATGATGATCGCGCTGACCTCGCCAATGCGGCTGAAATCGTTCGAGGCCGAGAACGCTCCCGATTTCAGAGCCTCAGCCACGGCGTCCGCGGAGATGTGCTTGATGTAACTTCTGCCCTGATTCAACGCGTCCACCTTGGCGGTGTCAATGTCCAGGCCAAGGACGGTCACGCCGGACCGGGCGAATTGAAACGACAAGGGAAGCCCCACGTAACCTAATCCAATGATTGCTATTCTCATCTGTTTAATGTCTATCTCTGCGCAGAAGCGCTCGTGCGCGCATATTTCGCCTCAGTATCTCCAGGATTTAGGCTTTGCGCCAGTCCGTTTATTACGGAGAGAGTATCGGCGATCTTACGGAGTTCGCAGGCGCGGGTGGGCCAATTCTAATGTTATGAGGCCCGGCCGAGGCTGGAGGCGCCCCTGGGAGCCTCAAAATTCTCTACGAGTATGGCGCGCTTGGGGTGGCCGCGAGGGGGATTGCAAATGGCGGATGGCAAATGTCCAATTCGGACGCCGAGGATTCGCCGGGCATAGTCTTCCGGCTATGCGGCATGCGTGATTTTCACGCATTCGCCGCGTGTTCACTAGGTGTTGGATAGGTAACCATTAGGTACTGTATAGGAAACGTATAGGTACCGGCTAGCTGTTCGCCAGTTCTGCGGCAGACATACGCTAGCTGCCCGTTAGGGATTGTGGGGCGCTCTCCGCCTCTGCGCACGACGCTCCGTACGGTCCAAGACAGGATATATCACGGCCCGATCCTACTCCCCACCATCTCGCGGGCGCCCCACCGGGACTGCACCGGGACCTCAAGGGAACCTTGAGGTCCCCATGAAGTTCCCGTGTGCCTATGGGGTATTGGTGGGCGGCCAAGCACCATTCCTTTCCCAAGATTCCTTCCTTGCGTTCTTTTTGCTCATTGCGGTTGGCCGACTGCTGCTTTTGGGTTCAGCGCGGCACGGTCACTTTGGCCGGCCGGCTTTTCCGCAGGATAAACAGGAGCAGCAGCAAGGTCATGCCCGCCACCGCCAGCATCCCCAGCCAGTTGCGGAGGAGGTGGTGCGCCAATTCGATTGGCAGCACGGCGATCGCCACCAGGAGCGCGCCCAGCCAACGGGCCTTGGTCGCGACGGCAGCCGGGGCAGGGGATGACTTGGATTGCCAGGTTCGGAATGCGACGAAGACGAGCGCGATCCCAATGAATGAGCAGGCGTACCAGAGGAGGCTGCAGACGCGGACGGCGCGACCGGCGACGGACCTCAGGGACATTTGGAGCAGCGGCAACCGTTCAACCAACCAACCGTCTTTGTGAGTAAACGAGTCCAGGAAAAGGTGGGTGGCAATGCCCACGAGCAAGGAAGCTACGATGATCCCTGGCGAGCCCAGCGGTGGCCAGGGAAGTTGCAGGAAACCCGGTTGACAGGCTTTGGGGAGCTTCCGAAGGGTCAACGAGCGCAACCCGTAAATGAGCGCGAGGATGAGGATGCCGAGCGGCAAACAAAACACGACACTGCCCCGGAGTTGATGTGACAATTCATCGAGGTGCAGGGGGCCGAATAAGTAACCGAGGTCGGGCACGAGGCTGCCGACCACGAGGGCCGGGAAGTCGAGAAAGCGTGGACAGAACCGCCGGAAGGGCAGTACCGCTGCAGGGTGGGCCAACGGAAAAGGCATGCCAGAACTTGGCGGTTTCGCCGGCTGAATTCAAGTTTCCTGGCAAGCGAGGGTGCCCGTACTTGGGCCGGATCAAGCTCACGGAAATCGCTCATTCATGGAAAGGCGGCCGAAACTCTGCGCATCGGTGAGTGCTTAGCGTCACTTACTTGCTTTCCAACTCGGCCCGAACCCGCGCCCAGCCGTAGTCTCGGGGTAGCCTGGGGGTAGCCTCGGGGTAGCTTGGGGGTAGCCTCAGGGTAGCCTCAGGGTAGCCCGTGGGTGGCTACCGGTTGGCTACCAGATGGCTTGAGGGGAGTCTAGGGGTGGCTTGGGGTAGCCGTACCCGGCTTTTCGAGGTTCGAAGTTCGAGGCCGTAATCCGCCTTGGTCCTTCTTCGCCTCCGTTGACATCGAAAACAGCGAAGAACCGAGACCTGGCGGAGGCTCAAAGCGCCATCGGGAGCCTGAAAGTTATATACTGGGAGAATGCGGCCCGTGTCCGGCGCGTCTCCCGTGCGTCTCCCCACACTCGGTTTGGGTTTATACGACTGAGGCTTTAGCGAAGTGTCCTAATAATGGACACTTATCACCCATGCAGCCCGAAATGTCGTCATCCATCGTTGCCAGCAATGGACTATCCGGAGGCTGGCGAGGATGCACCCAGCCAAGGGGCTCCGTAATTGCCACGAGCAGTGTTCCGTATTCGACGGAGTTGCGGATTTCCCCGGCAATGGGATGATTATTGAAAATGGCTTTGACCGCTCAGCACAGATTCGCGAGAATGGCAGCACTATGAGACTCCCTATTAGGATCAACGACCGGTTGGCGCGGCGGAATGGGTTTTTGCGCAAGGCACTCTCACTGGCATTACGCGGAGGGGCTCGTCTTGGAGAATTCGCTTCGGGCCAGGTCTCGACTTTCCGGCTGGCCCGTTTCGGGGGCGCAGTGATGATCGCCGCCGGAGTGTTAATCGGTTTGGCTGGATGCCAGACCAAATCACCGGTCGCTCATCAGCGTGGAGGGACGCGGCCGCCGGCGGTTTCGCAGGTTTCCTCAGCCGGAACACTGACTAACCAGCCGGAGGGCGCAGTTTCGGAACCGCTGGTCCTGCGCGAGGGAGATACGGTGCGCATTTCTTTCCCTGGCTCGCCGACCCTGAACACCGTGCAGCAAATTCGACGAGACGGCAAAATTTCTCTCGCGCTGGTGGGGGAATTCCAGGCGGCGGGCCTGACGCCTGTCCAGATGGAAAAGGAACTCGTCAAATTATACGCGCCGCAGCTCGTCACCAAAGAAGTCACCGTGGCGCTGGATTCGTCGGCGTTTCAGGTCTATGTGACCGGGGCGGTTTTGCGGCCGGGCAAACTCGTGTCGGATCGGCCGCTGACCGTGCTCGAAGCGGTGATTGATGCCGGGATAGATTATCAGAAAGCAAATCTCAAATCGGTAACCGTCATCCGGCGCGAGAACGGGCGCGACGAGCGTCATACTTTGAACCTGAAGAAGGCCTTGCAGGGGAGTGGCGGCGAGCCGTTTTACCTCAAGCCCTCGGACATCGTCTTCGTGCGGGAACGGTTCACGTGGTTCTAACTCCAGCGCATTGGTACTTTACCTGCTTTATCGTTAAAGACGTGAATACAACTCTGGGGTCTGAAGGGATCACAGGATTTCAACCGGTTGGCTTGGCTTGGTATTGTGCTCGCACGAAGCCTAAACACGAGCATATCGCCGCCGCCAACCTGCGTCGGAATCTTGGGTTGGAGGTCTTTAACCCACGGTTGCGCTCTGAGCAGGTCACTTTCCGCGGCGTCATCAAGCGGGTGACGGAACCCTTGTTTCCCTGCTACCTTTTCGTGCGCTGTGCGCTGGAGGAGCGATTGGACGAAGTGCGTCACACCTCGGGCATCAGCAGCATCGTCCACTTTGGCAGCCGGATTGCGGAGGTTCCGGAGCCGGTCGTTCAGGAACTGCGAACCTGTTTTGGCATGGAGGAGTCGCTGGACGTGGACACCTGCCCTGAGCCGGGTGACGAGGTCACGTTAACCGGCGGCGCTTTCTTTGGGATGCAGGCAGTGGTGCTGCGAACGTGGCCTGCCAAACGGAGGGTCGAGGTTTTACTCGAGATTTTAGGGCGTCCGACGCCGATGGAAGTTGATTGCAACCTGTTGACGCTGGAGCGGCGATCCGCTGCCTTGTTCGTGCCGGTGTTGGCAGCTCCCTCTCTGGCGTAAAGCTCTGGCGGACGGTTCGGGGCCTCTTGGCAATTCTTCATTATGGACGAGATTGGGGACGCCGGGTGAGGGCACCCGGCCTGCAAGCGGGCGGTTTTGTGCGGGGTGTGGGCCGGGTGCCCTCAACCGGCGGGGATTAACAGGGCCATAATGAGAATTGCTGGGCGCCGGGAGCGGTTGCGGTCCGGTAAAAATTGAATGGGTGAAAGCAGTCCTCTGGCGGGTTCTAGAGGCGAGCCAACGTGGCGCAGAATTTACTGCGAAACACCAAGTGCGGAGCCCTGTTCGCGAGCCGCGAGGAAGGGTTGTTCGCTGTTTCCCGTGGAATACGTTAGTGGCGCGTGGTGACAGCTCCGTTAGGAGCGCCATGTTTATAGCTGAAGCCGTCCTTGATTGAAATAAGCTCCGTTAGGAGCGGCATGGAGATGAACGTTACAAACCCCCGTGTAGCCACACACTCAACTCGAACCATGCCGCTCCTGACGGAGCTTGGATGGCGTTTTGGGGCTCGTGTTCTATAAACATGGCGCTCCTAACGGAGCCGTCCCCAAAGCCTCATTCCACCGAAAACAGCGGAAAACCCTTTTTTAGGATGAGTGCGAATGCGGGCCAGCTTCTCTCCCCCATCCAGGAGATCAGTTCTGAGGCGGAGGTTGCTACGGTGAATTCGCTTCCCCATTGGCGGTCGCAGGCTCATAGCCGGTCTGTGCAGCGGCTGAGTCCCAATGCGGATGAGGGCTGGGACAGCAGGCTTCCCGCAAACGCCGGTTGCTCTTTCTTCCATGGAGCGGCATGGGCTAAAGTACTGGAGCAGACTTACGGGTACCAGCCAAATTACTTCGCGACGCAGGCGGGAGAACATCTGGATGCGCTGCTGCCCGTGATGGAGGTCGATAGCTGGCTGACGGGTCGCAGGGGGGTGTCGCTCCCGTTCACCGACTACTGTGATCCGCTGGCGAGTGATTTGGTGGCCTTCCAACAGCTTTTCGACCAAGCGGTCCAGTATGGACGAGACCGGCATTGGAAATACCTCGAATTACGGGGCGGAAAACAGTTTCTCGCCACCACCCTGCCGTCTCAGCGTTTTTATGGTCACGAGCTGGTGCTGGTGGACGATGAGAAGGAATTGTTTGCGGCGCTAACATCCTCGGTGCGGCGCGCCATCCGGAAAGCCGAAAAGCAGGGGGTGACGGTTGAGATTTTGCAGGATGCCAGGGGAATCAAGGAATTCTACTCATTGCAGTGCCAAACGCGGCGCAAACACGGTCTGCCGCCGCAGCCGTTCAAGTTCTTTCACAATCTGCAGCAGCACATCCTGGCTGAGGGAGGCGGAATGATCATGCTTGCCCGGCTCGGTGCGAAAACCATCGCCGGCAGCATCTTTTTCCACGCGGGGCAGCAGGCGATCTACAAATTCGGGGCTTCCGACGAGGCGATGCTTGAACTTCGCGGAAACGACCTGGTGATGTGGGCCGGCATCAAGCATTATGCCTCGAGAGGTTTCCGGACGCTGCATTTAGGCCGAACGTCGCTGATCAATGAGGGTTTGCGCCGATTCAAGCTGGCCTGGGGCACGCGAGAGCACGCGATCGAATATTTCAAATATGACCTGCGGAAGAGCGCGTTTGTTACCGATCGTGACCAGGCTTCTGGATGGTACAACCGCATATTCGCGGCATTGCCCTTGAGTGTGTCGCGGTTGCTTGGGGCCGTCCTGTATCGTCATGTCGCTTAGCTGTGTCTATGCAGAGGAATACCACAGATGAACACAGCGCGGGAAAGCCGCTACCAAATGGGAAGAGACAGAATCATGGCGGGACAGAATCACAGCGCGGCAAAGCCGCAGCCGAAACCGCGGAATACGCGAAATACGCGGAAGTGGGGACGCAGTCCATTCCGTTTGGGGCCGGCTTGTGACCCAAGTAACACGTTTTGTGGACCTATACAGGGTGATATGAAGACTAGAAGCATCATTGCACGCACAAGTTCGCCAGCTCCCCGAAGCCGGATAACCGCCGTTTGGCTCAGGCTCTGGAACACCGTCTGTCACAGCGCGCCGCTCCCTGCGCGGGAGCCAGGTAAGGACGCGTGCCACCACGTCCCATTCTCTTCCAGCAGATTCAGGGACGCGGTGGAACGCGTCCTTACCGGAAAGGAGTCCAGCGCGCGAACGCTATTTCATTCGAGCCTGGGCATCGGGTGCAATCACCAGACTGACCGATTCCGGCGCGAAGGGCTCGATGCGGAACGTGTTGGCGCCCGGCTTCAAGTGCTGGCTGATTTCCAGGCGGGCGGGCTTGCTAATGAAGCCACCCGGACTATTGCCATTGACGGTGATACGCGCGGCGGTTTCTGGGGCCAGGGCGCCGAGTTCGAGGTAAACGCGCGCTTTGTTGAGGTCGGCGGCGGCGATTTCGCAGTGGCCGAAGAAGGGATCGGCCTTGACCGGGCTGAGGGTGATCTGGCCGGCGAGCATTCCTCAGGGGGCGCCGCCGAAAGGAAGGAATTCGCGCGCGGGTGGCCAGGCGCTGTCATCGAAGCCGGCCTCGGCCCAATGATCCGACTTCTGGTTCGAGGTCTTCCAGGCCTGGCCCACGCGTTCAGTCACGGGCGGACAGCCGACGGTTAACGGTGGCAATGAGCGCGTCGAGTTTGGTCATGGACTCGGGTTGGCCCTTCAATTCGAGCAAGGGTCTTAACTCCCTGTGCACAAGGCCCAGGTCCAGCCGGACCCGCTGACGGATCAGCACACTCTCCACATCCCCCCAATCCCTGTCACGGCCAGCAAACACCTTATGGATGATCAGATCTTCAGCAGAACAAGTTGTGAGGACACGATCCGACACCCACGGCCAAGGAGAGGCACGTTTAACACTGCGTTCTTCAAATGGCACTGCCGCCTGAAGGACTGCTTGCAGCAAAATCACTTTGCGACGCCTCGCTGGAAGATCGCCTGCTGCTCGACCAGGCCGGACCAGTCGGGACGCTCACGCCAGGCCTCCACCGCACCCAAAGACAGGATCATTTCTCGCGCTCGCTCCTCTGTGAGTGAGGCGAGTTCCTGGGCCTTGAAGGTTTCCACTGCCTCCCAGCGGGCATGGTATTCCGCCGCCAGCTTCTCGTGCAATTTCATGGGCTCGGAATCCATGCCCCAAATATGCCTCAAACCCGCCGCGAGGTCACGCTCGATCAATTGCTGAGCTTCGGATACACAACGAGCCGCACGGATTGCGGCGCGAAGGGTTCGATGCGGAGGGCGTTGGAGCCCGGTTTCAAATGCTCGCTGATCTCGAGGCGGGCAGGCTTGCCGATAAAGCCACCCACGCTGTTGCCATTAACAGTTATGCGCGCGGCGGTTTCTGGAGCCAGAGCGCCGAGCTCCAGGTAAACGCGCGCTTTATTGAGATCGGCACCGGCAAGGTCGCAGTGGCCAAAGAAGGGATCGGCTTTGACCGGACTGAGGGTGATTTGGCTGGCGAGCATCCCCCAGGGGGCGCCGCCGAATGGAAGGAATTCGCGCGCTGTTGGCCAGGCGCCGTCATCGAAGCCGGCCTCGGCCCAGTGATCCGTCTTCTGATTCGAGGTCTTCCAGGTCTGACCAACGCGTTCGGTCAGGGGTGTGCCGGACTCCAACTCAACGGTGAGGCGGCCAATCAGGCCGGCGGGGTTGGGCTTGTCGCCGCCATTGATGGCGGCAATGGCGAGTTGGTTAAGGCCCGGGTGCAGGGAAGCGGTGACGTCTAGTTCAACTGGGTTGCGCCAGCCTTCGGGGCTGTTATCGCTGTGGCCCGCTTCTTTGCCATTGATGAATAGGGTGAAGCTGTTGTCCGCAGTGCCGGCGAAGCTGGCCTTCCTGATCGTCGCCCCGGCAGCGATGGTTATTTGCCTGCGGAAATACTGCGTGCCCGGCGGGGCGGTTTGCGCCGGGTCACCTTCGGGAGACCAGGTCCACGAACAACCCTTGAGCGCCAGCGCGGGCCCGCTGCCGATGGGGAGCTGGGGTTCCGCCTGGACGGGGGTGGGGTCCCGGGTCACGGCGAGGGTCTTGAGGCCGGGTTCGCTGCCGGGTCCATTGCGCGGAGGCAGCGCCCTCTGCTTGGGCTGGAAGACGAGCAGGACGCTTTCGTTCGGCTCCATGGTGAGGCTCAGCTCAACTTGGTTGCCCTTTTGGGAGAACGGCACGGCGGTGATTTCATTGCGCATGGCATCCCAGCACTCGGGCACGCCCGCGGCGGTGATGCTGAAGTGAAATATGCGCGGTTCGCCTTGATGGTTCTGGTTGGCGATGAAGAAAACGTCCTGGCCCTCCTTCACCCGATGCAGCGCATGCAACCAGTGGTCGGTGGCGCCCGCGAGCACTTCGAGAGTCGGGTGAATGCCCGCATCCCCTGCCAGCACTTTCTGGAGCTGCTCTGGAGTCGGCTGGGCTGGAAGCAGGTAGGAACGCCCGCCGCCAGGACTGGTCTTACACACGCTCAGGCCGGGCGCTGGCTTGCCCCAGATGGCCTCGCGCAGCCGGGCAATGTCCTGGGAGGTGTTGCCGATCGTCGCGGACCTGGTAGGCAGGAAGCCATGGGCAAGGACCACGCCGCCGCGGTCAAAGAACTCCTTCGCCTTGGCCAGCGTTGCATAAGGGATGACCTCAACCGGCGGGACAATGAGCACCCGGTAGGATTCGTTGCGCAAATTCAGGTCAGCGCCGCCCACCGTCGTGTCCTTCTCGAACACCTCGAACGGCAGCCAGTCGCAGTCATA
>PLZQ01000562.1 GCA_003152225.1 Limisphaerales bacterium | reverse complement strand
AAAAATGCAAGTTTGTAACATTCGGAGCGTGGTGCTTAACGGCCTTGCCGACCAAGCCTCTTCAATCCCATGAAAATCCTCCGTGCCTCCCATCTTGGCATGTGCTTCGGCGTCCGCGACGCCATCGGCCTTGCCTTGGCCCAAACGGAACCCTCAACGATTCTGGGGAAACTGGTCCACAACGAATCCATCCTCGACGACCTGCGCTCACGCGGGGTCCGCTCCGAGCAGCAACTCGACGCCGTGGTCACACCTACCGTGATGATTACGGCCCACGGGGCCTCGGAACGCGCAATCAACAGCATCCGAGAACGCGGGCTGAAGGTCTTAGAGGCCACTTGCCCGCTCGTTCGCTACGCCCATCGGGCCATATTAAGGCTGGCGCAGGAAGGCTTCCATCCAGTCATCATAGGCGATCGCCAGCATGTGGAAGTACGCGGCCTGACGGGCGACCTGGACACTTTTGATGTCGTGCTGACCGAAGAGGACATCGCGCGGCTTTCTGAACACGCACGCTTCGGCATCGCGGCACAGACCACGCAGCCCATCGACAAGGTGCGCAAGATGATCGCTCTCATGCGCGAACGGTTCCCGAGCTCCGAGGTGCGCTTCATCGACACAGTTTGCCAGCCCACGAAGCAGCGCCAAACGGCCGCCATCGAGATGGCCCTGAATTCGGGCGTAGTGGTGGTCATCGGCGGCGTGAACAGCAACAACACCCGCGAGTTGGTGGTCACTTGCGCCAAATTGTGTCCTTCTGTCCATCACATCCAGACTGCCGCCGATCTGCGCCTGGAATCGTTCACCAACGCCGAGACCGTCGGCCTCACGGCGGGAACTTCCACGCCTGACGAAATTATCGATCGCGTCGAAGCGCGCCTGAAGGAATTTGCTGCGCGACCCGACGCCACGCCTGCTGAAACCTTCCGAGACAAGCTGGCCCGAGAACCTTTCCCGGTTGTGGATACCAACGACAAAGACGCATTCATTGCTGCGGCAAAAACACGGCAATGGGACCGGGAGAAGTCCGTTCGAATACTAGCATAAACATCAGTTCGACCTTATGAGTAGAAAAGGGATTCTTACCCTGAAGCAGGCAAAAACACTCGGCGAACAATTGGGCATCAGGTGGGAAAAGTTTGATCTGGAACAATTCCGTGCCGGCTTTGGTGCAGAATTGGAGCATGGCATCTTGAATCCAACGACTAACGTAACGAACGATGACCCGCTGTGACTGGCAAAATCGCGTTGGCGCACTTAACTGAATTTCCTGACTACTACACCCGCCTGGCAAAATTAGAAGAAGAGGCTAAAAGCTTCTGGGATTCAAAAACACTAAAGAAAACAATATCTGGAAGTAGAAAATGTCCAGCAACCAAGCATCAGTAACAGATTGAGCAAAACCATGAAAATCACAACATCAACAACTCAGGAGACCAGATCATGAACGCGTTCACCACCAAAGACGGCACACAAATATATTACAAGGACTGGGGCACAGGAAAACCCGTCGTTTTCAGTCACGGCTGGCCGCTCAGCGCCGCTGCCTGGGAAAGCCAGATGGTGTTCCTGGCGGCCAACTACTGCCGTTGCATCGCCCATGATCGTCGCGGCCACGGCCGTTCGACCCAGCCTTGTAATGGCAATGACATGGACACCTACGCCGATGACCTGTCGGAACTGATCGAAGCGCTCGACCTCAACGGCGTCACTCTGGTCGGCCACTCTGCCGGCGGAGGGGAGGTCGCCCGCTATATCGGACGCCACGGCACCAAACGCGTCGCCAGGGTTGTATTGGTGAGCGCGGTGCCGCCGCTGATGCTCCAGACGCATGCCAATCCTGCCTGTGGGTGGCGAATTCGTGTTCAAGCGGCGATCGGTAATTGGAATAAGCCGTGGCAGTCCCTTTGCCAACGTCCGGATCATCGGTCTATTGACCAAGACCAGGTTCGGAGAATCGAAGCGGAATCCCGATGCGAGTACTGAGCCAACCTGGCCCATTCAATTTTAGGAGCAATGGACCGAGTGCCAAGTTGGCACACGCTCTGTTCGTATAGTTGATTTGTCGCGGCAGGTGGGGGTGCGCGTGCCCTGACACGCGAGTTTTCGGACAGTTCGCGACCTTAAGAGTGTAGAGCGGGGTCTTGATGCTGCAAACGAGGCCTGAATTACAATTCGCCATGCACAGGCGTCGGCGCGAGCTCTCGCTCACAGCCCGCCGCCGCCGCTCGCCCCGCTCACCCGGAAACCCCTCCACCCACAGCCGCCGGCAGCGCACCTGGAAACTTCACTGCCATTGAACAACTCCCGCTTTGCATTCATTCCCAGAATCCTTTAATGATGCCGTGCCGCCCGTGCTATGACTAATCGCCGCGCAGTTTCTGCCGAGAATTTTGACAGCCTTCTGGATTGCGTCCAGAAGGGCAAACTCCACGCTCTACAGGACTGGCTCAGGACCGGCAAGCCAATCCGCTCTCCCGATGACGCGAAAGGCGTCGCCAACTTGCTACGAACTGCCGTCACCACCGGCTTCCACAGCATGGTTGCGGAACTGCTCCATGCCGGTGGCTGGTCGCCGACTGAACTCGCCGACGCCCTCGACCTGGCCCGCTCCCGCAACCGCGACGACATCGCCGAACTGATCCTGCACTATAGCACGCAGTCGCCCGCCGATGACCTGCCCAGGCGCGCGAGAAACTGTCTCGCCGCCGCCGGCATCCCGTTGGACAAGCAAGCCGTCCTCCACGCCTTCAGAACCGGCGCACTTTCCTGCCGCACGCCGTTTTACGGGAGAAATACCCATCACGACGTGTGCCTCTGGCTTGGCATCAACCCATTCCTCCCCATCCCAACCAATGCCGTCGGCGACCGTGTGCCTTTCCCCGACAACGGACTTTCCTACCGGGCCAACGGCATTCTTCGCCGGGCCGGCATTGCACCCGAGAGGGCCGCCGTCAGGCAGGCCCTGGAATCCCGCACCCTCGTTCCCGGCAAACGTCCCTACAGTTACGGCGAGCAAACCCACGCCGAGCTCTGTCGCTGGGTAGGCATAAACCCGTCGGCACTGGCCGTGCCGCTGGAGAGGTTGTCGGCGTGATGTGGCCCTATCTGGTCATCTTTCTTTCGGCGCTCGCCGTCGATGCCATTCCGCTGATCGCGCCACCTGCCTGGACGGTCGCGGTATTTCTGTTGGTCAAGTTCCACTTGAACCCGTTGCTCGTGTTGCCGCTTTGCGTTTCCGGTTCAACCCTGGGACGATACCTGATGAGTCTCTACATCCCCCGCTTCGCCGGCCTCTTCATCAAACGGCACAAAACAGATGAACTGAAATTCCTGGGAAAGAAACTGTCGCAGAACCTGTGGCAGAGCTGGCTCTTCGTCTTTATTTACTCCGTGACACCGCTGTCCACCACGGCATTGTTCACGGCCGCCGGAGTGGCAAAAGTGAAGCCCTCGCGCACGGTGCCCCCGTTCTTTTGCGGCAAATTTCTGAGCGACGCGTTGATGATCTTCACCGGGCTTTACGCCGCCGCCAATTTCACAAACCTCGTGGAAGGCAGCTATTCCCCAAAGGGAATTGTGACGCTGGTCTTAGGTTTCATGGTCATTGCCGCCTTTCTGTTTCTCGACTGGCGCGCGCTGCTGCAACGAAAGAAGTTCACATTCAATTTCAGAATCTGGAAATGAAATCTGCGCGGTTGTCTTCATCAAACCGGCGCGCCGTGGGGGCGCCGGCAGTCCGTTCGTAAGTTACCCGCAGGCAGTGGAAGCAAAGGTGCGGTTTCTTGATCTTGATGAAGAACTGCTGCCACCGTCGCGTCGGTTGAAACGAAAATTCCACCGTGAACTTCTCCTTGCGGCCGAGAACGGAATCGCGCTCTCCTTCCGCCGGCGGCCCGGACTGCCCGGCCCCGAACCTCCAGGGGCTGTGGCCAAAAGGTTGAACATGGCGAATTCGTAATTGAGGTGCGCCGCGGCGGCGATCCGGCTCCCTTGCTCCTGAGTCCGATGCTGGGCAAGCTGCTTGTCCATGAAAAATGCGATTTTAGTGATGG
>PLZQ01000044.1 GCA_003152225.1 Limisphaerales bacterium | reverse complement strand
AGCGATGGCAGCGGCCAGCAGGCGATCGAGTTTGGAAAAGCGCTCCGCCCGCTGCCATTCGCTCGACCGAAAAGTTAGCCAACCTTGGTCTCATGGCATTCCTCTCGTTCAGAGTCTAACAGCCGAAGTAAAAGCACACGGCTCGGATCACCGCTCCAGTTAACGAGTGCGCGAAGCGGCAAGGACACGGTGATTCCCAAGAGAATGTAGCAGACGGGGCACAATATGGCGATCTCTGCTACACTGGAAGCGGGGAAACCATTGCCCTCCAAGCCATTCACGAGCGAGATGAGCCGAGAACCAAGGAGCGCTAGAGGGAGAGCGGTGACAGCACCGCAAAAGAGTGCGAGCCATCGCCCCCAGCGCCATGTGCGCTCCAGTTTCCGGAGGCGCTCGATATACCTGATTTCCTGAGCATTGAATTTCATAATTGAGCTCCGGATACGCGGCTAACGGCGGAACTGAGCGATGCGGGCGGCCCAGTGCGTTGGAATGGGCAACTGACTCCGCCCGCCCGCATTCGCTCCAGTGATCTTGTTAGGCAGTCTCAGTGCTTCTTCTTTGCTTGCTCAATCTCGCGTTTCTTGTCGCCGTGTCCTTCGCGATACTCCAGCCGCGCCTTCTCGGCTGCCTTATCGCCGCTCGGGAGTGGGAACAGTCGGCTCGGCGGGGAGTATTTGCCTTGGGCGGCATCTGCTCTTCCTCTCTGTTTGTCGTTACTCATTTTAACCTTTCTCTGTTGGCGGTTGTTGTTTTTGAGGCGGCTCGCGTATCGCCAACGCGACGTATGCCGCCTAACGCAAAGCTGACCGATGACGAGGAGCGCGCCAACGGCATCGAAATTGCAACTTGCGACTGACCGCGCTCCTCGTCATTCGGTCGAGCGTCTCGTTAGCTCGGATGCTGTGCATGTCAGTCAATGTTTCCAGTGGAAACGCAATATACCCACCACCCGAGATACACTGGTGCGAGGGCGATGTCACCTACAACTGCGAATGGAAGCAGCGCGTAGTATCCTGGCTTTGCCTCCTTCTCCTCCTCGCTCGGTCCGGAACTGATCTCTTTGTGAGGCTTGTATTCCTGTGCCGCAGTGAGCGTCTTGTCCGTGAAGCAACCGCTCGTCGAGAGGAGCCCCACAACCGCCGACGCCGCTAGCACAGACTTGGCTTTCCAGTGCGTCTTCATCATCCCTGCGCAGCTAACGTCGCGCCTCACCTACCGCCGCCGGGGACGCAGGTGGAGCGCAAACAAGACATCCAATTTCTGCCAAACTGCCGAGCAGAAAGGGCGGGCGGCGGTTAGGTGCAGGCGCCTTGTTGGACAATGGCAGGTTCACAAACAGGGAAACAGACCGTGAACCAAGTAGAGTCCAAATGCGAAAAGCGCGGGCAGCCAGCGATTCCGGCTCGTCTGAGGCTGGAACAAGCTGATGAGCAGGGCTGCGAGGAAGGCAAATAAGCCGAAAGCCGCGACCGGCTTGCTCTGGTGCGGGGTAACGAAAGCATGAATCGGGAGCGCGGCGGCGCTGGCGATGACGAGAGCCCACCCAATGCGCTTCGCGGTCGTGCCACTTAAGTATGACGGCGGATTCATTGCTCGTATCTTGTCCAACGACGCTGGTCAGTGGCGCGCCGCCGACCACGCAACAAATGAAACACAGACGCTACCGGCGCGTCCACTGCACCAGCCGGGTTGGGCGCCTTCATGATGCCCTCCGTCTTAGCCAGCATGCCAGGCAGCGGCCCGAAGTGATGACGATCACGGCTAAACACATGGCTGTCAGGTAGCGGGCGATGCCGTGCCCCAGCACAGGATAAAGACCATAGGCGAGCTGGCTTGCTGACATGCCAAAAGCAAGCGCCAGTATCTCGATGGCGTCTGCCCAAAAGCTCTTATTCTCGCTATGGCGACGACGGCGTATTACAGGGAAGCAGACGCAAGCGCCAACCAAGGCTCCAACAAAAACCGGTGCAAAATCATTCCAGATTGTGTTCATAACTATGACGCCCAACGATCAAGATCACCGATGAGCGGCCTCTCTGGGCGTCCGAATCTGCAAGTGACGTGATGGCCGCTCATTCGGTGGATCGCCTAGTTGGGCGAGGACGAAGCATCAGCGGTAGGCTCTCGGGTCTGGTGTGTTCTCACGGGCCACGGGTGAACTAGCCACAAATAACCCGTGATGTGGGTTCGTGTAGACTTCACGCGTTTGGAGTCGAGCTCCATCGCCGCTGTGATCCGGATGCTGAGTAAGCTGCAAGGTTGACTCCCAGAGCCCTCGTTCGTTCTGCCCACCGTGATGATAGCCGAGGGAGTAGGCGCACCAGAGCGCTACAGCCACAAGCCCTGCGGCGGCAGACGTTATCTTTCTATTCAAGCATGTCTTCATATCGCGAAACGTATCCCAAGACAGAGACACCTAGGCTGTGCGTTCTCGTATAACTTAAAGCAGCCGTGCGCGGCGCCACGTGTCGCCCAACGACCTCGATCAGCCACAGCCGCCGGGCAGCCAAGGCCCGACAGCACGGGGGAGCAGCGACTCTCGCCCAGACGTCCAAAGCAATAGGGACGGCGGCTGTTGGCTGAAGCGAGCTGGTTGGGCCGTGCCTTCACTTTATGCTCCCTGCCCACCACACCCCCGACATGGAGCCGCAAGTGGTGTGGTCCACATTTTCCTTGAGGAGAACCCTGATCTTACCGGTCGATACGTCAACAGCGTAGTAGGTCCTCGCCCAGCCGGACTGTTCCATTGTCTTGGGCACCGTTGGCTCATCGAGTCTGACCACGGCGTAATGACCATCCGGCGACATGTGGTTCAGTAAATAGGAAGCACCACCTAATGCCGCCAGCCGGGAGAACCTCTTTAGCACTTTGACCTTCTTGCCTCCCGGGTCCTGGAACTCCGTCTCGAAGCAGCTCAGGGGTGAAGACACCAGCATGAATCCTTGAGCAGGCGAGCCGCTACCCTCAAAGAAGATGTGACTGCCGTTGAAGGCTCTGTAGTCAGATTGGGCGTCCGACCTCTTCTGCCATCTGGCGTCTGAAAAGTCGGCAGGGCGTTTCTGGTCGAGAGCAAACTCGTAATCGATGAGACGCTTGCCATGAGGGTCCTCCAGCCTGAAGAACACATGCCCGCCGGAGATTATTGTGGTTTCAGGAGCGCTCTCCAAGCGCACAATTCGACTCTGCCTCGTGGCCTCGGCATAAATGAAGGCGTTGGTGTTCCCTCTGCCCGACGGATCGAACGGGCCGTAAACCACGCAAAAAAGGTCGCCCTGCTCTGGTGGGACGAAAAGCCCCGTGGGCGACTCGGTTACCTTCCGCAGTTGCTTGTCCGCTAGATCGAACTCGTAAATAGATGCCGAGCTGTTCGAATTGGTCGATCTGATGTCATGCTGCAAGAGGAAGGTTAGCGTTCCGGTGAGTTTCTCTGGGCCATCGTAATAGGTCACGCCCGGCAGAAGTTGCGACGGTTGCCGGATGGCACAGGACGGGAGCGACACGAGCAACAACAAAAAAGCAATGGGTGGCAGCGATTTCATTTATTCAACGGCATACGGGGGCCCAACTGTGATTATACAACGGGCCGTCCGTATATTGAAGCGTGCAAATTCGCCACTCAAACCCTTTCATAGAAGCAGGTTACGTCCCTTGGCACCTCTCAGTCAACACCCAAAAATACCCACCCCCGTCGATACAAGTCGCCTCCGAAGGTCAGCCGTTTGTATATCAGGGCATGCAAATTCAACACGCAACTCGTTTAATGCGAGAGGTTTGTGCACTCCAACACCTCTCAATCAACACCGAAAAATCCTACACCCACTGGCTCAGGCGCTACGGCTCCGCGCCATCCGCCACGCCCGTCTTCTGTGCTTCGCCGTCTTTAGGCACGCCATTGGGCGGGCCTGCGCTTCGTTTCCCGGCAGCGGGATGTTAACAATTGTTGACAAATCCGCGACGACTTCTGAAGCCGCACAAATCTGGTAGGCGCGGATGCGGCTGAAGTCCCAGCGCCGGATGCAGTATTCCTCGAAGGTGTCGTATTGCTGGCAATAGAGGCGCTGGTCGCGGATTGCCTTGAGTGCAAGCCCGACCTCCAAGAACGAATTGAGTCCTCGGGCAATCGTGCGCTCGGCACGTCCAAGCTCGCGCTGTTCCCGCGTCGTGAGGGACGCTTGGTATAGCTGGATGGAGCCATTGTCGTGTGCTGGCACGAGGCGGAGAATATCCAGAGCGCCGACAGCTTGCCAGAGCAGACCGGCGCTGTCCCATTGGGGGATAGTTAAAGGAGGCATGGAGCACCGCCATCTTCCAGGCCGCGCCGTAAAACGCCAGATTGGGCACCCATACAGTCACTTTACGGCGGTCGATTACGAACCGGTTCCAAACCGTTCCAAATGGGCTGCTGAAACCCAGCCGCATCTGCGATCGAGCCTGCAAGATCGCACCAACAGCCTGGTGGACGAGCTTGAGCCTGTGCGGGGTTTAGCCTGATGAGGGGGCGGGGCTGCCACTGGTGTCTGCATTTGCAGACAACTGTCCATTTTGGACAGTTCGCCCCGCCTGGGATTGCGCAGTGGGCGACTCGGCCATGTGCGGCGTCTGCCAATCGTTTTGTGACCAGCCAGCGGCATCAACTGATCTCGGAGATCAGTTTACGCGCTCGGCAACTGGTAAAGTTTACCAGTTGGCGGCGTGGGCAGGACTGGCGGAGAGGAAACGCCACAACCTGGCGTGCTTCGAATGCCAGTTGGGCCGGTTGAGGTGCTGGTGCCCTGCTCCTGCTCCGGCTGTGCCGCGCTGGTGTCGTCGTGAGCGCGGTTGCGCTGGTGCTGATGCTTGTCCCGCTGGTTAACATGTTGCTCGCCAGCCATCCGCTTTCAGAGTATCGCGCCGCCATGGCAATCCTGCTGGCTTTCACCGCTCCCATCTTGATCGAGCTTCTCGCTCTGCTGGCAGTTCTCCGCTGGCGAATGCGCCCGCACTGGTCTGGATGTCAGGTGGTGTGAGAGCCGGGAGGTCAATCCTCCCGCCGACCTGATTCGGCCCGCTCACCATTTCGATTTCCTATCTTCAATTCTCGCAGCAAGCCATTCTAAATCCTTGGGCGCGGGTGCCCAGGGCCAGTTGGTTAAGCTGGCCTCTCGGTTCTCCTTGACGCTCGCTGTCCGCAGGAGGGTCAGGAGGTGGGTCTCCAAGGCAGAACCGGGCTTTATGCATACTTGGCGCATTGCTGTCTTGTTCGGCCCGAGCCAAATCTCTTGGAAATCTGGATTGCCGCCAAGGGTCGCATTTCTGTGGGGCACAAACACGACTATGGAACGCCAGCCCGGCAGCCTGAATGTAAAACTCCGAGACCCGCCGTCCCAATAGCTGCTCCAGCCTGTAAGTTCGATGTGCTTGACGACTAACACACAACGCTCGAACGGTATTACCAGCCAAAGGACAACGAAAAGGGCGACCAGTATTGCACCGCCCAGCAGAAAGCTAATGGCCCATTTTACGCGAAGGGTCATGCTATGGATTTGGCCGCAGAGGTGAGCGATGGCGGCGGACCACGAGCGTCCGAGTCCGCAAACGAGTGCGCTCCGCCGCCATTCGCTCGACCGAAAAGTTAGCCAGCGTCATTTCCGCAATGCCTTCTCCACCCTCTGGACGATCTGCGTAGAAGTCGAGCCCGGAACCTCTAGAAGACGACTTCCGACCCAGACGAACTCAGCGCGAGCGGCAAACATGACATAATAATGACCGCCGCTCTTTGTAACAGCACGCACGATAGGACCCTTTGGCGGCGGCACGATGTAATCAGGTCCACCCGACGCATCCCATTTGGGATGCCACTCCTTCAGGTCTCGAATTACTGACAAAACAAAGTCGCCATCTGCTCGCGGCATCTGGCGCCATACCTCGCTCTTCGGAGGCATCCTCGCCACCTCGAAGCGGACGATCTCCGCAGCTGCCGGTTGATTGGTGAGCACCAACTCCCCAGCGGATGCTGAGAAAGCGCTTATCGCCAAGAGCACGGCCAAGTGGTGTGTTCGCGGAAATGACATACGCAAATGGCTAACGACCAGCCTCACTGGTGCCGCG
>PLZQ01000026.1 GCA_003152225.1 Limisphaerales bacterium | reverse complement strand
TGGAAATCGGCGCATCCAGCGCATTGTGGCGTGCTCGCTCTTTCATCCACACACTATCGCCCCAGGCATAGTTGAGGTCCCAGATGATGGAGGCGCTTCTGGGCGGCAATTCGGCGCGGAGCGCAAACGGGTCGGCCTTCTCCGCGCGATAACCCTCATATCGCGATTGGATGAAATACTTGTAGCACGACCCGGGCCTGGCTCCGGGAACGAAGCCTTCCCAAATCCCGCAATCGCCGACTGAGCGCAGCGGATGGCTCTTACGGTCCCATTGGTTGAACTCGCCCATGACGCTGACCCGCTCCGCGTTGGGCGCCCAGACGGCGAATTGAACCCCGGAAACACCCTTCACCTTCACGGAGTGCGCACCCAACTTCTC
The DNA here is from genome assembly GCA_003152225.1 of Limisphaerales bacterium. Classification (GTDB taxonomy): domain Bacteria; phylum Verrucomicrobiota; class Verrucomicrobiia; order Limisphaerales; family UBA8199; genus PALSA-1440. The sequence continues at coordinate 3,221 of PLZQ01000026.1, read as the reverse complement.
TTGCAGGCGGCAATGAGTTCCCTGTTGGAACAACTTTATGTCTGTGTCCAACAGGAGATGCGGATTCACCGCCGGAAGCTCCGGCGGCCCCGACGCTGGCGAGGAGATTATCGAGCGCCCCTGGACGACCTCGCGGACCAGTGTCGCACCCTGGTTTGGCGTCGCGGGCAGTCCAGTTTCGGTTTCTTGCGTTTCACTTTCAACGTTGGCCTGGTCCATAAATGAGGCGGTCATTAAACCGCCTAAAAACCCGTAACATCGGAAATGTGATTCGGCAACTTGCTCCGGGGGAAATGTCTGCGGTGTTTCCTCGGCGCGGTAAAGGGGGCAAGCATTGGGTGATGGGTGGGGGAGCGAACGTGAGCAGCAGACCGAATGACAGCGCGGGCCTTGGTAGCGGCAAGGGCCGTGACGGCGTGAGACTTGGCGGCGAGAGTGAGTGGCTCGGGACTAACCGCACGCGCCTGATGGCTTACCTGAGCGGAGACGTTGGCTCCGCAGGCGTGGGTAAAATCCGAACTTGCTGGGATCTCAGCCTGACCCTCGGCATCCCCTTTTCCCCATGGGGCGCCCAGCCGTTTATCGTCCACGCGTTCCCCTTCCCGACCGGCATCCTGCAGGACCTCGCCCCCACGACGGAGGGACGGGATCGTGTGCAGCAACCGACGTCCTTCTCCTTCGCATTGCCTTCACGCGCGCGGGCCTGACGAATTCGATCCACGTTGCTGTGGACGGCGCCCAAGCCATAGATTACCTCGCCGGCAACGGTCCTTTCGCCGACCGTAGCCAGCATCCTCTGCCCGCGCTCGTCCTCCTCGACCTGAACCTCCCCAAGAAATCCGGTTTCGACGTATTGAGCTGGATTCGCCAGCAACCTCAGTTCTCCTCCCTGCCCGTGATGATTTACACCTCCTCGGTGGGTCTGATAGACAAGGACACCGCTCGGCTGCTTGGGGCCACTGACTGTTTCATCAAACGCTCCGCTGTGAGTCATATCGCAGAACTGGCTCGGAGCTTCGCGGAGCGCTGGTTAATACCCGCAGTGCTCGCGTAGATGAACGCCCGTTAAGCCTCCGGCTGCCCTCCCCCTAGGGGCTAAGAATCTTCGTCAAGACGAACCCCCTGAATAGCGCACTGTCATGATCGCCAATTCCTCATCTCCTGCTGGCGAGCGAAACCGAACCGTGTCACCCGCTCTCCGCAAAAGCAGCGCCCGCGCCAGCGGCGAAATCCAACTAATTGACCCGCGTTCAGGGTCTGCCTCTTCGACCCCCACGATTTGGTATGCTGCTTCCGCCCCGTTCCCGTGCCGGACCGTGACTGTAGCGCCAAAAGCGACTTTCTCTTGATCGGCGGGAATTTCCGCGACGACAACCGAAGCCAGTGTCTGCTGGAGCCTACGGATGGCCGATTCGAGCTTCCTCAGGTCAGCTTCCACCGTTGCACTTGCCTCGATGCTCCTGGTCCCCAATGCCTGCTTCCTTTCGAGCAGATCGGTTAGGCGCTGTCTCAGCCCATCCGCACCCACCCGAGTGATGAAATTCCTGGTGCCGGGTGGAAGCTGGGGCCGAAAGGCCGGAATCTCCTCCGCACCAGAATCCGGCTCGCGGGTAAAGGCCTTGCTCACAAAACAAGCCTATTGCCTGCCGGAACATAATCAACCGGAAATGCTTCGGGAGGACGGCTCAATTTGACATCAGTCCACAGCGACCGTAAAAGCGACCGCAGCTGCTCCGGCTGCTCCTTTTGACCAGTTCTGGCGCTTGCCGTCGGGATTGAAGAGTTTCGCCGCACGGTCTCGCCACTTTTGTTCCGCCGCACAACCGAGCTTCCGTTTGAGACTCTGGGGCGCAACCTTCACGACGTGCAAGCCTTTTTGAGAAGCCGCGAGTTCGGTGATCGCCTCAGCCTTAATGGCCTCAAGACAAGAACCAAACCGCCCGGAGGAACATTTCAACAGCGCGATGGTTAAACTAGCGCCCCGGGCACCGCGGCCGAAGATGGTGGTGAGGCATCGTAGCAATTCGGCCAAATGGTCTCCAGATTGGACCTCAAACGGAATCGACCTAATTGCGGTGATCGCGAACTTGTTCCCCGTCCCCTTCGTCTCGGCAATCACGACTGCTGACTTGGTAGCGGCTATCCCGAAGATCATGCAGGCATAATCCTCAGAGCTAAGCCGAGGGTAAAGCAGGCAATTCGTGTGCGGCGTACGAATCGCCTAATGGCGTTATCCACTCGTGGAGGTCTGATTTTGTGCCGGGGGTGGGTACGCAGCCCGGGAGCCGGTGGTGACCAATATGATTACAGCCACGGTGAGCAACCTCGTGCCGGTTTCCCGCTTCCCCGGCGGTCTTTGTGACTTCGATCTGGAAGCCGTCGGCGACGGCTTGCGAGCGCGTGTACTGGTAGATGCGCCACGTAGCCGCCTTGGCCGCGTCAGCGGCGCGTCCAATCATTTTCCGCGAAGCGGCATACTTTGCGGTGCTGGCCTGCGCGCGCGTCAGCATCCGCGCGCGGCGACCAGCGCTCGACAAAGAAGGACTGTGCGACGGTGCGCGCTTCGTGGTTGTGTTGAACGCGCAGCCGACAAGGGACGCGGCTGTTTGTGTTCTCCTTTCTCACCGCAGGCGCGAAGCGCGAACCAGAGCATATGGAGGCGCTAGGGTGTGCCATGCCCGCAGCCAGCGGACTGCTTCCTTACCGCGCGCGCAAGCCGGAGGCTTGACAGACCTAACTCCGGGGCGAAGACCTCGCGCTCCTGATCTCCGTGCGCGCCTTCGACGCGAGCGCCGCCATGAAGGTCTTGCTGGGCATCGTCGCTCAGTGTGTGGCAACGAGCGCATGATCAGTCACCTTGGTTCAAGCGGCGCGAATTCAATGAGCGCCGCGAAAGCGGAAAAACCGGCGCCGAACGTGAGGAGCATCCCTTTTTGGCCGGGTTGTGGCCGGCCGCTATCCAGGATCTCCCGCAAGACAAACAGGACGGACGGTGACGACATATTGCCATAGTTCTCGAAGACGTGGTAAGAAAAGCGCAGGGCCTCGCCGGTAAGTTCCAATTCCTTGGCGACTTGGGCCAGCACGACCGTACCGCCCGGATGGACCGCCCACCAATCAATGTCATTCCGGGAGAGGCCGTGCCGGGCCAGAAGCCGAAACGCCACTTCCGTCACGGTGTGCGCGCCGATAACCGGCACTCGTCTGCTCAGGTGGTTCCG
>PLZQ01000393.1 GCA_003152225.1 Limisphaerales bacterium | reverse complement strand
CGTCATCCAAGGGCGGCACATTGCCCTGACCGATCTGGAGCAAGTTCGCCAATTGTTGGCCGCGCATCCGAACTGGAGTCGCCGCCGTTTGAGCCAGCATTTGGCCACGCTCTGGAACTGGCGTAACCCAGTCGGCCAACTCAAAGACATGGCCGCCCGGACGTTGTTGCTCAAATTGGAAAAGCGCGGTTGGATCGCTTTGCCGCCGCGCCGACAGGTTCCCTCCAATCGCATGCGTCACAAGCGGATGCTGACACCCCAGGGTCTGGTCCCGGAGTCGCCGTTGCTGGCAGACTTGGGGACATTGCTCCCGCTGGAGATCAGTGAAGTTAGCACGCTGGCAGGCACCCCCCAACGCGCCCTCTTTGAAAATCTGCTGCACTGGCATCATTATTTGAGTTACCGAAGTCCGGTGGGGGAAAACCTCCAATATCTGGTGAGCGACCATCAAGGACGGCCCCTGGCTTGCGTGCTCTTCGGCGCGGCGGCTTGGCAGTGTGCCGACCGGGATGAGTATATCGGCTGGGACGCCGCTACGCGTGGCCAAGGCCTGCGTCTGATCGCCAACAATTCGCGTTTCTTGATTGCGCCCTGGGTACGAGTGCCCTCGCTGGCCAGCCACCTGTTGAGCCGCATCCCCCGGCGGTTGAGCCGCGATTGGCAATGTAAATACGGCCATCCCATTTATCTGTTGGAAACCTTTGTCCAACGCGACCGCTTTGCCGGCAGTTGCTACCGGGCTGCCAACTGGCGGCGCGTTGGCCAAACCAAGGGTCGCAGCCGACAGAACCGCCCGGATGGCCGACCCTACCGACTGCCTATCAAAGACGTTTATCTTTATCCCCTGCACCCGCGCTTTGAGCAAAGGCTGCAAGGCGACTCGCTCAACCCCAGCCCATTGACTAACCCCAACCCATCCATCCTCCATGACCCTCACTGAGAAACCCACACGCCAAGTTCGCCGCGCCTTGGCCCGCCAAAGCCAAACGGCACCCACTCAACGCCTGACCGAGGAAATTATGGCCAAAGGCGCCGCCCGGGCTGCGGCGGCCACAGCGGCCGCCGCTCTCACCAAGGGCCAACTCACCGACGCCGAACTGCAGGCTTGGCGCACCGACTTCGAGGCGCGCCTGCAAACCATCCAGCAGCATCCGGAACAAAATCTGGGGCACATTGAAGAAGCNNCGCGCCATCGACTCGCGCTTCGGCCGCCTGGCCATCTGGCGCCGCTATGGCTGGTGCCCCCAATGCGAAGTCTGGCAGTTTCCCGCCGACCATGCCTTGGGGTTGGCCAGCAATGCTCCCGCTTCCCCTTACGTGCAGGAAATCTCGGGCCTGCTGGTCACCAAGATGCCGCCCGAGCAGGCCGTCGCCGTGGCCCAGCGCCTGGGACTGGACTTGTCCCGCTGTCGGCTCGACCGCGAGGCCCACCGCCAGGGACTCAAAGCCCAAGCCCGGCGCGCGGAAAGCCTGGCGCAACTGGACACCTGGGAAGGCTTGCAGAAGCTGGGCCGCGATACCGAGGGACCGCCCAGTCAGCCCTTCACCCTGGTCATCGAAATCGACGCCTGGAACATCCGCGAGCGCGATGACTGGGGCCAGACTCAAGCGCTGCGGGAGCAGGGCAAAAAAGTCGAACGCTGGCACTGGGTTTACATGGCCACGGTCTTTCGTTTGGACCACCGGGGCCAGACCGCCGGCCAGCGAGCGGTGATCACCCAGCGCGGTTACGTCGCCACCCGCCTGGGCCTGGAAGCCCTTCTGCCTCAGCTCTATCGGGAGGCCCTCCAACGCGGTTTAGGCCAAGCCCAGCAAGTGCTGGTCATCGCTGACGGTGCCGTGTGGATTTGGAACCTGGTCAAGGACCGCTTCCCCGACGCCCGTCAACAGTTGGACCTCTGGCACGCCGAAGAACATCTCTGAGCGGTGGCTCACGATCTCCACGGACGGGGCACACCCGAAGCCTGCGCTTGGGTAAAGCCGCTGCTCCAACAGGTTCGCAACGACCAAACCTCCGCCCTCATCGTCAACCTGACCGAACTCAAACCCCGTCTCCTGGAGGCCCAACAGAAGAAACTCCAAACCCAAATTGAATACTTTGAGCACAATGCTCACCGGATGAAATACAAGGAAGTCATCGCCGCCAGAGAGGCCGTTGTGGCCGGCACCGCCACGGCGGAGCAACTCAAACTCGCCAACCAGCCTTTGGGTTCGGGCGCCATTGAGTCCACCTGCCGCCAGTACCAGTGCCGCTTCAAACGCACCGGCCAGTTCTGGACCACGGCAGGGGATGAAGCCCTCCTGTGCCTGGAAACCTTCTGGCGCAACGGTCGCTGGCATGAACTCTACCCCCATGCCAAAACCAACGTCGCTCTCAATTGATAACTCGCTCAAGCAACTCCCGCTAAGCGCCTCGCGCCTCGCCGACTGAGAAATGATTAACCACCGCTACCCCCGCAGACGAATCCGCGATGCGCACGTCTGGCGCCCGCTGCATCTTGACACCGCCGCCATGGAACAGAGCGGGGACAGCGTTTCAGACGCGCCCCAGCGCAAAGCTGCCTGATATTGAGCCTTGACACCGGCAGCCCGATTTGTATGATGCGGGCCTAAACATCGCCGTAGGCCGCGTGGATGGATGCGAATCCTTATCGAGAGTTCCCTGGATCTGGGGTGGGGCTCCCCGCAGAGCCCTTTCCTCATCCCCCTCCCCAGCGCGTTGGCCGACGGTTTAACTCACCCTCAGCTCCCCTCTATGCACCCTAAAACTATCTGCAAAAGTCTGGGCTTCGCTGCCACCGGTCTGGCGCTGCTTTTGGCCGCCAGTGGATGCTCCTCATCGCGCGTCGAATTGCGCGGGCAAAGCACCACCACCGCCGTCGCCCTCAACGGGAAGAACTACCGAATGATCAAGCCGGGCGCCATGGGGACGAGTCATGGATTCAAATTGCTGGGCATCTTCCCGTTTGCCAGCCCGCATCACTCCACCGCTCGCTCAAAACTCTACGCCTCCGTGGACCAGCCTCTGACAGGCAAGGCCGTAGCCCTCACCAACGAGCTGGAGGACAAATCCACTCTGTACCTCATCCTGTTTTCGGTCCCCAAACTCACGATCACCGCCGATGTGATCGAGTTCGTTGACCGCGACGAGGCTTCGACCGGCAAAGTTAAACCCTAGTCGCAAAAGAGCCGCTGGAATAACGCTTCGGCTTTCGCACTGCCCTCCTTGGATAGCGCGACGGATTTATTCTTGTTTTTGGGATCAGAGATCAGGCCCTTTTGATGGAGCCGATCGAGTGCTTCCCAGTCGTGCCCCTTCCAGGCGCGGGTGAAGGCGAGTTCGCCCTTTCCCTCGGTGAAGCTGGTCAGGTGCAGCAGAGCCAGCACAGCGTCGTCAATCTTGTCAGTGTTAGGCTTCATAACGGCACTTTAAGCAAAGCACAGCAAAGCCGCAACCGTACTGCGCGAAGCGTTTGGAGTGCATGGAGTTTGCTCCCGCTTTCGGCCCGTCCCACGCCTCACGACAGCGCCAGCAAGCTGGTCGCACTCCAAACGCTTCGCATGGCGGTTCATTCACAGAAAGGATTGCGCCAATCAGCATAGCGTTGGACCGCCGAGGGAAAAGGGGCAGCGCTCCTACGCTGCGAAGGCGTCGGAGAAGGACCGTGAAGCCCGTTGAAAGCGGTTCCATGCCCACCGAGGGGGCACACGAGCTGATCGCTGGTTTAAGGGCTAGAGCCGAACTGGTAAGGACGCGTCCCACCCCGTCCCTCGAATACCTAACGGTTACAAGTGGAACGCGCTGGAACGCGTCCATGCCGTTTGAGATATCACCCGGACCCGAGTCACGCGGGAACACAAGTGCACGCAGGCATAGGGCGGGTGCTGTTCGCCCCTTCCTCCCCTTCCGATTTGGCGTGACATTCCACCCCCTCCCCTTCACTATTCACTCGAGGGTCCGTGATGACAGAAGAACCATCACCAGTTTTTGTTGGGCAGGGAACCTGCCGCTTAACCAGCGTAAGGTTTAGCTGGCTCATCGGACGAGAACCTGATCGAGGCTCTGCTCCAGAGAGGCCATGAGTTAAGCAATCGAAGACGAATGCCATGAATAACACGCCAACTGAATGGACGCTGGACGGCTTTGTCGAGCACTTCGACTTCGTCCACCACAAGATGCTCGACCAGAAATTCGTGTGGGTGCTTGGGGCCGGCGCTTCGTATGCCTCCGGCGTTCCACTGGGAGCTGAATTGGTCGATAGATGGCTTAAGACGATACACGTCCGAGAGGACGGCAGCAAAACGCCAATAGAAAAGTGGGCGACAGCGGAACGATTGGGAATACCTGAGTTTAAATATGCAGACCGCGCTTGCTTCTATCCTAAAATCTATGAGCGTTGCTTTCGTGAATACCCTGAGGAAGGCTACGCTTTCCTGGAGAGTGTAATGTCCGGGAAGGATCCTAGTCCTGGGTACTCAATCTTGGGAGCCGCACTGGCCGCTGATCCTCCTCGGCACAACGTCGTGATCACAACGAATTTTGACAACTTGGTCGCTGATGCTCTGTCCATCTATACAGACACGTTTCCATTCGTGTGTGGACATGAATCGCTCACTACGTTTGTTCGAGTCGCCATGCGGCGACCCCTGATCTGCAAGATTCATCGGGACCTTCTTCTCGGCCCACAAAACGACCCTCGGAGCTTGCGCCGCATGCATGACGCATGGGGGACAGCCCTGCGGGCGTTACTTCTTCATTACACGCCTGTCTTCATCGGGTACGGTGGGAATGACGACACACTCATGGATCTCCTGGAATCGCTGCAACCGGAGGACATCAAGGGCCAACTGATCTGGTGCTATTACGAAGGAGGAAAGCCGAGCGAACGAATTCTCAACGTCGTAACCGATCTCAACGGCGTCCTTGTGCCCGTCCCAGACTTTGATCTGCTGATGGTATTACTCGGCGAGAAGATGGGAATCGCTCTCATGGACGAGGAAATCGAAAGCCGCGCCGTGAAGCGCGCCGAACGCTACCGCGATCGTATCCAAAAATTGGATACAGTCAAATACCCGTCTGTAACGAAAGCACTCGCCGCGACATTTGAAAGGTCGGGTGGGTGGTGGGCGTGGGAGCAGAAGGCTCGCCTGGAGAAGGATGCAGCACGGCAGGAGGCCGTTTACAGGCAAGGATTACAGCATTACCCGAAGAGCGCGGAACTCCACGGCAATTTCGCCATCTTTCAATGGGAGGTCTGCAAGAACGCGGCTGAAGCAGATCGGCTCTACCGAAAGGCTGTGGACCTTGACCCAAAGAGCGTTAACCACCTCGCTAACTACGTCGAGTTCTTGTTGGCTACCAGCCAGCTTCCGGATGCGTCCAAGACATTGAAGCTCGCGCAGTCGTTGAACAAAGGGCGAAAGAACGAATTCACGATTGTTCTCCTTTTGTTCAGGGCGCTTCTTGCGCTTCTCAAGAAAGAAGACGCAACTACGGCAATCCATGAAATCGAGTCGCTCCTTTCGGAGGGGGTTTCTTTCGAGGAATGGGGGTTTAACACCGTCCTTCGATGCACTAAGAACAAGGTATCTCGGAAGGCTGCTGCCGTTCTGGCTGCGCTAGCCCGACGCATCAACAACCCCCAGCAGGGGCACCGACCACACGTAATGAAAGAGCAAACCACGCGCCCTACGCTAGAATCTAAAGGACAAAAGAAGTCCGTACCTCTGCCCAGAAAACCGCCCCTTTCGGCTAGGGAAAACCAACCTGCGTTGAATAGACCAAGCGATGGCGCGGAAGGGCGTTCAATCACAGCAGGCAACTGACACTCTGCGCGGAGTCATTGATTACGACTGTCTGAAGGTCACGCCAGGGGCATCGGTATTTCTTGCGTTCGATGGAATGCGGCTCCCGCTGGCTTGGCCGCCCAGCGACCAGGTCGCCGACTCGGCTGGACGGAGCAGTTCGCCGGCGTGTGGCCACGATGGTGCTCCGGAGGGAAAAGGCACCTCGGAAGCCACCCAAAGCCATCTCAGCACGATTTGATTGGCAAAAGATTCCGAGGACAAAGTGTGGGGAATGCACCGGTAAAGCGTGGCGAACGGGTGGCACCGTGCCGGTAGAAGTTTTCGGAGCTTTTGGGTGGGGTTCTCGTCTGATACTCTGACGCTATGAAGATCGCGCTGGTAGGAGCTGAATGTGAGGAGAACCTGGCGTTACGTTACATCCGCGCCGCCCTCGAGGCACGGGGACACAGCGTTAGCCAAATCACCTTTAACTCGGAAGCGGATACCGAGGCGGCGGCGGAAGGCCTCGCCCGTTCAGGAGCCGGGCTGGCGGGGTTCTCGATGGTGTTTACTTATCGGGCCACTGAGTTCGCGGCGCTGGCCCGGCGTTGCCGCGAGCTGGGGTTCCGCGGACACCTCGTGGCGGGCGGGCATTTTGCCGCGTTCAACGCCGAGGCGCTGCTGCGCGATGTGGCGGCGTTCAACTCGGTTGCGATCGGGGAAGGGGAGGAACTCATGTGCGCGCTGGCGGAGCGCTTGGATTCGCTGTCAGCAGTTCGCGGGCTGGTTTGGCGCAATGGGGGCGGCGCGGTCCGCCGCAATGCTCCCGCCGAGAAACCGCCGGACCTGGATCGGCTGCCCCTCCCGACTCGCCTGGAGCCGCCGGACAGTTACCTGGGGTTGCCGGTGGCCAACATGCTGGGGTCGCGGGGCTGCACGCATGCGTGCGCGTTCTGTTCCATCGCCGCCTGGCACCGGCTCTGTGGCGGGGCGCGGCTGCGGCTGCGTGAGCCCGCAGCCATTGCCGAAGAGATGGCTGGTCTCTACGCGCGCGGCTACCGCATCTTCAACTTCCACGACGACAACTTCTTCCTGCCCGACCGGCGCCAGTCGTTGCGGCGCTTCTGGCGGCTGCGGGGCGAGTTGCAGGCACGCGGCGTGGAACGGATCGCTTTTGCGGTCAAGAGCCGGCCGGACACGGTGGACGAGGAGACGTTTGCGTTCCTCAAGGAGTTCGGGCTGTTCCGCGTGTTCCTGGGGATCGAGGCCGGCACCGCCGATTCGCTGCGCCGGCTTGGCCGTGGGCAGACGCCGGGCCAGAACGAGCGCGCCCTGGAAATCGTGAATCGCCTCGACCTGCACGCCTGCTTCAACCTGCTGCTGCTCAATCCTGATTCCACGCTGGAGGATTTCCGCGCCAACGTGGCTTTCCTGCGCAGCCACTGCGGCAACCCCATGAACTTCTGCCGCACGGAGATCTATGCGGGCACGCCGCTGGAACTGAAGCTGCGGCGGGAGGGCCGGTTGCTGGGGGACTATTGGGGCTACGGCTATTGCATCCGCGACGAGCGCGCGCAGGAGGCGTTCGAGCTCATGTATGTCGGCTTGGCGGGCCGGCACTTTGGCGACAATTGCGTGCATCACCTGACGATGCGTGTGGATTTCGAGTGTCAGGTGCTCGATCACTTCTGGGGCTGCCCCGTGCCATTGCGCCAGCGGGCCAAAGACTTCGTGCGCCGGGTGAACGCCAACTCGTGTGATTACCTGGAGGAGATTGTCGAGGCGGCGGCCCGCGGGTTCAGCGGTCCGGCGGACCGGAATGAGTTTCTGCGTCGGCTGGCCGCCCGGGTTCGGCGCGACAACGGGCGGTTTACGACCGAGGCCGATGGGTTGGTGAACAAGATCAGCCGGTCATCGCAGCCGGTGACCAGGCGATCGGGGATGTGGCAACAGGACGCCGCGGCGGTGCTGGTATCCTCGTTGACGTTGGCCGCCACCACCTCGTGCTCCCGCTACTCCTCCGTGACCACCCGAACTGTGATTGATCCCCCGCCACCGCCGATCGTAAACTTGGGCAATCAGCAGAAGGCCATCTTGCAGGAGAAGCTGTTGCCGGACCTCGCCGCCCTGTTGCCCGCGCCCGCGTCCCTCCAAGTCCGCATCGTCTTCGGCGAACGCGGACAGTGGAACTCCGGCGAGGTGTTCAACCCGGCCGCTAACCAGTCCGTGGCGATACCGGCGCAGATCATCCGGCAACTGACGGTCCCCGAGCTTAAGAGCACGATCTGCGAAGCCAGCTTCAGCAAAGAGGAGGTCGCGCAGGCACGCAACACCGCGGCCGCAGCCAGAGCCATCCTGAAACGCGAATTGGGCAAGCGCGTCGCCAGCGCCCTGCTTGAGGATCTGACCCGGGCCTTTGACGCGGACTTGGAACTGGCAGTCGGCCAGGACGGCAAGATCGGCAAGGTGAGCGTGTCCAGGTTGGTGGCTGGCCATAAGCCAACCGTGGTTACCAACCTCGTTCACACCCGGGCGGTGCTGGCGTCAGTGCGCATCAAGGAGCCGATGCTGCGGGCCAAGACCTGGACCGTCCGCTACACGGCTGCGGAACTGGTCGAAACGAGCCCGCCAACCCAGTATTTTGAAATGGCCCCGCATCCGCCCCGGACCAATGCTCAGCCCCCGCCGGGCACGCACATATTTGAAATGGCCCCTCAACCACGCCAGGAGAAGTAGGGCGGGATGCGCGGGTTTTCCATCCGGCAACCCAGACGGTAACTCAGGCAGCCGAAGCCGACCAAAGGCTTTTACTTCTTCCCTGCCCCTGCGATTGCCCGGTGATACGCTGGCGTTACTCTGGAGGAACTCGCGGGAGACCCTGGGGAGACTCCTTGGAGCATCCTTAGGGCATCCTTAGGGCACCCTTTGGGCATCCTTAGGGCACGCGGGTCGGCAACGGGGGCTCAGGGTCGCCGACGGCTGGGCGCCAGCGCTGGTTTGGGCAGAATGATGGCACTGAAATCGTGGTCGCCACTTTCCCAACCGTTCAATTGTTGCCGGACGCGGATGAACACGCGGGCACCGATTGGGGGCAGGCCGAACATATCGCGGTACAGCTTGGTGATGTCGCACAGGCCGCGCACGGGTGCGGGCGGCAGGCCGAGGTAGGTGACTTTGCGGCACTTCATCCTGCCGGGGCTGCACGGGGCCGCGCCAAAGACCATGATGTCCGCGGTGAGCGGCTCACAGACGCTAAGGTAGAGTTTCAGATGGGCACCGACCACTTTGACGATAAGCTTTTCAACCGGGTTCGGGTCGAACAGCACGGGCTGGGGCGGATCGAGCAGCATCTCCCGGCCAATGCGGACGCGGGCGCTATTGATCCCGACGAAATGCGCTTGCCCGGTGAGCGAGTAGCGCCGCCCCAAGCTGTCCTTCTTGCGGACCTGCGACCCCGAGGCAATCCAGGCCAGGCGCTGCTCCTCGGTGATGGTAGCCCACGCCGCCGAGACGTCCCCCATGTCGGCACGCCACAGGCGTTGGGCATCGGTACGGGGATTTTTAGGTTGGACGTAGTCCCGCGAGCACTGGCCATACCGCGCTCTGAAGGAGACAGTTTTGCCGCGCTTCCCGGTCTTGGGATTATCGAGTTCTTTCATAGGGCTATATCGTTCAACTCGGCCATGCAAAGGCCTGCGAGCCTGCCCATATTGGCCTACGCTGCCAACCGGGCATTCGTCATCAGCCCGCCGACTGAATGGCCGATCATAGCACACTAGACAAGCGCAGCGCAATCCAGGGTCGCCTGCACAAAAGTGGCGCAGTCTTGCCCTCGTCGGCGGCGCCGACGCTCTGCGGGACAGGCTGCACCAGCAATGGCCAGTTCCAGTTCGGTGGCTTGTCTGAGCTTGAAATGATGCGCGCATCGGGTGAGACTGGGCGCATGTCACAACGTTGCTCATTCACCCGCACGTTGCGCCTGACAAAGCCGGACGGCTTCATTCAGTTGACGATCAAGGACGACGGGATCGGCTTCGACCCGGATCTCCCGGCTATCGGAAAAGAAAGGGAAGGCCTTGGGCTGCTCCGGATGCGTGAGCGAGCTGCCTCCGCAGGCGGCGCTCTGAGTGTCAAATCCGCTCCGCACGACGGCACGGAAATCGAAGTGCGTATTCCCCTGCCGCTAAAGGCGCCCC
>PLZQ01000105.1 GCA_003152225.1 Limisphaerales bacterium | reverse complement strand
CAGTACAAGTTAACGCTTATGGGGGGCACCCCTGGCACTCGAAATCGCCGCAATTGCGCTGGCAGCGGCCAGAGTTGACCTCTCGATGAAGCTTCTGCGGGTCAGCGGATGAGCGAGTCGCCTTCGTTCTTTCATAGGATCGATACTGTGCGGATGTCCCCCGCTTGTCAATTCTCAGCACGAAACCCGGATGCGCCCAACCGAGATAATCCTGGATTCCAAATCCCTTCCGGCACACTTACAAACTGAGACCGATACTTGGGAACAGCCGAGCGAAACCGAAGCACAATCTGATTCTGCAATAGATAGTCTGGTTGAGGAGCCATTTTGGCTTTCCCTTCTTTTGGGAGGTGAACGTGAAGAGACCGTAAGGTCAAAGAAAGTCATGCGGCCTCGCGATAGTAGCACCTCGGCAGCACCCCCAGTCGCTCTCGCTTCCAAAGCGGTCCATCTCTCTGCCCAACTCGGTCTGCGGGCACCGGAAACAGAATCACATGGTCCTTATCCTGATGGCTCCTCTCGCTGTGAAATTGAGCAACGTAGTTTTCCAGGCAGTGCCGCAAGAACTTTTCTCCAATCAGAATGAGCCGTTCCAGGCAGGACTCCATGATGGTCCTCACAAATCGTTCCGCGAAGGCATTCAAATTTGGAGACCGCGCCGGCAGACGAACTGTTTCGACGCCAGCAGCCTGGAGGACCATTCTGAACTCCTCACTAAACACCCTGGCCCAGTCGCGAAGGAGGTAACGGTAACCGTTTAAGAATCCGTTCATATCATCGGTCAGATTGCGAGCCAGCTGCTTCATCCACGACCCGTTGGTTTCAGGGTAATGCCATCAATGTGGACCTCTCGGGTGGCCAATCGAATCACGAACAAAACGTGGTATCCTATTGAACGTGCATGAGAGGACTTCATCGCCACGCTCAAGCAGTCCAAGAGCTTAAGTTCAGGCGCCCTCCGAATAGACTGCCAAGACGTTCTCTGGCGGCACGTCCGGTTGGAACAAGTGAGCTGGACCAACAATATACCCCCCATCCTTCCCCAGGATCGCACAATAGCGGCGCGCCTCCGCACGAACTTGTTCCGGCGTCCCAAAGGGCAGGAGTTGCTGCATGTCAATGCCGCCGTGGAAGCTCAACCGATCGCCGAAGTCGGCCTTCAACCGCTTGGGAGCCATGTCCGCTCCAATGGGCTGCACCGGGTCGAGCACGTCCACGCCCAGTTGGATCAACTCTGGAATAAAAGGTCCAATCGCGCCGCAGGAGTGGAACAGGACCCGTCCGCCAAGGCTGTGGATTTGGTCAATCATCTCCTTCAGGTAAGGCGCAACGAATTGGCGAAACATAGTCAACGAAAGGAGCGGACCGTGTTGGCTGCCCAGATCGCTGATGAGCAAGTAAAGATCGATCCGTCCTCCGGTGGCTTCCGCCGCTCGGTCGTAATCTTCACGGTAGAAAGCGGTGAATCGGCGGCAAAGAGAATGGACCCAATCGGGACGCTCCACCATGTCCACAAACATGCCTTCCCACCCGCGCACCAAGGCCGGTCTTTGCCAGACATCGGCGAACCCATAAACCAAAGCGAACTCGTCGTAGGCCCGGCAGAGCTCACCCAGCCTGGAGTAATCCATCTGGCCCGGCTCTGGCCACGCAAAGCTCTCAAGCTCCCGAAGGCTTTCCGTATGAGCTAGCGCCCCGGGCACGTCTTCGCGCATAGGGCCCCAAGGCGTCAATTGGTACACGTAGCGCTCGCCCCAGAAGTTCTGGTAAACGCCCTCACCGAATACCCGCTCATTCGGTTCGATGGCATTGAGATGGCGCATGTCAATCCCCAGTTTCCTCAGTAATTCTTCTCTGTCCCGGCATCCCGTGTGACCCAGAAGGCGATTCCACGCCGGCACTTCCGCCCAGAAATCTCGTGGCGTTCGGTCGGGCTGCTGGTGAGCTAAGGCAGTCAGCACTCTCTCTCGCGAAGTCATCTGATCAGACCAATCAACAATCAACAGATTCAAACAACAATACAAAATCAATGAGAAACAAAATCATCAACTACATCCGTGCGGGCTATCCAGGGCTCTATCTGGTCTCGCACGAAGAACAAATCAGGGCTTCCCTGAGCCTGAAAGCGGTCACTGGGGCCATTTCGGTCGCGTGGATTCTCTACATTTAGGTACGACTTGGGAGCGAAAGCTACGGAGATGTGCTTCTCAGGCGTCGTGAGCTGCGGGAAAGGATACGGCGCCTCGAGGAAGAGAGGTTTACGCTTTAGTTGAAGTGATATCAGATTCT
The DNA here is from genome assembly GCA_003152225.1 of Limisphaerales bacterium. Taxonomy (GTDB): domain Bacteria; phylum Verrucomicrobiota; class Verrucomicrobiia; order Limisphaerales; family UBA8199; genus PALSA-1440. Next base: position 20,152 of record PLZQ01000105.1, on the reverse strand, counting down.
TCTGCGAAGCTCCAGTTCGCTATGAAAATAAATGCACAGGAGCTCTTGTTTGAGCTCACTTGAGCTGCGGAACGATCCGATCCGAAGGGCAGAAAACCAACCGGGTGCAGAAACTTGCTACACAGATGTCCGTTCCCTTTCATGTGAAACGCCGATCTCCGCCGGATAGGCTGGGCGGTGAGAGTGAGCGGTGATGGCCTCCCAAAAATTGCCCCAAAACGTTAGTTTGCCCAACTTGCGGTGCGGCATCGCATCGATTGCAGGCTCACGCACGAAAAGAAAGGCCACCATTACCACCAGGAGCGCGCCGAGCATAAGCCGCAGCACCCATGGCGGGGACATATAACGGGTCAGAAAGCCCGCGAACAGGTGCCCGAGCGGCATCCCGCCTTGTTGCGCTAGAAGCATGACCGACAGGACCCGCCCTCGGTTTGCATCCGTGGCGAGGAGTTGATTGGCGGTGTTGCTCGGATTCAGGCTCAGCAACCAGAAGCAGCCGCTGGCGACCAGGATGATCAGGCTCAAGGCAGGGGTGGTGGAGAGGCTGAAAAGCAGTCCGATGGCGGCAAAGACGCACATGGCCAGCGGGATGAGGTGGTGGCGGGGGTAGTAGGCGGGAATACACGAGAGCAGGTAGGCTCCGAGAATCGAACCCAGGCCGATCGCTGAGAGCATCAGACCAAACAGTCCTGGGCCGCCCTTGAGCACGCTCTGCGCGAACACGGGCAGCAGTCCCTGCAACGGCGCGGCCAGAAACATAAAGACCATACCCATGATGGTCAGGCGACGGGTCCCGGGGCTCGTCCAGACGAATTTCAAGCCCTCACGGATGTCGTCGTAGATGGAGCCCGATTTGGAGCGGGATGGAGCTGGAGCGTTCGGAATGGCGAGCAACAAGGCGATCAACAGCGGAAGGAACGTGCAGGCATTGAAGGTGAAGGCGCCCGCGATACCGATTGTACCAATCAGCGCCGCCGCCAACATGGGACCGCACAGCCTCGCCATATTGAACTGCACGGAGTTTAGTGCGAGGGCCGGGCTCAGTTCCGCGCGTGGAACCAGACTGGGCACGACGGAAAGGAAGACTGGGCCGTTGAGAGCCCATATGATCCCCTCCAGAAACGTAAAGGTGATAACGACCCAGGGCGTCGCCCGCCCCAGGAATGCTGACACGGCAAGGCCCGCGCCGAGGGCACACGCCAACGCCTGCAAGGTGATTAACCAAACCTTCCGGTTCACCCGGTCCGAGATTACGCCGGCGAGCAGAGCGAGCAGGAGCACGGGGCAGAAGTCCGCAAACTGCAAGATCTCGACGAGAAGACCCTGGTGGGGATTGCCGATGGTCTGGCTCGTGACGGCCCAACTTTGGGCGGCGTTCTCGGTCCAATTACCGGTGTTCGAGATGCAGGCGCCGATCCAGAAGATGAGAAACGGCCGATGTCGGAAAACTCCCAGGGGCCTCCCGATGGCTGAGCGAGATGAAGTGTTGAGGCCGTCGGGCATTAAGGACTTCTATCACTTCAACGACGGTNNCCGCCATCCAGATCGATCAGCGCCCCATGCAGATATCGGTTCTGCGACGCAACAATATATGCTACCAGATTTGCGACGTCCTCCGGCTCACCGATCTTCGTAATGCCGGAGTCTGCCACCATCAGCGCCTCGGCCTCCGTCGCACTGATCCCTTTCTCGTTCGATAAAGTCTGCAGTCTCGTCACCAACCTCGCGGTGCGCACTGCCCCCGGATTGATCGCGTTTACCTGCACCCCGTCTCGCACGCCCATATCCGCCATCGCCTTGGTGAATGAAAGCATCGCCGCATTCACCGAGCCGCCAATGGTAAACTGTGCCCCGGGTGTCCGGCCTCCGACACCCGCGATGTTCACCACCGAGCCCTTCCGCTGCTTCAGGATCGACCACGCCGCTCGCACCGGCCGAACCGCCCCGAAAAACTTCAGCGCAAAGCCATCCGTCCAGTCTTCCTCGCTCAGAGTTAGAAAATCCCCGCGCTTGGTCGCCCCCGCATTGTTCACCACGATATCAATCCCGCTCAGCACTGCGATGGTTTTCTCCACCAGCAGCGCTGGCGCCCCTGGCTTCCGCAAATCCAGCGACAGCCAGGCCGCCTTCCCTCCTTTGCTCTCGATCTCAGCCCCCGCCTCCTTTAGCAACTCCGCATTCCTTGCCGCCAGCATCACTGCCGCGCCGTCCTCTGCAAGTTTCAATGCAATGGCCCTGCCAATCCCCCGGCTCGCCCCCGTTACAATCGCGACTTTATTCAACAATGGCTGTTTCATCGGCGGGGAGGATAAGGCGAGCAGCTCATACCCTCAACTCTGTCATTTCCTGTCATTTCCTGGGCGAATGGTTAGGGTTTTGGTGGTTTTCGGGAGGGTTACTCTCGCGCGGACAAATGCTTTGGGCGGATCGAGCATACTGATTTCCTGTGCTCACCGACGCGACGATCCAACGCCAGTATATTCGTGAGACAGTGCTCACAAAATGGAAGCCGGACGAAGGGACGGTAGATCTGAGGTCCCGAAATGGCCCTTCGCAGTTTCCGCTAATCTAGAGTCCTTGAACCTTAGAACTGGTTGCAGGCAGATCAAGTTTCAAGCGGCCAGTTTTTCGGAGATGTAAGCGTCCAAAGCGTTTTGGAATTTGGCGTAGTCGGCTGCCAGGGAGGAGGCTGGCAAGGGGTAGGGATCGTGCAGTTCAGAGAGTCCGCGGCGCAAGAGCCGCTGGTAAGTGCGGCTGTAGAACAGGGCGGTCTTTAGGCCGAAGGTGGTGAGGTGATAGCGCTGAGTTTTGGGGAGGCGCTCGATGAGTCCGTGGAGGCGCAAGCGGCGCAGGTCGTAGCTCATGCGTCCGGGGCGGATTTGGGATTCGGCGAGGCCGAGCAACTGCGCAAGCAATGGCCGCAGTTGGCGATTACGAAAGCCCTGGGGCTGTTCGTTTAGGCATTTCCGGGTCCACCGCCACCATGTAGGCGCGAGCAATGTGCAGGTTGAGGGTTCCCATGCACGCGGCCTCATTCTTCGCATGCACGAGACGTTTGGCATCACCCTTGCCGCTCGTACGCAGGCTCTCCTGCTACCCCGTCTCATTGTTGTGGCAGTAATAGATCCCGTTTCGCCGATACAACCTGAACGCCTGATTCACGACTGGCTCCATTCCAGAAGAGAGTTTGAACGTAGTTCGGCGAAACTCGTAGCCGTTTCGAGGGGGGTAAGCGGGGGATACGAGTCGATTCGTTCCGGTAGATGTCGCCTGCACGGTTTTGCTGGCAAATCCGCTGGCAAATAAGGGTGTAAATGGGAAAAACCTGCGCGTTTCCTAGGAAAAGGAGATGGAGGCGAGGGTCGGAATCGAACGGAGCCTTCACCGGCTGCCAGCCCCAATATCCTGATTTACTGGGGCATTTTAACGCCGGTTTTACGCGGGTTCAAGCGCTATTTGTCACTATCCGCCACCTGCCGGACTTAACCCACCGCATACACGGTTTCTACTCGGCTATTGAAGAAATCGTTGAAGCTTTCGTTGAAGGTTTCTCAACAACGATGGTCAGCGGCGCGGGACCGCTGACGTGAATGGGCCCCGCGATGACCCCCGGAACCAGCAAGCCCGCGTCCACCTCGCCGTCTGTTGCTTTATGAACAGCAATTCCTGTCCCCTTGTCGAAAGTTCAAAATAGGTCTTGCAAGTGGCGCAAGGAAGTTCCACGGTCGCACATTCGTCTTGGTTGCTACGGCTTATGGTTGGTCGCCGCCTGGCACGGCGAAATTCCTCGGGCCGCCTTCCATTTCAATGGGAATCTTGAAATATGAAAAATGTATTGGGTCTAGTATTAACGAGTCTTTTTGTTTCAACGACAGCTCTGAACTGGAGCGCTTTCGGGAGGGACGACAATCCTAGCTTCAACGTCTCGTTTCCGGCAACCCGCGTGGTGTTTGACCCATCCAGACCGTACGCCTACCTGAGCGATTCCGGAGACAAGGCTCTGGTGGTTGTGAACCTGACCAATGGTCTGGTCGAGCGTCAATTTGCGTTGGACTGGCCCCCGGAATCCATCACCATCTCGCCGAATGGGCAAAGCATGTGCGTCGCGCTGCTGACACAACCGCATAACTATTACTCGTTCGGCCCCTACACAAACTACATCGCCGAGTTCGATTTGTCCGCGCAGGCGAAAACCAATGAGATTCAGATCCCGGCCGACGCCGGCGACTTGGCCTTGACTGACAATGGCATCCTGGTGGTCGCGGGGGGATCAGGCCAGTGGACCGCCCTGCAGACGTTCCGAACTTCCGACGGGTCGTTGCTGGGACCGGTGAACCAAGTTTGCATGCTGGGCCGACTGGCGCTGCATCCGGCGCAAAACGCGGTCTATCTGGCCACGACGCAGTTGAGTCCCGCGAACATCTACCGCTACGATTTCGACCCGACCACCGGCGTGTTTGGTTCGTCGTGGGGATCGCCATACTGGGGGGACTACGAGATGGGCGGAGTCTGGTGTTGTCCGGGCGGCACAAACCTGGTGACTCCGGCCGACACCGTGTTTAGCAGTTCAGCCACCCAATCGATGGATATGATCTACCAGACGACCTTGTCCGGAGGCGGGTTTACGGGCGTGGGCTTTGATCCGTACAACAGCGCGTTTTTCACGGTGTCGGCGACGGCCTTGTGCTACTACAACTTGCACTCCTTCGAACTCGTGCAAACGCAGGCGCTGACGAATGGCGCCAGTTATGTCCACGTGGCCGGAACGAACTTGTTCGTGGCGTCCGTCCAGAACGGCCAGACCGTGTTTCAGCGGTACCCCAACCCGGCCACCGGCGGGGCAACCAACCAAGCTCCGGTCGCAATGTTCACGATAACTCCCACCAATCCGACCACGCTGACAACGATCTTCTTCGACGCGAGCGCCACGACCGACGACCAAGGCGGAGGAAGCGCTCTGCAATACCGCTGGTCGTGGGGAGAGAACCCGGGCCAATTCGACACGGCATGGACGAACTCGCCCACGGCGACGCACAATTACGACATCGCCGGGACCAAGACGGTGACGCTCGAGGTCAAAGATCGGTATGGGGCGACCAGCTACGCCTCGATGAACGTCAATGTGGCTTTCCAATCGGACCCGGGATCACCTGGGAGCACGAACACACCGTTCGAGGTCGGCGTCGTGGCCGCGCGCGTGGCGTTTGATCCGGTTCGCTCCTACGCTTACGTCACCGCGTACGACCAGAAAACGCTGCTGGTGGTCAACCTGACCAACGGATTCATCGAGCGCCAATTCACCTTCGATTGGAATCCGGAGTCGATCACCATCTCGCCGAATGGGCAAAGCATGTGCGTCGCGCTGCTGACACAACCGCATAACTATTACTCGTTCGGCCCCTACACAAACTACATCGCCGAGTTCGATTTGTCCGCGCAGGCGAAAACCAATGAGATTCAGATCCCGGCCGACGCCGGCGACTTGGCCTTGACCGACAATGGCATCCTGGTGGTCGCGGGGGGATCAGGCCAGTGGACCGCCCTGCAGACGTTCCGAACTTCCGACGGGTTGTTGCTGGGAACGGTGAACCAAGTTTTCATGCTGGGCCGACTGGCGCTGCATCCGGCGCAAAACGCGGTTTATCTGGCCACGACGCAGTTGAGTCCCGCGGACATCTACCGCTACGATTTCGACCCGACCACCGGCATGTTTGGTTCGTCGTGGGGATCGCCATACTGGGGGAATTACTGGATGGGAGGGGTATGGTGTTCCCCCAGCGGAACTAACTTGGTGACCCCGCCAGGCGATATTTTCAGCAGTTCCGCCACGCAAGCCAACGATCTGATTTACCAGACGAGGTTGTCCGGAGGCGGCGTAGTCGCCATCGCGTTCGACATGCCTCATTCCGCCTTGCTCGCGATCGGCTCCTTGAGCGGCGGCCCCGTGCTTAGTCACTATGACTTGTCCTCCTTGAAATTGCTCGATAACACGACTCTGACCAACAATCCGACATATGTCTATGCCAAGAACCGAGACGTGTTTATCGCCTGGACCACGTCCAGCGGCACATTTTTCCAGCGGCTTCAGAATCCAGCCCTCCCGGATCCGTTCATCACCCAGCAACCGGCCTCCCAGACCGTCACGGCGGGCGGCGAAGTGGTCTTAAGCGTCCAGAATCGCGGCCAAGCGCCATTTTCATACCAATGGTATTTCGATTCGAATCCGCTGACGGGCCAAACCAACCAAACGCTGATTCTCAACGGCGTAACCACGAATCAGGCGGGATGTTACAGTGTCGCCATCTCCAACGCGGCCGCCACAGTAACTAGCGCCTGCGCCTACATCACGGTCTTGGTTCCTCCCAGCATAGCCCACCAGCCGATTGGAACTAACGTCTTGGCCGGCCAGACCTTCTCACTTTCGGTCATAACCGCCGGCACGGCGCCGCTTGCGTACCAATGGATGTTTGAGAACGAGAATCTGCCGGGGGCTACCAACGCCACTCTCACCGTCTCCAACGCGCAGGCAGCAAACGAAGGAATCTATTGCGTCAAGGTCCAGAACGCCGTCGGCTCGGTTGTCATCGGGCCGATCTTGGTTCGAGTCGATCCGGCCGCGCCCGCCATCGTGTCCGGACCGGCGTCGTTGACGGTTCCGGCGGCTACCAACGTCGTTTTCAGCGTGGTTGGCGCGGGGAGCCAGCCGATGTCCTACACGTGGTTTTTCAACGGCGCTCCGATCGCGGCCGCAACGGGTTCGCAGTACTCCATTTCCGACGCGCAGGCATGGAACGCGGGCAATTACCAGGTCGCGGTCATCAACGGTTTTGGCAGCGTCACGAGTTCCGTGGCGACCCTGAGCGTGACGCCGGTCATTCCCAGGTTCATCGCGCAGCCCGCGGGGGCAATCCTGCCGGCGGGGACAAACCTGACCCTCACGGGAACGGCCATCGGCTCGGAGCCTCTCGCTTACATTTGGCTCCATAATAATGTGGAAGTGGCCGGCGCGAGCCAGCCTTCCTTGACGTTCACCAACTTGAAAGTGACCGACGGCGGCGCCTACGCTCTGGTGGCGTTCAATGTCCTTGGTTCGTCAACCAGCGCCCCGGCCCTGGTGACCGTCACCACGACGCCCCCGGTTTTCGTGCGACAACCCGCGTCCGCGTCCGTCCTGGCCGGCGGCAGCGTCTCCTTCACCAGCCTGGCGACCGGGAACAACCCGCTGCAGTACCAGTGGTTTTTCCAGGGGGCTCCAATGCCCGCCCAAACCAATTGCCAGATGACACTCAATCCCGTCTCGCCTTCGGCCGGGGGCCTTTACTTCGTGGTCGCCACCAATCCATTCGGCGTGGCCACGAGCGCGGTGGCCCAACTCACCGTCAATCAGCCTCCAACCTGGCAACACCCTCTGTCCAACGTGGTGGTTGACGTGGGCGGGACCGTCAATCTCACGGCGCTCGCCTCCGGGAGCGGCCCGCTGAGTTATTTGTGGCTTCTGAACGGCAAATCCATCGCGGGAACCAGCCCCAACCTGACGCTCAGTAACGTATCGCTTCCGCAAAGCGGGTACTACCGCGTCGTGGTCTCCAACGCCTACGGCAGCATCTCGTCCACGGCACGAGTCAGCGTCTTGGGAAGAGCGGGCTCGGTGGTTCAGTGGGGCGACGATTCCGGCGGCCAAGGGGACGTGCCGGCGGGTCTGGGAGACGCGGTGGCGGTCGCCGGAGGCGATTACCACACCCTGGCGCTCCGGCACAACGGCTCTCTGGTTGCCTGGGGCTACAATGGCGACGGGCAAACCACGGTTCCCACAGGAGCGTTGCGTTTCGTTTCCATCGCCGCGGGTACCGCCCACAACCTCGCCATCCGCGAGGATGGATCCCTTCTAGCATGGGGCAGCAACGACGCTGGGCAATGCAATATCCCCAGCGCGGCGGCAAATGGAGTTCTTGCTGTCGCCGCCGGCGAGCAGCACAGCCTCGCGCTGTCAGGCGGCGGCCTGGTTTTCGCCTGGGGCGACAATTCCTTCGGCCAAGTCAGCGTTCCCTCCGGGCTTTCCGGCATCAGCGCCGTGGCGGCCGGGCGGAATCATTGCCTGGCGTTACTTTCCAATGGCGTCGTGGTGGCGTGGGGGTATAACGCATACGGCCAGGCGTCGCCGCCCGCTGGTTTGGCCGGCGTCTCCGCCATCACCGCCGGCTATCTCCACAGCGCCGCCTTGCTGTCCAACCAAACCGTTGTGGTCTGGGGCGACGGCTCGTTCGGCCAGACCAACGTTCCGGCGGGTCTTACAAATGTAGTGGCCATTGTGGCCGGCGATTTCAGCACTCTTGCACTTCTGGCCAACGGCCGGATTGTGGGTTGGGGTGACGACTCCTGTGGACAGACGGACGTCCCCGAACCCGTGAGGAACGCCATCACCATTGCGTCAGGGAACTACGACGGCTTGGCGCTCGTTCCGGGGGCGGGTGTGCTCCTGGCCACCCCCTCGCATTCGGGTTTGATCCTGAATTGGTCAGCGAACGCAACGCTTCAGTGGGCCCCCGCGGCCACTGGGCCATTCACCGATCTACCCGGAAGCGGAAAGTCGTACACTAATTCCACCGTGGCGGCGCCGGCGGGGTTCTTCCGCCTCCGCAACGGGAACTAGCGCGGACCGGATCGGGCTCCGCCGGCCTTAAGATCGCGGGATTCCTTGACCGCCACGTCAGGCAGCCCGACGATGACCACGATCGTGTCACCGAATCCGGCATTGACCTCCACTTCGACCGGATCGGCGTCAATTCCATTGACGGCAGCAGAACAGACCTTGGCCAACATGAAGGAAGTTTTGCCTGAGACCGGCCGAAAACGCAATCAAGTTCTGGAACGACTCCCGAAGACGAGACGCAAGTGGACTCACATCTGTCCGACCGGCGGCAATGCTGGCTGTGGCCCCTGGCCAAGAAACCCCCGAATCCTCATGCAAATTCGGCGGGAGGGGTGGCTTACGCCGCGTTCCCAGTCGCTGATCGAAACGGCATGAACCCCGAGCACCTCGGCGACGTCCGCCTGAGTAAGGTGCAGTTCCAGGCGGTGGACTTTGAGCTGATAGCGCAAGGAGTTGGGCGGCCCGGAGGCTCGTTGGTTGGATCTCCAGTGCGGGGGATATGGATTCCGGCGCACGGTGACGTGGACATCCCCGAATGCCAGGAGGCGTCGAATGTTCTTGAGACTTGGTTCTTGCATGAAGGCAGGTCCGCGTTGCCAGTTTGGGATCGGTGGCGTTGAGATACACCCGCGCCAGGCCGAGGCTGATTGACGGCTGGCGCTCCGTTTCGTTCATGGCTTGAACCTTTCGCTCTGCCTCGACTTTCACCCGAGTCTTGAGGCTGACTGAATTGCCCGTTGCGTTGTCAAAGGCATACCACATGCCCCAAGCGCGTTTGAATTTCCGATACCGTTGCGTCATATCCTGAACTTTCATTTTGTAAGGATATGGGGGCTGAATTTGTCTCGCATCCGTGCAGTGGGCGTGTCCGCGACGTGCCCGCGTCGGATAGTGAGCGAGAGCTAAATTCGTTGAAGATTTTCCCAAGACTCCAATAAAACCTCTATAAATAAAGGGTTTTGGTTGGAGGCGAGGGTCGGAATCGAACCGACGCATAAGGCTTTTGCAGAGCCCCGCCTTACCACTTGGCTACCCCGCCATCCGCGTGGTGCTGAAATTAGACCACCCTAACGAGCACGCAAGTCTTTATTCGTTCAGGCCCGTCCACTTCAACCTGGCTCTGAACAGCTACACAAAGAGATCTCTAAGATAACACCTAGGAGCCGGAGTCACGGTTGCCGGGTTGGCTGCGCCTTTTTGGCCAAACTGGGCAAGCCGAGGCACGCGACCTTGCTGCACAATCCCACTTGCGCGAAGGGCAATCGCGTGCTCGCTTCCAAAAGAATGCGAGTTTACTGATTTCGGGAACCAAGCTTGAGGTTGAAAGCTATTATCGCCAACGCTGGCATCGAGCCTGCTAAAGGCCTTACGTCCACGGCAGTTCGTAACTGACGCACTGCTGTTGTTTCTTTTGTACTCATGAATTTTGCCAGCCACGACGTAGGGAGCTTCTATGACGAGTTCCTGACGGACGCCAAGGTGGCTCGCCCGGGCGCGAGCAACCTGATGCACAGCATTCAATCGCTTCCGCCGGGGGAGTTTGTACGGCGCCAGGCGGCCGCCGAGCGGGTGTTGATGCAGATGGGGATTACGTTCAATGTGTACGGCGAGCAGGCAGGCGTGGAAAAGATCTTCCCATTCGACATTGTGCCGCGCATTGTCTCGGCGATCGAGTGGAGCCGGCTGGAAAAGGGGCTTAAACAACGCATTCACGCGCTGAATCTGTTCATTGATGACATTTACCACGAGCAGAAGATCCTCAACGATGGCGTCGTGCCGCGCGAGATCATACTCTCGGCCAAGTCTTGTCGCAAACAATGCATCGGCTGGAGACCGCCGCGTGGCATCTGGTGCCATATCACGGGCACGGACCTCGTGCGGCACAGCGACGGGCAAATCTATGTACTGGAAGACAACCTCCACTGTCCTTCTGGAGTTTCTTGCGTAATGCAGAACCGGGAGGTGATGAAGAGCCTTTTCCCGAAGGCCTTCGCTGCGTCCAAAGTGCGCCCGGTCCAGGATTACCCCCTCAAACTTCGCGACATGCTGGAGTATCTTGTGCCGGACCACATCGGCCAGCCTCGCGTCGTGCTCCTGACGCCGGGCAGCTACAACTCCGCTTACTTCGAGCATTCCTTCCTCGCCCAGCAGATGGGCGTGGAACTCGTGGAAGGCCGTGATCTGGTGGTCGAAGACGGCCAGGTGCTGATGCGCACGACGAAGGGGTTTGAGCGGGTGGACGTGATTTACCGGCGGATTGACGATGACTTCCTCGATCCGAAGTGCTTCCGATCGGATTCGATGCTCGGGGTGCCGGGCTTGATGGAAAGCTATAAGGCCGGCAACGTCGCCCTCGCCAACGCGCCCGGCACGGGTGTCACCGACGACAAAGTGGTGTATGCTTATGTGCCTCGCATCGTGAAATACTATCTGGGCGAGGACATCATCGTGCCGAATGTGCCCACCTACATCTGCGCCGAGGAAAAGGACCTGCGCTATACGCTGGAGAATCTGGACAAGCTCGTCGTCAAAGCCGCCAATGAATCGGGCGGCTACGGGATGCTGGTAGGCCCTCACTCGACGAAAGAGCAGCGGGCGGGGTTCGCGGAGAAGGTGAAGGCGGATCCGCGCAACTACATCGCTCAGCCGACGCTTGCGCTTTCGCGCGTGCCGACGATTTGCGAGGGACAACTGGAGGGACGGCATGTAGATCTACGTCCCTATATCCTCTACGGGAAGGAAATCTTCGTCCTGCCTGGCGGGCTGACGCGGGTGGCGCTCAAGCGAGGCTCGCTGGTGGTGAATTCCTCGCAGGGTGGCGGCAGCAAGGACACCTGGGTGCTGGCGGATTCGCGGCCGTGCGAGGGCGAGGGCGTCAATGGCGATGCCAAGCCGATCATGAATGGAGGGTCACCCGGATGCTCAGCCGCGTAGCCGATTCCGTCTATTGGATGAGCCGCTACATCGAACGCGCCGAGAACGTGGCGCGCTTTGTGGACGTGAACATCCAACTCATGCTGGACGCGCCCGAGGGCCAGGATCAGCAGTGGGCGCCCCTGTGGCCATCACGGGCGACCAGGCGGAGTTTGGCAAACGTTATGGGGTTGCCACCGAGAGCAACGTTATCAAATTCCTCACTTTCGACGCCGAGTATCCCAACTCCATCCTCTCCTGCCTGCGCGCCGCGCGCGAGAATGCCCGGAGCGTCCGCGAGATCATTTCCTCCGAGATGTGGCTCCAATTGAACCGCTTGTACCTGATGGTCAACTCGGCCGCGCGAGATTCCGGCGGGCTGGATCAAAACGAGGGCTTCTACGACGAAGTCAAGCAGGCCAGTCATCTCTTCACTGGCAGCACCGACGCCACGATGACGCAAGGCGAGGCGTGGCACTTCAGCCGGCTTGGGCGGATGCTCGAACGGGCCGACAAGACCTCGCGCATTCTCGACGTGAAGTACTTTCTACTGCTCCCCTCCGCCGAGGAGGTGGGCACACCGTTTGACGACATCCAGTGGGCGGCCGTGCTCCGCTCCGCTTCGGCCTTCGAGATGTATCGCCAACGCCATGGCCGCATCTCGCCGCGCGGGGTGGTGGATTTCCTGATGCTGGACCGGGAGTTTCCGCGCGCCATCCGCTTTTGCCTGCTGGCCGCCCGCGATTCGCTCCACGCCATCAGCGGCACGCCGCTGGGCACGTTCCGTTATGCCCCGGAAAAACTCCTCGGCCAGCTCGGCTCAGACCTCTCGTTTGCCGGGGTGGACGAAATGATCCAGCGCGGCCTGCACGAGTATCTTGACGAATTGCAGAACAAGCTGAACCAGGTCGGCCAGGGCATCTTCGAGGCGTTCTTCGCCCTCAAAACGCCGCAACCAGGCAAGTAGACAGCCCAGTCTGCCGCCCAATAAGTGGCAAACCGGGAAGCTCTGACGCATGTCCATCCACATCGCCCTCCACCACCAGACCCACTACCGCTATGACCGGCGGGTGACACTTGGCCCGCAGGTCGTGCGCCTGCGGCCCGCCCCGCATTGCCGCACGCGCATCCTGAGTTACTCGCTCCGGATCGCTCCGGAAAAGCACTTCCTCAACTGGCAGCAGGACCCGCAGTCCAATTTCCTGGCGCGGATTGTTCTGCCGGAGCCGACCAATCAGTTCCTGGTGGAAGTGGACCTGGTGGCGGAGATGGCGGTGCTAAACCCCTTCGACTTCTTCCTGGAACCCGAGGCCGAGGTCTTCCCGTTCAAGTATGACAAGTCCCTCGAGCATGACCTCGCGCCCTTCCAACTCAAGGGCCCGCCCACGCCGTTCTTCATGAAGTTCCTCGGCGACGTGAAGCATGATCTGCTCAATGGCGCCGGCCTCGCCTCGGAGGCCAAGGGCCAGAGCCGGCGAACGATGGACTTCCTCGTCGCCCTGAACCAGCGCCTCTGGCGTGACATCAAGTATCTCATTCGCCTGGAGCCCGGGGTGCAAACGCCGGAGCAGACGCTGGCTGAAGTAAGCGGCTCGTGCCACGACTCGGCCTGGCTGCTGTGCCAGGTGCTGCGCCACCTCGGCCTCGCCGCGCGGTTCGTGAGCGGCTACCTGATTCAGCTCAAGCCGGATGTGAAATCGCTCGACGGCCCGAGCGGGGCGGAGCGCGATTTCACCGACCTGCACGCCTGGTGTGAAGTCTATCTGCCGGGCGCGGGCTGGATCGGCTTTGACCCGACCAGCGGCCTGCTGGCCGGCGAGGGCCACATCCCGCTGGCCGCGACGCCCGACCCGCAAAGCGCCGCCCCCATTTCGGGCCTGGTCGGGGATTGCAAGTGCGAGCTGAGCTTCGACATGAAAGTCGAGCGCATTCATGAGTCGCCGCGCGTCACCAAGCCTTACACCGAGGAGCAGTGGGGCGAGATTGAATTGCTCGGCCGCCACCTCGACACCGACCTGGCCCGGCAAGATGTGCGCCTCACGATGGGGGGTGAGCCAACCTTCGTCAGCATTGACGACCGGGACGGCGCGGAGTGGAACACCATCGCGCTCGGCCCGAAAAAGCGCGGGCTCGCCGATGACCTGATCAAGCGCCTCAAGCGACGCTTCACCACCGGCGCGCTGCTGCATCAGGGCCAGGGCAAGTTATATCCGGGAGAGTCACTGCCGCGCTGGTCCTTCGGCTGCTATTGGCGCAAGGACGGGCAGGTGATCTGGGAAGACGAGGCGCTATTTGCCGACGAAGCGAAGGACTACGGCTTCGCGGAAAAGCAGGCCGAAGCATTCATTCACGCGCTGGCCAAGCGCCTCGGCTGCGGCGATAAGTGGATCATGCCCGCGTTCGAGGACGTCTGGTATCACCTGTGGAAGGAGCGCCGGCTGCCTGTCAACGTGGACCCGTTGAAGTCCAGGCTGAAAGACGAGGAGGAACGCGCCCGCCTCGCGAAGGTTTTCGAGCAGGGGCTCGACCATATCGTGGGCTTCGCGCTGCCCTTGCAGCGGAGCCCCTCCGGCAGCCCACCCGACTGGGTCAGCAGTCCGTGGTTCCTGCGCAGCGAACACTGTTACCTGATCCCTGGCGATTCGCCCATGGGTTTGCGTCTGCCGCTGGATTCGCTCCCGTGGGTCAGCGCCGGTGATCAGCCGTACGTCACCCAACGCGATCCCCTCGACCCCCGGCCGCCGCTGCCGCCGCGCCAGGCCTTCGTCGCCGCGTCCTGGCCAGGCGTCGCTGCGGCGGGCAGGAGTCTCACAAATCGCCCAACTGATTTGGCCGTCGCGGCGGCTTCCTCGGCGCCGGTGCGAGAGCCGCAGCGTGGCGAATCGGCAGCGTCGATTGTCCGCACCACCCTCTGCGTGGAGCCGCGTCACGGCCGGCTGCACGTTTTTATGCCGCCGGCGGAGACACTCGAGGATTACCTGGATTGCGTTGGCGCCGTGGAAGATACGGCCGCCGCGCTGAACACACCCGTGGTCATCGAGGGTTACCCGCCGCCATTCGACCCGCGAATCAATGTCCTCAAGGTCACGCCCGATCCCGGGGTGATCGAGGTCAACATGCACCCGACCTCCTCCTGGGATGAGATGGTGAGGCAGACCGAGGGGCTTTACGACGAAGCCCGGCTCGCGCGCCTGGGCACGGAGAAGTTCATGCTCGATGGCCGCCACACCGGCACCGGGGGCGGCAACCACATCGTCCTCGGTGGCCCCACTCCAGCCGACAGCCCGCTGCTGCGGCGACCGGACCTGCTGCGCTCGTTGGTGACCTACTGGCAGAACCACCCGTCGCTTTCGTTTCTCTTTAGCAGCCTTTTCATCGGCCCGACGAGCCAGAGCCCGCGCGTTGACGAGGCGCGCAATGATTCGCTCTACGAACTCGGCGTTGCCTTCCGGCAGGTACCCGATCACGCGGGCTGCCCTCCGTGGCTCGTGGACCGACTCTTCCGCAACCTGCTGGTTGACGCCACCGGCAACATGCACCGCGCCGAGTTTAGCATCGACAAGCTCTACTCGCCCGACAGCAGCAGCGGCCGCTTGGGCCTGCTGGAGCTGCGCGCCTTCGAGATGCCGCCCCACGCCCGCATGAGCCTGGCGCAACAGCTTCTGCTCCGCACCCTCATCGCGAAGTTCTGGCAACAGCCCTACAAGCAGGACTTCGTCCGGTGGGGCACGGACATCCACGATCGCTGGATGCTGCCGCACTTCGTCTGGAGCGACCTGGGCGACGTGATTGAGGACCTGCATTCGAGCGGCTACCCGATGAAGCTCGACTGGTTCAAGCCGCACCTTGAGTTCCGCTTCCCGCAGATCGGCGATCTCGAGGTGAAGAATATCTGCCTGGAGGTGCGCCAGGCGCTGGAGCCGTGGCACGTCCTCGGCGAGGAGCCGGGCCCGGGCGGCACGGTGCGTTATGTTGATTCCAGTCTGGAACGCGTGCAGGTCAAGGCTCGCGGGCTCACGGACTCGCGCCATATCATCAGCGTTGGCGGCGTCGCGATCCCGCTGCACTCGACCGGCACAAACGGCGAATACGTCGCCGGCGTCCGCTACCGCGCGTGGCAGCCGCCGAACTGCCTGCACCCAACGATTGGCCTGCACACGCCGCTGGTGTTCGACATTGTGGACACCTGGAACGGCCGGAGCATTGGCGGCTGCACTTATCACGTCGTGCATCCCGGCGGACGACATTACGAGACGTTTCCGGTGAACGCCTACGAGGCCGAAAGCCGGCACCTTGCGCGCTTCTTCCGCCTGGGCCATACGCCGGGGCCGATGCAGCCGCGCGCCGCGTCGACGGGCCGGGAGTTTCCCTTCACGCTGGACCTGCGCCTCTGTTGATGCGCTCGCCAAACGTCTGCCCCGGCTCTGGCGTGCCTGGCCGGTACCGACACGCGGTGCGGAGCCCCGATCGCGTAGGAGCGCGGCCTTTAGGCTGCAGGAATGCACTAGTTGCCTACGGTGCCAGCCCAATTCGGTACTTCCCTCACTTCTCACGGTTCTGCAGCCTAAAGGCCGCGCTCGGCCAACGCCGGGGCGGCGGTGGCAAGCGCCCCCCGGACTATCAGGACTGTCTCAGCCTTCGCCTAGGCGTCGTGAACGTGCGAAACTCTGCCGCGCCCAATGACCACCGGGAACCCTGAACTGCCGGCCTCGCCGCCACCGGACACTGGCGCGGCGTGGGATGAGCTTCACCTGGCCTCCGGCGCGCTTCGGCCGCACTGGCAGGCCCTCATGGCGTCCATCGAGGCGCTCGGGCGGGACGAACTCGCGATCCGCTTCGAGAACAGCCGCCGCATCCTGCGCGAGCACGGCGTGAGTTGCTTCTCCTCGGACGGGGGTCGAGAGCGCGAGGTGCCATGGGAACTCGACTACATTCCATTCGTGGTGGGCGCGGAGGAGTGGCGTGAACTCGAGGCGGGCCTCGTCCAGCGCGCCCGGCTGCTGAATCTCATCCTGGGTGATCTCTTTGGCGTGCAACACCTCGTGCGTGACGGTTGGGTCCCGGCGCCGCTCATTCACGCCAACCCCGGCTATCTCCGCGCCTGTCAGGCCGTCCGCGTGCCCGGGGGAAACTACCTCCAGTTTTATGCCGCCGACGTGGCGCGCGGGCCGGACGGGCGCTGGCGGGTGCTCTCGGATCGCACCCAGACGCCGGCGGGATTCGGCTTCATGCTGGAAAACCGCAGGGTGCTCTCGCGCCTGCAAGGCGAAGTGATGCAAGCGGTGCGCCCGCGTTCCCTCTCGGAAATTCTGCCCGGCTACCGTGAAGCCTTGCGCCGGCTCGCACCCGCCGGCACCGACAACCCTGCCATCGCGCTGCTGACGCCCGGCCCATGCAACGAATCCTACTTCGAACACGCCTATGTCGCCCGCCTGCTGGGCTTCACCCTGGTCGAGGGCGGCGATCTGACCGTGCGCGACCGCCGCGTCTTCCTCAAGACCCTGGATGGCCTGCGCCCCGTGGACGTGATTCTGCGCCGCGTGAGCGATGCCTACTGCGATCCGCTTGCCTTGCGCGGCGAGTCGCTGCTCGGCGTGCCCGGCCTGGTCGAAGCGACTCGCGCGGGCTAGGTTTCCGTCGCCAATGCGCTGGGCTCAGGCCTCGTGGAGAGCCCGGCCTTTCTCCCGTTCCTGCCCGGGCTCGCGACTCATCTGTTGGGCGAGGAATTGAAACTGCCTTCCCTGGCGACCTGGTGGTGTGGTCAGCCGCGCGAGCGGAAGCACGTCGAACAACACCTCGATGAGTTGTTCCTCCGCCCCGCGTTCTCGACCGCCGGGCCCCAGGCCGAGCCCGGCGCGCTGACCGGTGAGAGCCGCGCCGAATGGCTCGCCCGACTGAGCCGGTGTCCGCACGAGTTCGTGGCCCAGGAACAGGTGCGCCTCTCCCTCGCGCCGATGGGGAATCACCAGTCTCGACCGGTCATCCTGCGCTTTTTCGTGGTGTCCAACGGCCGCGGCTACTTCGCCGTGCCGGGCGGCCTGGCCCGCATGATGGAACCGGCTGCGCTGGGGACCACCACGCTGGCGCTGAGCGGGGGCAACAAAGACGTGTGGGTGCTCTCGGACGACTCGGAGCGCGCCGCACCACCGTCGTTCGTCGGCACCCCCGCGCCGGCGCTCGAACGCCTGGCCTCGGACCTGCCGAGCCGCACGGTCGAGAACCTCTTTTGGCTGGGCCGCTACACCGAGCGCCTGGAGCAGCTTCTTCGTTTGTGTCGTTCGGCGATGGGCCAGCTCGCGGATGACTCGGCCAATGGCCGACCCGAGGCCTTCGCGGACTTGCTGGCTCGCCTGGGTCTGGCGGCGCCGCCGGGAGCCGACGGGGTCGCGCCTGACCGGTTGCAGAATGACCTGCTAGCGTTGTTGTACGAGGAGACGCGAACCCCGGGCGTGCGCGAGCTGCTCAAACGCATCCACGCCGCCAGCTTCAGCGTGCGCGATCGGCTTTCCGCCGACACCTGGCGTATCCTGAACCGGCTCAAGTTTGACGCCGAGCCGCGGCCGGGACACCTGCCATTGGTGCTCGCCGGCTCGGTGTTGAACACCCTGGTGCACGACCTTGCGGCCTTCAGTGGGATGGAGATGGAGAATATGACCCGCGGCCACGGCTGGGTGTTTCTCGACCTGGGGCGGCGGATCGAACGTGGCATTGCCGTGGCCCGACTGTTGGAAGCCGTCTTGCGCGGCAGCGGGCCGCGCGAGCTGCTGCTCGAGCCGCTGCTCGAAATCACCGACAGTGTCATGACGTATCGCTGGCGCTACTTCGCCGAAGCACGCATTGCGGCGGTGCTCGACCTGCTGCTGCTCGATCCGACGAATCCGCGAGCAGTGGCGTTTCAGCTCGCCGTCCTCGAACGTCACGCCGCCGGCCTCCCCGCCGGCCCCAACCCGGAAGGTATCGCGGAGTTCCAGCAACGCCTGGCGGCCCTGCCCGTAAAACTGGACGCCGTCCGGTCCTCAGCCTTCGAGGCCGGGGCGGATATGGCCGGGACGATTGAGTGGCTGGCCGGTTTTGCCGTGGAGCTGGGCAGTCTGTCCGAGCTGCTCACGCATGTCTATTTCAGCCAGGTCGTGCCCCGGGTAAGTTGAAATGAAAACGCAGCTTTTCGACATCACTCACACCACGACTTACGACTACCGCTCGCCGGTAACCGTGGCGCATCATTTGATGCGGCTGGCGCCGCGCCGCTTGCGGCGGCAGTCGCGGCTCGCGCACGCGCTTGACCTCCAGCCAGCGCCCGCGTCCCTTAGCAGCCACACGGACTACTTTGGCAACGAGACCGCCTTCATCATCATCGAGGGCGCGCATCGGGAGTTGCGTGTCACCGCGCGCAGCCGCGTGGCGGTGGGCGCCGCGTATATCCCGGACGCCGCGGAGACCCCCGCGTGGGAAAGCGTTCGCAACCTGTGCCGGACGGATCTCTCGGCGCGCGTCCTCGAAGCGGGCGAGTTTACCTTCGGCTCCCCGCTGGTGCCGCTCGACACGCCGTTCACCGACTACGCCCGGGAATCTTTCCCCGCCGTGCGCAACCTCCTCGAGGCGGTGCTGGACCTCACGGCGCGCATTCACCGCGACTTCAAGTTCGATCCGACCGCCACGACCGTGGCCACGCCGTTGGCCCAGGTGCTGGAGCAACGGCGGGGGGTGTGCCAGGANNCCGCCCCCCGGACTACCCAAACTCCTCGGCGCCGATGCCTCGCACGCCTGGGTCAGCTTCTTCTGCCCCGGCCTCGGTTGGATAGACGTGGACCCCACGAATAACCTCCTCCCTTCCATGCAGCATATTACGCTAGGTTGGGGGCGCGATTACGGCGATGTCAGCCCCATCCGCGGGGTGCTCGTTGGGGGCGAGGAACACACGCTCAACGTAGCGGTGGACGTCGTCGCACTGGGGGAAGTGGACGATGAAACGCTCCGCGACGATGCTTGACGCAGCGAGTATAACCTGGGCACTCGGCAAGGACTCGCGGCCGAGAGCCTGGCGCGAACTGCCGGTCGGCGTGCTGTCCGGGTGGCACACTGGGGGAGATGGCCAGGAACCCCGGCGATGCCCTGTATTGTTCCTCGATTGNNCTCTACTTCTCGCATCGTTTTGAGGTACGGCAGGCGGCGGTCGCACGGTTGACTTCCCGCAAGGGCCGGGTTTAACTGTTGGGCAAATATGTTCCGTGGCGCCTGGCAGGCGAGTGGTGGGATTCAACGATTGAGCTGCTCCTGAGCGAGCGAGCACTAGACAGAAGCCTGGCGCGCCGAGGTTGACTATGAAGAAATTCCCCGAACCGATTGACGTGAAGCAGGTGAAGGTCTATCCGCTGAGCGAGCGGCAGAGTTTGAGCACGCGCGACCAGATCCTGGTTGATCCGCGCCAGCCGCCGCATGCGTGCGATCCGGCCGCGCTAGCGGCCATTCGCGACTGCGCGGCAAGAGTCGCCGCCGCCCGCCAGCGGCAGGCGAGCGTGATGCTGATGTACGGGGCACATGTGATCAAGAACGGCGCCATGGCGATTGTGAATGAGCTGATTGCCGGCG
>PLZQ01000402.1 GCA_003152225.1 Limisphaerales bacterium | reverse complement strand
TCGGCGGGGCGCGTGTCTATGAGTTTGTTTTTGCCACGGCCAATGACGGCTTTGGTCGAGGGCGAGTCTTTGGTGTCGTTGAAGTCGCCGAGGACGACGAGGTTGACGTTGGGGTTGGCGGCGAGGCGGGCGTCAATCTTCTCGCGCAGCAGCTTGGCTTCTTCGAGACGCAACTCGGTTTCGTCGGCCTGGGCGACGGCGCGCTTGGACTTGAGGTGCGCGGCGATTAAGGTGAACGAATAGTTCGTGTTCACCTGGACATCGACCTCGGCAAAGCCGCGGCTGACGCGGTAGCGGCGTCCGCTCAGGAGGAAGCTGTCGTCCGTGTGCGGGCGGCGGGCGGCGAGCGGGAATTTACTCAGGATGGCGACGTGGATGTTGGTATCGAAACCGCTGACGTGTTCCCAATAGGGCAGGTCGAGCCCTTCGGCTTTGAGCGAGTCGCGCAGTTCGAGCAGCGCGTTGGTACTGCCCATCTCTTCCAAGGCGAGGACATCGGGTTTGAGGGCGCGGATGCTCTCCCGGACCTTGGCTTTGGCCTCGGCAGTTTTGGCAGAGCGTGTGTCGGTGGCCTCCGCGAGGTAGTTCTCGACGTTATATTCGGCAACGCGGAAAGTTTCCGCGCCGGCAAATCGGGAGCAAAGGAGTAGCGCGAGCGCGATGACGACGGAACGGGGGATGCGTGCCAGCAAATTCATGGGCGTGGTAATAAGGGGCGGCGCGCTGCAAGTCAAAGGGGATCTTGGCCCGAAAGCTTTTGCAAAATGGCGGTTCACTGTTAGGTTTCAATCATGTTCGAAGCGAGTGAGAATGGATCAATCCGTTTGCGCCGCCGCCCGGCGAGGGGCACGGCCAAAGCGAGGGCGAAATTGCTTAACCTGGGTAACGGCTCGGCACAGGTCGGCCTGAAAAAGGCAAACCACGCGCTGGTAGCTCTGGTGAAACTGCACGACAAACAGAGCGAGCCCGACCACCGGGAATTGCGCATCAAGAAGGTGGGGGTGCGCGGTCTCCGCTTCCCGATCCAGGTGCGGGATAAAGCGCGCGCGGTGCAGAACACGGTGGCGACCATCGGCATGTTCGTGGACCTGCCGAAGGAATTCAAAGGCACGCACATGAGCCGCTTCATCGAGGTGCTCAACGCGCACGGCAACGTGATCCACGTCGAAAACATCACCGACATTCTCTACGCGATGCAGGCGAAGTTCCAGGCGGCGACGTCGCACCTGGAGATTGAATTCCCATATTTCATGGTGAAGCGGGCGCCAGTGACCGGCAAGGAGAGTGTGATGGATTACCTGGCACGGTTCGACGCGGCGGCGTGCCACAAGGAGATTTTCTTCCTGCTGACGGTCAAAGCGAACGTGACAACGCTCTGCCCCTGTTCGAAGGCAATCGCCGCCTACGGCGCGCACAACCAGCGGAGCGAGGTCACGGTGCAAATCCGGTCGCGGAAAGCGGTGTGGATTGAGGATTTGATTGCGATTATTGAAAGCTCCGCCAGTTCGGAGCTGTACGCGCTGTTGAAGCGGGAGGACGAGAAGGCGGTGACGGAGCGAGCTTATGACAACCCGGTGTTTGTGGAGGACCTGGTGCGCAACGTGGCCCTGAAGCTGAACGCGCACCCGGATGTGACGTGGTACAAGGTGGAGGCGGAAAACCAGGAGAGCATCCATAACCATAATGCCTACGCCTGCATTGAGAAGAGTTGATCGCCGCTGCGGACAGGATTGTTCGCGCGTCGGCGGTGGGCGGGCCGCACGGGCGGTTTGCCCCTGCGAAGATTTCTGAAAATTGTTATGGCACTTTAGCTTCGCTTTGCTACATTGCCGCGCTCTGAAAGGAAGCTGAGAGCTTCCCCGAGAGCCGTAGCAGAGCAGAAATCTGAATGAATCGATTGGTTTAAGCTGTGAGTAACACGAAGAAGATCATCAAAAAGGCGCAAACCAAGCCGCATGGCTTAGCAACCGCCGCCTCCATTCTCGGGGCGCCGAGTGTGAAGGTGAAGAAGAATGGGGAGGTAAACATCAAGCCCCAGTGGGCGAAGTTCTATCACCACCTCTTGGAGCTGCGTGACCAACTGACCCGGCAGATGCAGGGCCTGGCCAAGGAATCCGCGCAGGAAATGGCCGGCTACAGCCTCCACATGGCCGATTCGGGCACGGACAACTTCGACCGCGACTTTGCCTTGAGCCTGCTCTCCTCGGACCAGGACGCGGTTTACGAGATTGAGGAGGCGCTCAAGCGGATTGAGAAGGACACTTACGGCGTTTGCGAATTAACGGGCAAGCCAATCCCCCGGAAACGGCTGGAGGCGATACCATGGACGCGGTTTACCGTGGAGGCCCAGGCCCAATTGGAGCGTGATGGCGCCTTGCGCCAGCGCCGCCTTGGGGCGCTCGGCACCGTTGACGCCGTGGGCGTCGCCGAAACCGAGCCCGAAGAAGAGGAAGCAGAAGAGAAGCCCAAAGAAAAGGAATAATTATGGCCCGCGAAATCATCACCATCGAATGCACCGAAGCGCGCAAGGAGGGCAAATCACCCTCGCGCTACACCACGACGCGGAACAAGAAGCTCAAGACGGAAAAGCTGGAGCTCAAGAAATACAACCCGGCGCTGCGCCGGCACACCCTCCACCGCGAAGTCAAATAACCACGATCTATGCCACGCAAAACTCGCCCCGACAAACCAGACAAACGCGGTGCCCGCGGACGGTCTTCCTATGGTGAAACGCGCACGCCGCGCCCCAAACCCAAAATCGACTTCACGTGCGACGCGCTTGATTTTAAGAATATCACCTTGCTGCGGACGTTCGTGACCGATCAGGGACGCATCCTGCCCCGGAAGTACACTGGGCTCCCGGCGCATTATCAGCGCCGCCTCAACCGTGCCATCAAGCGCGCACGGCAGATGCTGCTGATGAAGTAAAAGAAAAAGCCACGCTTGCGCGTGGCTTCTTCATTTTAGTCGGGAGACTTAATCGTCTTTAAGTCGCTTCCTCAGACACCCATTCCCCGAGGTTCAGATATTCTCTAATCTTCCTCCGTTCATAACGATGCTTTAGGGGTTTCTTCGGCTGATTGTCCACCTTGCGGAAGGGGTGTTTGGGATTACGGATAGCTTCACTGATAACTTCCAACGATTTGGTCATAGCTTGCTTTGTTTCTTTGTTCAGGTTCAGCCACGCGTGAAGGGTCCTGCCGGGCTCTCCTTGGGTGAGCCCACTGTGCATTGAAATTGGCATTAGCCGCTTCAAGCGATTCAATTATATGACCACTTCCCGGAGAAGTCCATTCAAAATATTTTAAGTTCTTCAGGCAGAGGGACGCGCGGCTAGCCGCCAGCAAAAAGCGCCGCAGCGCCATTCGTTTTGCGTGCGGCTGGCAACCAGCCGCAGGCCGGCGGCCTCGAAGCCCCTCTGGACCAGCGCAAATTCCCCTGTCAGGATGCCCGCTACAACCAGCACGCCATCCGTGCGCAGTCGCGCTAGAATCCTTTCCCGCTCGGCCATAAGCAGGCTTGCGATCAGGTTGGCGCAAACCAGTGAATATTGCCATTTGCTCCGGCAGGGCAGTTTGGTCAGATCCTGCCCCCGAACGCGGACTTTGCCCTCCACACGATTCCGGCGCGCGTTGGCACGGGCAATGCGAACAGCCTCGGGATCAAAATCAAAAGCGTCCACCGGGGCGTAGCCAAGCTTCGCGGCGGCGATGGCCAAAATGCCGGACCCGGTGCCGATGTCCAAACAGGACTGCGACTTGCCGGATCGGCGCTGTGCCACTAGTTGTCGCAGACAAAAGGCCGTGGTCGGGTGCCGGCCCGTGCCGAAGCTTAAGCCGGGATCGAGGACGACCAGTGCCTGCCCTTTCCGCGGGCGACGCCGGCTCCAACTCGGCTTGAGCAGCAGCGCGGAACCGATCACCAGCGGCTTGAAGTGCAGTTTCCAGGATTCCGCCCAATCCTGCTTGCGGATGCTCCTGAGCGAGATTTGGCCGGGACCGAGGTTCAGCCCGCTCCGGGCAATCCTTCGCAAGCTTGACGCCAGCTCCTTCTGCCTCGCGCGCGACCAGTCTGGCTTCNNGCCGAAGGTGCTTTCGAGCAGTTCCGTGACGGCGTCCTCCGCCTCCGCACTGGTCGTCACGGAGATTCTCCACAGCATGGCGCGTTTCATTAGTTCCTAAAGCTTTCTGTCGAAGGGGTGGTGTTAGAGCAGGGAGCCTATGAAGGGATTTCTCGCCAGGGAGTGAAATTGAGCAACTGCAACTCGGCTTTCTGTGGCCGCACCAGGACGTGGGTGAGGCTCGCGTATTCGATTTCAAACGCCGCCATCCGCGCGAGCGGCCAGCGGAGCAAAAGGGACAGCAAGACGCGGATTACGCCACCGTGGCAAAAGATCGCCACCTGCTGGCCGGCATGGGCAGCCAGGATTTGCCGCAGGCAAGGCTCCACGCGGTCTTGCAGGGTCTCCGAGCATTCGGCATTGGCGATGCCATCGCACTCCAATTGTTCAAGCCAGTCAAAGGCGCTGATGCCGAACTTCGCATGGACGTCCTCCCACGCCAGGCCGGACCAGTCTCCAAAATCCACTTCCCGCAAGTCCGGCAGGATGACCGGCTTCGGCGCACCGTTGACCAGCATCGGGGCCAGTGTCTGCTGGACGCGTCTCATCGGGCTGGCGTAAATCGCGCTCAAGGTCTGCTGATGCAAATACTTGGCCAGGGCGGCAGCTTGCTCATGGCCACGCGGCGACAGGTCCATGTCGATCCGGCCCCCGAACACGCCTTGATAGCGCGCTTCGACCTCCGCATGGCGGATGAGCAACAAACGCGTGGTGGGCGGCGTTACGGGCCGAGGGACAGAGGTGGGGGCTGCGGGGGCGGACGGCTTCACGTAAGTGTTCTGAGGGCGGTTATTCTACGGGCTGGTCACTGAGCTGGCCTTTATTGAGATAGACCGTACGCGAGGCGCGCGCCGAGGCGTGCGGGTCGT
>PLZQ01000245.1 GCA_003152225.1 Limisphaerales bacterium | reverse complement strand
TGGGACAAGGTCGTATTCGTGGCAACCGTTGCGCGCAACTGTTGTTCCGCGGCTTTCTTGCGGTCCATAAACTTCGGGTCGAGCATCCCGGCCAGGGCGCCGTCCCGAACCTTGCGCCCGTTTCTGGCTCCGAAGAGGTCGTTGCGGGCGCGGCGGGCGTTTTCGGCGTTGCGGGCGCTCCAGGCGCTGAGCAGGACTTCGCGGCGCATGAGCTGTTCCAGGGCGCGCGGATATTCCACATTGCGCAGATACTCCAGCTCGGCGACGGTCCGCAGACGATCGGTGTGGCCCGGGTGCCCGGAGACGAACACCAGTTCGCCGTCACCTGCACCCGCCTGACTCCACTTAAGGTAATGCGGTGTCTTGGCGGGTTGGCCGTTCTCGTAAGCGCGGAACAGGCAGATATCAAGGTCGAAGCGGGGGTATTCAAAGTTGTCCGGGTCGCCGCCGTAGAAGGCGATTTGTTCTTCAGGGGCGAACACGAGGCGGATGTCCGAGTATTGCTTATAGCGGTAGAGGTGGTACTGGCCGCCCTGGTAGAGCGTGATCACCTCACTGCGCAGACCGGTTTGGTCCAGCGACTCCTTTTCAATGGCGGCGCTGGCGGCGCGGCGGGCCTTAAAGGCGGCTTCATCCGACAGGCCCGAAGGGACCGTCGCATTCACGCGCGCGGTGACATCTTCAATGCTCACGAGCACGCGCAGTTCCAGGCCGGCGCAGGGCTTTTCCTCGGCGCGGGTGCGGGCGTAGAAACCGTCGCGCAGGTAATTATGCTCGCGGGTGCTAAGGCGTTGCAAGGCGCGCGAGCCGACATGGTGATTGGACAGTACCAGCCCTTCCTCGGACACGAACTCGCCGGAGCCGCCGCCGAAATGGACGGACGCCAGTTGCAGGTTCGCCAGCCAGTCATCGGTGAGATCGAAGCCGTACTTGTCGTGGATTAGTTGGCGGGGAGGGTGGTTGTAGAGCCACATACCTTCGTCTGCGAGCGCCAGGTTGGGCGCGAGCAACGGCACAAGAAAAAGGCAGCAAGCCGCAACCGCAGCTCCGCGGCCAAGCACGCGCGCCGCGCAGCAGTGGGAGTATCCATTCGCCGAGAGCATTCGATTCATAAACGCGCGGAATCTACCAGCCTAAAGGCATGAGTCGAGGGGTTTTGGGGTGTTTCGAGTCCATCGTCCTTCGCCGGCCCGCTCAGGGCTTTTTCGCAATGCAATAGACCCGGGCCGCGCTCCGGATGAGCAGGCGGTCGCCGGCAAGGGCGGGCGTGGCCAGGCACATGTCATCCTCGGCCAGTTTGTTTGTGCGCAGCAGCTCGAACTGGTCGCCGGCCCGAACAACGAAGGTCACGCCGTCTTCGTTCAAGCAGAAGATTTGGCCGTTGGCAGCCCAGGGCGACGCCGTGAAGTGCATGCCTGCCGGCAGCTTCTGGCGATCATACAGGAGTTCGCCTGTGCGAGCGTTGAAGGCGCTCAATAGTCCAAAGTCATACAGCACGTAAAGCCGCCCCTCATAGACGAGGGTCGTAGGATTGTAGGGCGCCGCCACCGGCTGACACCAGGCGATGCTGGCGTTGTTGGTCTGTCCCGGCTGGAGGGAAATATCGCCACTGCCGCCCGGGCGAATGGCATACACCGGCCGTGACCGATCAACGATGAAGCCCGAAGTGACATACAGCAGACCCCGGTCCGCATACGGCGTGGAGATAGTGATGCTGGACATGCCCTTGAGCCACCAAAGCAGTTTGCCCTCGAGATCGTAGGCGCGGACCTTGCCGCTGCCGGCGGTCACGATTTCGCTGCGCTGTTCATTCTCCCACACATAAGGCGTGGACCAGTTGCTCTTCTCCTCACGGTCCACGCGCCACGCTTCTTTGCCGGTCCGCTTGTCCAGCGCTAGCAGGTAAGACTGCTCCTCGTTGTCGCTCACGAGGTACAGCCGGTCCCCGTGCAACACCGGTGAAGCCGCCGTCCCCCAACCGCTGCGCGTCTTGTGCGGTTCCAGCGGCTTGGACCAAACCTCGTGGCCCGCAAAGTCGAGGCAGAACACACCCACATTGCTCACGGAGACATAAACACGCTCGCCATCGGTCACCGGCGTTTCCGAGGCATAGCTGTTCTTGAGGTGAATTGGCCCCGCCGGTGGTCCCCGATGGACGACGTGCTCCCACTGCACTTTACCCGAGGATAAATCGAGGCAAACCACCTTCCATTCGTGCTCCGGGCGCGGCGCGTTTGGCCGCTCGCCCCCGAGATAGAGCCCCTTCTTCGGCGGCTCAGGAGTCTCGGAGTCCACCGCCGTCGTCAGAAACACCCGGTCGCCCCACACGATCGGCGAGGACCAGCCGCGCCCGGGAATCTCCGCCTTCCACGCCACGTTCTCGGAGGCAGACCAACTCTCTGGCACGCTCATGTTGGTGGTCACGCCCCGGGCACCCGGCCCGCGGAACTGCGGCCAGTTCGCGTCAGCCGCGCGCGCGCCCGTCGAGCTCAGACCGCCACAAAGGGTCGCCGCCACAAGCAACGCCGTTGACTTCATCTTCCAAGCCGCCATGCAATCAAGGTCAGTCATCAGCACAATGTTACTCTCTCGATCCTGCCCGGCAAGCTCTCGCGAAGCACTGGAACATGGCAAATCGGTCTGGCAGAGCCGCGAACGATGCGCCACCCTCCCACCTGATGAAGATGACTCTTTATTCAAATCCAAACAAGCGTGCTCTCGTCATTTGCGTCGCCGCAGTATGTGGGCTGCTCAACTTGCTTCCCGTTGCCCGGGCCGCCGAGAAGGCGAAGCCCAACGTCATTATCATACTTGCGGATGACCAGGGCAGCGTTGATGCCGGCTGTTACGGTGCGAAAGACCTCGTTACGCCCGGGGTTGATGCCCTGGCGGCGCACGGAGTGCGGTTCACGCAGTTCTATTCGGCGGCGCCGGTTTGCTCGCCCTCGCGGGCGGGCTTGCTGACGGGCCGATATCCGTGGCTGGTCGGGATGCCCAACAACGGGGCCGCGCCGCCGACGGAGGCTGACGAGCAATTGGACACCCTGACGGGTGAGGGCCTGTTGGCCGGGGAGCGCACGCTGGCTGATATGTTCCGGGGCGCGGGCTATGCGACCGCACACCTCGGTAAGTGGCACCTGGGGTCGGGGGTTGGCCACAAGCCGCTCGACCACGGTTTCGACTATTCGTTTGGCTTTATGGGCGGGTGCATTGACAACTATTCGCACTTCTTTTACTGGGCCGGTCCCAGCCGGCACGACCTTTGGGAGAACAACCAGCGGGTGCGGCTGCCGGGGCATTACTTCCCGGACCTGATGGTGGAGAAGGCGAAGGCGTTCATCGGGCAGCACCGCGAGCAGCCGTTCTTCATGTATTTCGCCATCAACATGCCGCACTACCCTTACCAGGGTGATGAGAAGTGGCTGAAATACTACCAACCCCTGCCGTTTCCGCGGCGGTTGTATGCCGCATTCGTATCGACTCTGGACGAGCGGGTGCAGCGGTTGGTGCAGTATCTTGAGGAGTCAGGTTTGCGGGAGCGGACCATCATTGTGTATCAATCCGACAACGGCCATTCAGTGGAGGAACGGGCCCATTTCGGCGGCGGCAGCAGCGGACCGTATCGCGGCGCCAAGTTCAGTGTGTTCGAGGGCGGCATTCGGCTGCCGGCCATCATCTCCTGGCCCGGCCATCTGCCCGAGGGGCAGGTCCGGGGGCAGGTCGCCCACGGCTGTGATTGGATGCCTACGTTGGCAGAGTTATGCGGCGTGGAACTCCCCAAGGCGGAGTTGACCGGGCGCAGCCTGGTGCCGGTGCTCCGGTCGGCCGACGCCCCAAGCCCGCATGATGTGCTGCAATGGCGCCTCGGCAACCAGTGGGCCGTGCGCCAAGGCCCCTGGAAACTGCTCCATAACCCAAATGACCAGGCCGACGCCCGAAAGCTCGCCCCGCCGGACAAGGAATGGTTCCTGGCCAATATGGACGCAGATGTGGGCGAACGAACGAACCTGGCCCCCAGCCACGCCGAGATAGTCGAGCGTCTGCGCAAACTGGCGCCGGCGGGAGCAGAATAGGTTAGGGTGCTTTGGGGTCGCATTGGGGGAGCTTTGGGGTGGCTTTGATGTCGCATCGATGTAGCTTTGACCATGGTTTTCCGGTTATCCGGGATGCGTGATTTTCGCGCATTTTCGGCTGGTGTAAACGTCGTTCTGT
>PLZQ01000191.1 GCA_003152225.1 Limisphaerales bacterium | reverse complement strand
GCCAGCGGGTAGTTCTGGATCCCATAGACAAACCAGGAATGGAAGGAAATCAGGGTGCCGATCAGCAAGCCCGTGCTACAAACGATCGCCTCCATCACCAACCGCGGACTCCAACGGAGCCTCGAAGGCGTGGCCCAGGCCAGGAGGAAGGGGGTTACCACCAGGCCCGCCAGCGCATTGGGCACCCACCATTCCAGCATGCTCGGCCCCCAACTGGACCACGACACTGTTCCGGCGTAGATCAGGCTTACGACGTTAAACGCCGCGTTAACGGTCGTGCCCAGGAAACAGGCCAGGCCGATAAATCCAGCCACGTCGCGCGTGCGCTCCATGGCATTGTCGAAGCGGATGAACCGCTGCAGTAGGAAGGTGCAAACGATGGCCCCCATCGTGTTGCCCAAGGCTGTGCCCAGCGTAAAGAACCCCAGCGGCACACCGTTCATGCAGGAAAACAGCACGGCCCCCACGGCGACCCCCGGCCAAAACCGGTAACCGAACAACAGAATCGCCGCCAGCGCAATCCCGGCGGGCGGCCAGACCAGCGCAACGCTGCCGGATAAGAACGAGGCCTGCTTGCCGAGCAGCCCCCCGAGGAAGTACAACGCGACCAACAGCACCACGCGGGTCAGTGTAGTTAGACCCGGGCCGGACTTCGACTTCGTGTTCTCAAGGTTCATTTCTAGGGCAACATGCAGGGCTTGTTAATGCCACAAATGTCATCAGACCGCTTCAACCAATTCTTCGACTCGGCTGACCTGCCGCTTTCCTGGGCGGCCAACCGGCGCCATGATAATCTTTCCAGGAATGCTATTGCAGGAACCATGCGCAGGGGCAGTGTGATGCAGTGAGCGCAGTGTTCTGCGCAGTAAGCGCTTTACCGACGCTCCAGCAAGGTCGGGGGGGCGGAGAAACGCTGCTGAGCTGCCTTGCCGAACTCCAAAACCGCGTTCAACTCGGGTTGCCAGGCGTGCGGCGAGGATTGCGCCTGGAGCTGCTTAACTGCGAAGGGCCTTGAGCTTGCGGTTTAGGATGGGTGCCAGGCGCAGGCTCACCAGGATCGGCTCCAGAGTGTCGCGCATATGGATTTGCATCCGGCCGCCGGGGAGCTTCTCGATCCGGTCCATCCAGGCCAGGTTTATGATCGCCCGGCGGTGGACCCGGATGAATTGCATAGCCGGGAGTTCTAATGCCCATTGCCGCAGGGACTTCCTGAGCAGCGCGCCCTTCTTGTTCTGGTTCCAATAGACCCACGAATACTCTCCGTAGGCGATGATCCTCTCGACCTCCTCCACCTTTACAAGGCGCTTTTCCGTCAGGGTCTTGACCAGGAACGTATCGCTCGGCTTGGGACTGGCGGTTGCCGTCTTGGCGGGTTGCGCCGCCTGCCGCAGCCGCACCCGTGCCAGGGCCTGTTGCAGCCGCTCCGGACTGACCGGCTTCAGCAAGTAATCAGCCGCTTCGCAGTCGAAGGCGTGGACGGCGTACTCCTCGTCGCTGGTCACAAACACCACCAACGCAGCCGGGTCCAGCTCCGGCAGCAAATCGAACCCGATGCCGTCCGGCAGGTTCACGTCCAGGAAAACGACCTCCGGCGCCTGTTGCTTCGTCAGGGAACGCGCCTGGGCGAGTGTCCCCGCTTCTCCCACAACGAGGAAGTCGTGGGCGCTCTCCAGCAGATCGCGCATTACACCCCGCACCAGCGGGTCGTCGTCCACGATGATCCCCCTGAGCTTGCCTGGGTGCGCGGGGGTGGCCGCCAGTGCGTTTCCCGGCGTTTGATGGGCGCGAGCCGTTGGTTGAGTGGCGGCAGCCGGAACGGCAATCTCCGGGGGCAACCCGGGGAATGCGCTCGCTGCCCGCTCGGCTAAATGCCCGCTATCCTCGACACTTGGACGAGGCGACTTGGGCAGCTCTATGAAGAACTTCGTCCCCTTGCCGGCCTCGCTGCTGAAGCGGATCGTGCCACCATGCTGTTCTATACAGCTCTTGACAATAGTGAGCCCCAGGCCATGGCCGGGCCGGTTGCCGGTGTTCGAAGCCCGGAAGAACGGCTCGAAAATGCCGGCTTGCTCGCCGGCCGGTATGCCGATGCCCTGGTCTCTGACCTCGACTACGTAGTCCTGGGCGCCCGTGCTCAGGCTGAGGACGATCGGCCCATCCGAATACTTCAGCGCATTGGATAGCAGGTTGTCCAGGGCCTGGCGCAGGCGGAGCGCGTCGGCGATCACGGGGAAGCGGCCCGGCGCGCATTGAAACCGCAAGCGCGGCTTCTCCTCGTGGTCGGCGACCATCTGTTCGCAGAACTCGCGCAGGTCGAAGGGGGCGGGGTCGAACGGCAGGCGCTGCATCCGCGACCGGGCCAGGAACATTGTTTCGGAGATAATCGCCTGCATGCGGAGCACCGCCTGCTGCATTCGGTCAAGCATCCGCCGGGAATCCTCCCCGCCGCCGGCCGCCTCGCCGGCGCCGCTCTTCAGCATATTGGTGTAACCCAGCACCACGAAGAGGGGGTCGCGAAGATCGTGCACGATGCCGCTGAAAAGCTGCATGGCCCGTTCCATTTGCTTTTCCTGCCGCTGCCGCTGGGTCTGGCGGCGGCTCAACCTCACCTGGATGGCGCCGAGGAGATCCGCCAAGTCCACCGGTTTGGTCAGGTAATCGTCCGCCCCGAGGTTCATGCCCTGGCGCACCCGGCTGGGCTGGGATTCGCCGGTAAGAAAGATGAGTGGAATATCGGCGAGCTTCGGGTCGCGCCGCAGCGCCGCTAACACCTGGTAGCCGTCCATGCCCGGCATGCGGAGGTCGCACACGATGAGGTCCGGCAGTGTCTTGGCCGCCAGGGCCACCCCCGCCTCGCCATCCGCGGCGGGCACCACCTCAAACCCCTGCTTCGTCAGGAACTTGATAATGACCTGACGAAAATAGCCCTCGTCATCAATGACAAGGATCTTGCCCGCGGCACTGTCGGATTTCTGCTTCACGCCGCCGGCAGCATAGCCACAATGGCGCTCGCTGCCAAGCCTTTGCTGTCCGCCAGGGGAGTGGCAGATTCTGCCGTCGCCGGCAACGCCGCGCTTTAGCGAGCGGTGGTTAGGCCTTGGCCGACTGCCGAACTGATGGTAGCCAATTGGCTCGGATCTGACGCGCCAGTTCCACTTGCTTGTCGAACGAAAAGGGCTTGAGGAGGAAGCCGGTCGCCCCCAACTCTTGCGCGCATTGGGGATCTCCCGGAGCGGCCATGCCGGTGATCACCACCACCGCCAGACGGGCCAATTCCGGTTGCTGCCGTATCCACTCCAGCAGCTCGAATCCAGACATCCCCGGCAGCCTCAGATCGAGCAACATCAGTTCCGGCAGCGGATGTGCCGTCCGGTCGGCATAGCGACCTTCGCCGCGCAAATACCTGATGGCTTCTGATCCGTCCGCCACGCCCTGAATTGGATTGCGCATTCCGATGCGTCCAAAGGCCAGGCGCAACAGCTCAACCCAGTTCGGGTCGTCGTCCACGAATAATATACTGCCGGCTTCGGTCATGCTTCCCGACTCTTCTCCCCCGGACCTGTACGGGGGTAATTCCGCCTATCGTCGCTGGGATAGCCCCGGCTGTTAACTAGGAGATTCCTAGTCCGCCCGGTAAGGCACGCTCTGCGGGAACTCGCCTGACGCTTCCCTCTCCTTTCGATGCTGGGAGTTGTATGTTGGATGTTGGATGTTCGCGGTTCCCCATAAGCATTCCGAATACAACTCTCCTCTCCCGCCTCTCTCGGGTTGGTCTGGGGGCACCCTGGACATACCCTGGACATACCCTGGTACCATAGACCACCCTCAAACCCCGTGTTTTAATCAGGCGAGCTTATCCGAACAGCATTCCCGCGACTACAACGCCGACTTGTTTGTGGACAACCGGCTCATCATCGAGCTCAAAGCGGCCAAGGCCGTGGCCGACGAACATGTGGCTCAACTGCTCGGTTACTTGCGCGCGTCGAGGATCGAACATGGCCTATTGATCAAGTTCGGCGCGCCCAAGTTTGAGATTAGAAAGTTCGCGCTGAGCCAACCCGGCCAACGCATCGGGGCCGGCGAAGTGGCCTCGTTTCTGGTTTCAGTTCTTGCGGCTTTTGCGCCTTTTCGCGGCCTGGTCCACTCGGGTTTCTGAACTGAGGCCCGCGCGGCCGAAACTTTGAAACTTTGACACTGGACTTGAGCCTGACTTTGGACTCGAATGCGCAGTGCAGCGGTAACTGAATTTACCAAAAGAAAAGACGAGCCCATAACACCATGAACCAGCACAAATCCAACCTGATCAACCGGCGGCAATTTATCCGCGCTACCAGCGCGAGCGTGGCCGCGTTTCACATTCTCCCCGGCAGTGCGCTGCAAGGGGCGGAGCGCCTGGCCGCCAACGAAAAGCTCAACGTGGCCGGCATCGGCATCGGCAGCCAGGGGGGTGCCGACATTGACGCCGTGGCGGGCGAAGGCCAGAACGTGGTCGCGCTGTGCGACGTGGACGATAACTACGCCGCCAAGAAGTTCGCGCAGTATCCCAAGGCCAGGCGGTTCAAAGACTTTCGCGTCATGCTCGACCAGATGGACAAAGAGATCGACGCGGTGGTCATTGGCACGCCCGATCACACGCATGCGGTCATCGCCCTGGAGGCCATGAAACATCACAAGCATGTGTATTGTGAAAAGCCGTTGGCCCATAGCGTCCATGAAGTCCGCGCGCTGATGGAGGCCGCCGGCAAATACAAAGTGGTGACCCAGCTCGGCAACCAGGGGCATTCCTTTGGTTCCATTTGCCGGGTCTGCGAGTGGGTGTGGGCCGGCGCCATCGGCCAGGTGCATACCGTTCACGCGGGCTGCGACGCCTTCAAGGATGTGTATTGCCAGCTCCGCAACCTCGACAAGCTCGGCCAGCACTATGAGGTGCCCAAAGGCCTGGACTATGATCTGTGGATCGGTCCGGTTCCATTCCGCCCATACACGCCCTTCTGGGTTCCCTGGAATTGGCGCGGCTGGCTGCCGTTCGGCACGGGCGCCATCGGCGACTGGTTCTGCCATGTGATCGATCCAACGTTCTGGGCGCTGGATCTGGATGCGCCGTCAACGGTGCAGGCGGAGGTAAGCGATTATGACCCGGCGAAACAGGGCCTGACCTATCCGCCCGCCACGAAGATCACCTTCGAGTTCCCGGCCCGCAACCAGCGCGGCCCGGTCAAACTCGTCTGGTTCGACGGCAATAACTCGATACCCAGGCCAAAGGATTTCGCGGCGGACGACAAGGTCCCGGGCACCGGGGCCATCCTCTTCGGCGACAAAGGGATGCTTATGCACGGTTCGCACGGCGGTGGCGGCTGCCGGCTGCTGCCGGAAAATGTCATGGAGCAATACTCCGGCAAGAATGCCCCGCCTGAAAAGCTTCCGCGGGTCAAGAACCACCATTGGGACTGGATTGAAGCGATCCGCACTAGCCGCCAGGCCGGTTCCAACTTCGGCTACGGCGGTCCGCTCACGCAGGCCGCCTTGCTCGGAGCCATCGCCATTCGTTTCCCCGGCCAGACGCTCAAGTGGGACGACCAGACGGCGCGCTTTACGAATAACGAGGCCGCCAACGCCTACGTGCATCCGGCGTATCGAGAAGGTTGGAGTCTCTAGAAAACATGACGACCTTTTTAACCCCTTTATGGCGTAGTCGTAAGGGCCGACGTTCTCTGCTGCAGCCAGACAATGTCAACGTTGTTCGGCAGTGAATGCAGACCTTTGGAGACTCTCTCGTTGACAATCGTGCGGGGATCAACCCACTTATGGATTTCGGTATGGGCGTCGGCAAAGTGAATTCCAGCGGCGAGGTTATGGTAGGTGCCAGGCCAGTCGAGCATTTCCGTCGGTAGCCTCATGGACAGCGCAAACGCCCCATCGCTGATGTTATACTGGTTTTCATCAATCAGCATCCATAACGAGTCGGGCGCCGGAGCAACCATGTCGGCGAACTTTCCATAAGTGCGCCAAGGATGATTGGGTTTGTGGTGATGGGTTCCATCCAGCCACGGCCCGTCCACGGCGGTTGCCGATGGGGCCGGCTTGGTGCCAACGGCCTGACTCATGGAAAAGGTTCTCACATGCGTCGAGGTGTCCGACGGGCATTTGAAGACTCCGGCCGAACGGCCAACATACGGAGCGATTCTGGACCTGGTCGGATCCATCAGGAGGGCCGTGTTGGTGGACTGGGTGGGGTTCCCCATGTCGCCGCCGACCCACATGTTGGTGGTTTGCCAATCAGGGTTGGGAGGCAGCCAATCCGCGGAATCCGCCGCATATAGGTGCATGGCAACCATCAATTGCTTGCCGTTGTTCACGCAATACACGCCTTGGGCGGTGCGTTTTGCACGGGACAGCACCGGAAACAACAGGGCCGCAAGAATGGCGATGATCGCAATGGTGACAAGCAGTTCAATCAGGGTGAAGCCGTTGCGATGCATGTCCCCGGTTCGAGCCCACACAGGGATTGCACCCCCGAAGCATTGGCGGCAGCCAGGACCACGCATAAGCATTGCTGCTCCGAGCTTATATCGCGGCAGGGTGGGCAAAGTCAACGGTACTCGCAAATAATGTTTGAATGGGACGGTCCTGGGATTTAAGAATTGAACATGCTTTCGCGGCGGGCCTTCACTCGAACGGATCTGCTGGTGATCATCGCGGTTACTGCCATCATGGCCGGTTTGGTATGGATCGCTGTGACCAGTTTCAAAGGCAGCATGCGACGAGCTGGTTGCGAGTCGAACTGCCGGCAATTGATGTGTGCTGTGAGTCTTTACACGGGGGACTTCCAGGGTTTCTTCCCGCCCAACCCCGACGACGGCAACTCCATTCCCGGTTACAACTGGTGCTCAGGGCGGGCGGGCATAGGTCAAGAGCACGAATTCAATCACGATATCCTGCGGGACCCGAAGCGTTCGTTGCTGATGGCCTACTTGAATGGAAAGGTGGCTTTGTTTCACTGCCCCGCGGACCGGCGCACAGGCAAGTATCAGGGCAGGGACCCGGCTTTGCTCGGCCGGAGCATTGCGGCCGCCCGAACGTATTCGATGAACCAGGCCGTCGGCACGATAGACCCTGGCTTCGACGCAACCGGCCAGGCCGGTAAACCGGCCATTATTCACCGTGGAGTCCCAAACCTGTCGGTTAATGGCGCTTACCTGAACAACCTGGGTAACCATCGGCGGAACTCCCCGTGGTGCACCTATGGCAAGACATCCGAGATTAACGCACTCAAGCCTGCTCTGCTATGGGTGTTGATTGATGAGGATTCCAAGGGGCTTGCCGACGCGGCTTTTGCCTTCGAGATGGAAGGCGCCGACACGCCTTGGGGCGGCCCGATGTGGATCGAGGCTTCTGGCACTTACCACAACGGCGGCTGCGGCTTTGCCTATGCGGATGGTCATTCAGAAGTCCACCGGTGGTTGAGCTCCTCCCGCAAAATAGCCGGCAGGCGCACTTTTATCACCAAGCCGCAAGACATGAAGGATTGGGCCTGGGTGAAGCAACGTACCTCCGCGCGGGCGCAATAGCGGCCTCGAAAGGTAAACGCAAAAAACGTGCCGGGGTCCTCACTACTGACACTCTTGGCGCGAATTGAGATGCGTTGGCTGTAAATGGAACGGGGGCAGAAGAGAGTATTTTCGGTGCCTTTCAGAATAGGCATAACCCGCTGCAATCAGCGAGGAACCGGTGCAAGTGACAGATTCTGTCCACCTATAAAGGGTGGACGGAAGAAGGAAGGTCGAGCGAGTGTGCTCACTGCGCTTGAACCCAACAAAGGCAGTTAACGCAAAGACGCAAAGAGGCAAGGACGCAGAGGGCAGAGAAATGATAGTCGGTCAGAGCGTTCTCTGCACCGGTCAGCACCCTGTCAGCCAACCGCTTGTTCTGCGGGGAAATACGCAGCGTTGACACCTGTCGCAAGTGATACTATTCATTGTATCATATGAGCGAGACCTTGACGAAACAACGGTCAAAAAAACCCACCGGCGCCGCCGTCGTTCCCCGCAAAGGCGGCCAGTCGAGCGGCAAAATAGCCGGTGGCGGTTTTGTCAGCTTTTGTGTTCATGGCCCAGGCGGCAGAAGCATGGCCTTGAATTTTACCCCGTCCAGACTGATCTCGGCGCTCCGGGTTGGGCTGCCGGTTCAGGAGTTGACGGATTTACAGGCCAGCCTGAAGGTGCCAATGGAGAAGCTCGCGCCAAGACTTGGCATCTCCAAGGCCACGCTCCATCGCCGGAAAGCAAGCGGCAGGCTCGGCCCGGCTGAGTCCGACCGGGTGGTGCGCTTTGCCCGGCTGATGGGCAAGGCCGTCGAAGTCCTGGAGTCCGACGATAACGCCCGCCAATGGCTGACCTCGCCTCAATTTGGCCTGGGTGGCGCGGTACCGCTGGACTATGCGGACACGGAGGTAGGCGCGCGCGAGGTCGAGGACCTGCTTGGTCGCATTGAGCATGGAGTTTACTCCTGATGCCCGAAGCTTGGCGCATCGTGAAGGAAAAGCACGCCGCGTCGGCTTTCTCCGGGGAGGGCGCCGCCAAGACCGGCGGTCGCTGGAACTCGCGCGGCGTGCCGGTGGTGTATGCCAGCGCCACCAAAGCGCTCGCGGCGCTGGAAACCCTGGTGCATCTGAACCCGCTGGTGCCTTTCAAATACGTCGTCTTCCGCCTCCAATTCGACGAGGCGCTGATCGAGAAAGTTCCGCTGAACCGTCTGACCGCCGACTGGCGGGTCGAACCGCCGCCGCCGTCCACCAAGGCTGTCGGTGATGACTGGGTCCGGGATAAGAGATCAGCGGTGCTCGCGCTGCCGAGCGTCATCATTCCTGGAGAACTCAACTACCTGCTCAATCCGGCCCATCCCGCCTTCAAGAGAATCACCATCGGCAAGCCGGAAAAGTTCGCCCTCGACTCGCGGCTGCTCACCTGAGGCGGTGATCGCCGCGGCAACCGGTGAGTCAGTTCTCATTATTGACACTCTTGGCGCGGGTTGAGATCCGTTTGCCGTAACCGAAACGGGAGCAGAGCAGAATATTTCCGGTGCTTTTCAGAATAGGCATAACCCACTGCAAACAGGGAGGAACCGGTTCAAGTGACAGATTCTGTCCACCTATACAGGGTGAATGGAAGAAGGAAGGTCGAGCAAGTGTGCTCACTACGCTTGAACCCAACAAAGGCAGTTAACGCAAAAACGCAAAGAGGCAAGGACGCAATGCGGCACAGCCGCAACCAAGAAGACAGTATCACGGCAGGACAGAATCATGGGGACTTGCCCAGGCTTTTCCTCTCGTTGCAAGATTCTGTCCTGCCATGATTCTGTCTCTGTGCCTGGCGAAGCTGCCCAGGAACCGAAATCCTTGCGACTTGGCACCTTTGCGCCTTTGCGTTGCTGCTACTGCCTTTCTCAGGTTGAACGGAGCCATGAGCCGGAGCCTGGCTTCTTCCCAGCGGTTGGAGGCGTGGCCAAGTCGCGGAAACATGATCCGGTTGGAGCTTGCGTGAACTTGCGGCTTGCGGCATTTGGGCAGGGGCGTAGATTGAGGCGATGACTTTCAAAGCCGTCATTCACCCTGAGCCGAGCGGCGGTTACTGGGGCGAGGTGCCCGCCTTGACTGGCTGCTATTCGCAGGGGGAGACCATGGAGGAATTGCTGGTCAACCTGCGTGGGGCCGCACTCGGTTGCCTGGAAGTGTTGCGCGACGAGAGTCGCTCGCCTGATCCTGAAGTCGAAGTGGCGGATCTGGCCCTATGAGGCCGATCACCGGCGAGGAACTCTGCCGGCGGTTGAACGAAGCGGGTTGGGCGCTGAAGCGCATCAAGGCAGCCACCACATTTTCGGGAAGCCGGGTGAGCGGAAAATCAGCACGGTTTCCGTGCACGGAAGTCAGATCATCAAACCCGGCCTAGCCGCCCGCATCGCCAAAGACGCCGGGATTGCTTGGTGAACAAAGCATTTGGTCAGCCGACGATTGGACGTCCTGCATACCGCAGACGTGGCCGCACTGGAACGGGCCTTGCGCACCTGGTTTGAGCTATCCTGTTTCAGTGCCGGTGTCACTGCTCACTATTGACACTCTTGGCGCGGGTTGAGATCCGTTTTCGGTAACCGAATCGGGAGCAGAGCAGAGTATTTCCGGTGCCTTTCAGAATAGGCGTAACCCACTGCAAAAATGGAGGAACCGGTGCAGGTGACAGATTCTGGAAATGGGTCGTTAGATTGTCATGTTTCTGCGCGATGAATACACCCGCACCATCAACGGGGGATCTCCCGCTCAGCCTCCCCAGGGCCTGCCGGAGTTCTCGCCTGTCGGTGGGGAAGGGGATTTCGGGGGCCGTAGCGGCAATTGGAAATGAGCCAGGCCGAGCCACACTACCTGTAGTGTCAGCCGTCCTTGCGCGAGCACAAGATATAGCGTTATTTTTAGCGTTTCTGGCTTAAGGGGCTCCAGATTGCAACGGTTGGGCTCCTGGCCGGGGTTCGGGGTCGGGGATGCGCATGGCGCCGAGAAGAGGTCAGAAGCGCTTGTCTTTGGGCGGGCCCTGACGTTGCCGTTGGCGTCATGCCGCCCGGCACGCCTTGGGGGGGGGCGAGTCCAGGGCTCCGCGGAGATATTCGGTGAGGCGCTCGTGGACCAGGGGGGCTCACTTGTCCCAGCACCATCAAGGCGTCTTTGCCCCCTCGCATGTCACCCAATTGTCCTGGGCTGGGGCTCCGACTCCTTGACCAGTTTCACTTCGTGCCTTACGGTTGGCAATCGGTGTAGTAGAATTAATATGTAGATGTATAATGCCAACTGATCTTAACTTGATCAAGACTATCGTGGTCGTCATGATGGAGAACCGGTCGTTCGACCATCTCCTCGGGTACCTCAGCATGGCGCCGTACAATTGGCCCAACGTGGACGGGTTGCGCGATGATCCGGCATGGAAAGCCCGCGTCTCCAGTCTTTACAATAACTCCCGGTTCCCACCCGTACCCTTGACCGATCCATACGATGTCATGGCGGCAGACCCGCCGCACGAACGTGACGACATTGCGTTGCAAATGGGAACCAGCGTCAACGGCGTTTTCCCGATGAACGGGTTCGTCACGAACTATACCAAAGCCAAAGGCGCCCCGACCGTGAAACCGGGCGACGCTGTTCCCGTTATGGGTTATTTCACCCCTGCGCAAGTGCCCATCACCGATTTTCTGGCCCAGAATTTTGCCATCTGTGACCATTGGTTTTGCTCTTTCCCTGCCGGCACCCAGCCGAACCGTCTGATGTCCATGAGCGGCTTTTCCAAAATCGATGTGAACCACTATGGGCTGCCTAGGCAGGAGATGGTTTATGACTGGCTGAACGACCATAACATCCGCTGGCGGGTTTACCACGAGGGGCTGCCTTTTTTTATGATGATGCCCCAGTGGATTCCTGACATTCTGGCCGGGAACCATTTCCGGCCTTTAGTGAAGCTATGGGACGATGTTCAGAACGAGCCGCCGGGCGAATTCCCGCAGGTGATATTCGTCGAGCCGATGTACACGGATGCTCCCCATCTCGGAGTGAGTTTCGATGATCACGCCCCTTCCGCCGTCAAGGGAGGGCAGCAGTTCTTGCTGGAAGTCTATCGTGCGCTTAGCTTGGTTCCCGGGGTCTGGAACGGCACAGTGATGATAGTGGATTACGACGAGCACGGCGGATTCTTTGATCACGTCTCCCCGCCCGCGCTGCGCACCGACCCGCCGCCGGGAGCCAGTTACACGAGAAGCTTTGAAACGCTGGGGATGCGCGTGCCGGGATTTGTGGTTTCTCCCCTGGTGCAGCCCAAGACGGTTTTCAACCCGGTCCTGGATCACACCTCGGTGCTGAAGTTCATCGCCGAGAAATTCGGCAATGGGCAGCCTTACTCCGATGTGGTTGACCGACGGGCTGTCGGCAGCATTCTCGACGTGCTCAACCTGGATTCGCCCCGAGCTGATATTCCGACGGCTCCGCCCTTGATTGATTACCTGAACAAACAACCTCCGGCGGCCGGGTACACTCC
This sequence comes from Limisphaerales bacterium, assembly GCA_003152225.1. Classification (GTDB taxonomy): domain Bacteria; phylum Verrucomicrobiota; class Verrucomicrobiia; order Limisphaerales; family UBA8199; genus PALSA-1440. The sequence goes on along the minus strand of PLZQ01000191.1, from coordinate 11,939 downwards.
CGGGACTTCCCCCGCCTCCCCAATAAGCCGAGCGTTCAAGAATGCATTGGATAGCATCCGCGGACTGCCGCCCGACTCCACCGCCAAGTTCAGCACGCTCTTGAACAGTTTTCCCTGATCATGAACCGCCCAATCCCTCCCGCCAGGAGAAGGCATGTCCGGACGGCAATGATTCTAGCCGCGCTGCTTGTTTCAGTGGCTGGCTGCGGATTAGTCGTTTCCTCCCACCACAATACGATGGATTACAAGGCAGTCGATGCCGCTGCGGAGGGGGGTAATCTGGAAGCGCTGAAGACCATTCTCACGCGTGATCCGACCTTGCTGCAGTCAAAGGAGTGGGGCGACCTGACCCCATTGCACCTGGCCGTGCTGCACGATCACAAGGACGTGGCCGAGTATCTGTTGGCTCAGGGCGCGGATGTCAACGCTAAGACCAGCACGGGCATCACCCCTCTGCACGAGGCGGCTCAGAATGGGAACAAGGAAATCACCGAGTTGCTGCTGGCGCACGCAGCGAATGTCAATGCGCTGGACAGTCAGAGCTGGACACCAATGGCGCGGGCGCAGAAATGGAGTCATCCTGAGATTGCCGCGCTTTTGCAGCAACACGGCGGGCACGAATAGGGCGCGGACACAATAGGGGCGCGGCAGTCGATGGCAGATATCATGGAAAGGCCTGTTTAACTATGAAGGATGTTTTGAGATACACACGGTTGGTTTCCCTTTCACTTCTCGCCGTGCTGTTGGCCGGCTGCAGCAGCATCCAACCAACCGGCGTGGCGAACTTTTCGGCTGGTCTTTCGGCTGCTAAAGGCCAGACGAGCCTTGCCTTCCAGGCGGCCACGGACCTCACCAGCGAATCCATCATTGATTATGCGGCCTCACAACCCACGTTGATTGATACTAATTTCCTGCCGGTCCTTGATCCCGCGTCGCTGGCGGTCTGGGATCAGGTCTTCACCGCTCTGCAAAAGTACGCCCAGAATCTGGCGCTGCTCACGTCGCCCAATCTGACGAAGGATTATGAGGATGGAGTTGTGAACCTGGCCGCGGAGGTGACACAAGTGGGCCAGGATCTGAAGCACCAGAAGATGATTTCGGAAGTACCCTCCTTGTCCCCTTCGTTGGCGGGAGCTTTCACCGAGCTGGGAGATTTGTTGCTCCGGGCTAAGGCGCAGCATGATGCGAAGGCCGTCTTGTCCCACACTGACCCAACCATTAAAACCATTTTCACCACCATGGCGGATGCGATCGGGACGTCTCAAATGCACAATCTGCGCGGGACAGTCCATGCCCATTGGGAGCAACGCAAAGCGACGCTGAAGGTAAGCTTCCTGGAAGCCAAAACACTCGCGGAACGTCGTACCGTTGCCGTGAAATATGCCAGCCTGCTGAATGGGCAGACCACCCAGGAGCTGGCATTGGGTTCCCTGCAACGCTCGTATCTCGCCTTGGCTGATGCGCATCACGCCCTGGCGCAGGGCAGCCGGCCGGGAGTGCTAGCCGCCGTCTCCGCGGTTGAGCAGGAGGTCCAGAATACGCAGAATTTGATAAACCGGTTCAACTCGATTTCCAACACTGCCAGATAGAACCATTGGAACATGAACAAGACCTTGCAGGAATTACACAGTATGCTGCTGGCTCGGCACACCGAGATGTCCCAGAGTCTCGACCGGATAACCGATCCGGCCACGGCAAAGGCAATCATCATGGAAATGCAGGAGACCCTCCATCGCATTGACCTCGTCCAAAACCTGTTGTTTCGCCAAAGCTCGCAAGAACTCGATGCGAAGTTGCCTGGCATTACGAAGGCCAATGACACCCTGGAAGAATCCCTCCAATCGATTGAGGACATTGGGGATTTTCTTAACGCCACGGCCAATTTCCTCAAATACGCGGATGAGGCAATTGATATTGCAAAAAGCCTGGCCGCTTAATCCAAAAACCGGCCAAAGCTTCTTGCCCGAGCCAGCCGGGCAGATAGCAACGCCATAACGCTGGTCGAAAACAGTTCAATTCAACTGCCCAACTAAACATGCTTGGCTCGACGATACTGGAAGCTGCGGTCGGCTTGGTATTTGTTTATCTCCTGTTCAGCCTGCTGGTAAGCGCGGTCAACGAAGCCATTCTCGGCCACATGACACACTTGCGGTCACGAGAACTGGAGAATGGCCTCAAAGCGCTGCTTTCCGACGAAGGCAGCAAGGCGCCGCCGGCGGGGCAGTGGTTCAAGACCCTGTGGGCGATTCTGAGTTCGCCCGTGCGGTTGTTTATGCCAAAAAGGGCACCTAAGAAAGAAGGGGCGCAGAACTTCGCGGAGCATCTGCTGGAGCATCCTCTCGTCAAGGGCCTGGCCCCCCAAGGAAGCTCGTGCCCGAGCTACCTGCCAGCGAACACATTTGCCGACGCCGTTTTAGGATTGCTGGCCACTCCGGAGCCGGCGTTGCTCCTCAACCCACCCTCTGCGGTTGGCGCATCCCCGCCAGTGAGTTTTCAGGATGTGACCCCAACGCATCTGGTAACGACGATTGCAAACCTGAAGGACACGCATGCCAAGCAGCTTTTAAGCAGCGTGTTGGCCGGAACGCGGACCATCCAGGAAAGCCGACAACGCCTGGCGGCGTGGTTCAATGAATCAATGGATCGCCTTAGCGGCAGTTACAAACGCCGTGTTCAACTCTGGCTCTATATCTGGTCCACACTGCTCGTTTTATGGCTGAATATTGATACGATTGACATTACGCGGCGGTTGCTGGCGGACACCCAATTCCGAACCGTGCTGGCGGACAGCGCCACCGACTTCATAACCAAAACCAACGTGGCGGCTTCGAGCATAGGCCAGACCGCCAAACTGGCCATGCTCCAGGAGGATATCGGCAGGCTGAAACTGCCCTTAGGTTGGGGGCAAAGCACAACTAGCGGAACCACCAACTCCGTTCCGGAGTGGGTGCTCACCCATTATCCCATACGGCTCCGACGCCACGAATGGGATACGAACGCGCCGCCAAACCTGTTGGTGAGCGGACTCCTGAGCGGCACCGTCCGCAACCCCGTCACGCCGGAAGATTGGTGGTTGAAGCTATTGGGCCTGATCATCACCATCGGCGCCATCTCTCAAGGCGCACCTTTCTGGTTCGATATTCTGAACAAAGTTACCAATCTGCGGGCCACTGGCCGCCCCCCCAAGGTAGAAAAGCCACCGACCGCTTGAAGGTTTACCCGAACTTTTGATTCAAGCTTCAAGCCGAAGACTGACCGCTCCGCCACAGGTGGAGCGCAAGCTCTGGCGCATCGCAGCGTGCTCCGCAGGAAAAGATTCGGCATTACGTTAACCCGGGAGGAGGAGGCGCTCATCTTGCTCGCTTGGTCCGGGTCATTTGCCCGCCGCATTGAATGGCCTGCACGACCGCAATCAGGCAGAGGGTGAACAACGGCAGGCAGCATACGTACGTAGCCGCCAGGATCAACCGGCGGCGATTGATGGATTCGCCAGTCCAGATGGCCTCGGTCGCTCCGGCGACATCCATGATCAATTGATCGCGGGAAAGGTCTGGATTCGCTTGTGTATAAGCCTGCCCATGCGGCGTCAGCACGGCGCCCACGACGACTCTCTGTCCGGCGTAATCCCCGGTCCAGGCCAGCGTGAGTTGCTGGTAACGGAAGAAGACCGCCACAGCAACCGCCAGTACTAGCAGAGCCGCCCCGGCCCACCAGGGCGCGTAACGCGGCTGGCCCCAGCGCCGCCCGGCGAAGAATACCAACCCAAGCACGACCGCAATCACGAACTGGCCCAGCCGTAGCCAGACCTTCTCCTCGCTGGCCAGGAGGCCAGCCGGGGGCGGCAGCAGAAACCCGCCCAGAATTCCTCCCACCCACAATGACCCCTGCGCCAACACCAGCCAGCTCTTGCGGGCTTGCTTCACCCAGGTATGATTGCTGGAGGACGCCGCCATCAGGCCTGGTTGGCTATTCGGCTGGCACCTCGATATCCACCTCGAGCTGTTTCTCGCCGTGCCCGCCGATGCCCTGGATGGCCGGGCCGCCCGTAAAGCCTTTCTTGCACGCCCAAACCGCGTAACGGCCCGGACAAAGGATCTTCTCGTCGGTGGGACTGCTCTGGCGTGGGAACCGATCATGGGCGCTCTTGATATCCAGCAGACCCTTCGGCGCGTAGTAAACCTCAAAGCCGCCGACCTCTTTTCCGCCCGCTTTGGTGTGGACCCGGACCTTGATTTCCTTCCCGAGGCCGTCGCCGGAATTGCGGCAGTTATCGCTCTTGAGCTGCAGATCGAGAGCGGCGTCGCGCAGAATTCCCATGGGGTCCTCGCCCGCCTTCGGCTTCTTCGCCCGGTGCAACAGGCGGAGGTCGCCCCGCAGGCTCTCCAGGTAATCATCGCGGGAGGCGTATTGGGCCGACACCGCGTGTTTATGATACCAGGCGTCCCACTTAACGGCCAGGAACCCTGCATTGGTTTGAACCTGGGCCAGGAGCATGGCCGCTTCTACGTTTGTCGCGCCGATGGTTTTGAGCAGAGCCGCCGCGGTCGAATTGAAGTCATGCAATACCACGCGATAATCCGATTGAGCCTGATTGCGAAACGGATCGCCTAGTGGATCATAGCCTTGTACCAATCCGCGCGAGGCCGCCTCACAGGCCGCGAGAGGCATCAGGGCCGACAGCAAAAATACAATAAACGGGCGATTTGGCATTCCTTTGTCAGTGGCTCACACATGAGCATACGGCTGCGGTCGTATATTGTAAACCGCAGATCCAACACTAGCCGTAAATAGGCATCAGAGACGCAAACCGGGGCAGGCCGGAAATCCTCTGTTTCTTGCGCCGTTTCGCGGCCTGCTCTATTCGGATTTCTTGACTTGAGTCCGCACCGTCGAGAACGCCCGCACCGTTACGGAACTCAGGACCGGTTCAGGGCGCTGAGCACCGCCCGCACGGAGGCGAGTTCGATGCTGGTGTCCACGCCGGCGCCCCAGCGGGCACGGTCGTCGCTGTGCTTGATCTGAATATAAGCAATGGCCGCCGCTTCTTCCCCGGCGCTCAAGGCGTGCTCGCTGTAATTCGCGATTTCAAAGCGCGGCACGCCCGCCACGCTGAAGCCGTGGACCAGCGCCGCCAACGGGCCGTTGCCTTCGCCGGCAAGCTTGATCGGTTTGCCATCCCGAAGCAATCGCGCGCGGCAGCGGACCTTGCCGTCGCGCCCTTCGGTCTCGAAGTCTTGAAGCTGCCACGGGGTGGCGCGCTCGATGTACTCGCGCCAGAACATGCCCTTCAACTCGGCGCCGCTGACTTCGCGCCCGAGCCGGTCCACTTCCTCGTTGGCGATCGGGCCGAACTCGCGCTGCAGGTCCTTCGGCAGTACGATGCCGTATTCGTTCTCAAGGAGGTAGGCGACGCCGCCCTTGCCGGACTGGCTGTTGACGCGGATGACCTCGCGGTACTGCCGGCCGATGTCGGCGGGGTCAATGGTCAGATACGGCACATCCCAATGTTTCTGGCGGCCGGTTTCCCACTCGGCCAGGCCCTTNNTTGATCGCGTCCTGGTGCGAGCCGCTGAAGGCGGTGAAGACGAGTTCGCCGGCGTAGGGATGGCGCGGCGGCACCGTCATGCCGGTGCACCGCTCATAGACCTCGCAGATGCTGTTGAGATCGCTGAAGTCGAGCTTCGGGTCGATGCCATGCATGTAGAGGTTGAGCGCGACGGTTACAATGTCGAGGTTGCCGGTGCGCTCGCCGTTGCCGAAGAGGGTGCCTTCGACGCGGTCGCCGCCGGCGAGCAAGCCCAATTCGGTGGCTGCCACGCCGGTGCAGCGGTCGTTGTGGGCGTGCAGGCTGATGATGAGTGAATCGCGGTTCTTGATGTTCCGGCAGATCCACTCGACCTGGTCGGCATAGACGTTAGGCGTGGCCACCTCGACCGTGTCGGGCAGGTTCAAGATCATCTTGTGTTGCGGCGTGGGCTGCCAGACGGACATGACGGACTCGGCGGCTTCCTTCGCAAACTCGACTTCGGTGGCGCTGAAGCTCTCAGGCGAATACTGGAGCCGGACTTCGGTGCCCTTAAGGCGGGGGAGCCGCTCCTGAATCCACTTGGCGCCGCGCACGGCCACGCGGAGGATTTCCTCCTTGGACATGCCGAACACCACGCGTCTTTGCGCGGGGGAGGTCGAGTTGTAGAGGTGAATGATGACCTTCTTGGCGCCGACCAGCGACTCGAAGGTGCGCTCGATCAACTCTTCGCGCGCCTGCACGAGCACCTGGAGCCACACGTCATCCGGGGCGCGGTGTTCTTCGATCAGCCGGCGGTTGAAGGTGAACTCGGTATTCGAGGCCGAGGGGAAGCCGACCTCGATTTCCTTGAATCCGCACTTCACGATCGTCTGGAACAGCTCGAGCTTCTGGCCGACGTTCATCGGGATGGCCAGCGCCTGGTTGCCGTCCCGGAGGTCCACGCTGCACCAACTCGGGGCGCACGTGAGGGTGCGGTTCGGCCACTGGCGGTCGGGCAAGTGGACCGGCGGGAACGGACGATATTTGACAGACGGATCTTTAAGCATGGTCGTTTCGCTTTCTTGTTAACACCGTCCGGCGGTCAGGCAAATAAAAAACCCCCACCGCCGATTGCGGCAGTGGGGTTCAGTAAACTTTTGTGAAAGACTACAACCCAACTGCCGCGCGGCACAGCAGCAGCGCGCTCGATAGCAGCAGGTTAAGACGGCCAATCACAACGGCAATGTAGCCATATTGCCGGGCGGGGTCAAATGGTTTCATGCGGGCGAAAGATCACGAGCGGTCGGCGCGGCCTGAGGCGCGTCTCCGGCAATCCGCGCAAAGAAACTGCTTCCCGTCAAAGAAGGTCATGAACGGCATGAACAGGTCTTTGCACCGGTCGCACCTTTCATAAATCTCCTCCGGCGGCACCGGGTCCGCCGTCAGGGAGATGCCTTGCGTCCTGCCAATTATATTGAGCTGTTCCGGCACTCGGTCAGCCCGGTAATTGAGGATGAGCGCCGCCGAGCGGTTTTCGGTAAAGAATAAGCCATTCGCGTCCTGAGCCAGGTATTGGCCGCGCGTGTTCCGGATGAACACTTTGATGTCCGGCGGCTCGCTCGGTTTGTGACTTTTGGGTGTCATTGGTCAACTCAGTGCAATTGGACGCGGTCGTCGCTCGCGGGAGCAACATTGCCGCCATTCTACGGAAACCGCCACCAGGCTTCAAGGCAAAGCGAGCGCTGCGTCTGACCTCAATCAGGTCTTGCACGTTGTCCGGCAGATGGTAAGATCGCGTGCTTGATGCCGGCATTGAATGCTATGTCTTATGGCGACCTTGTCTGGCCTCCGGCGCTTGCCGCCGGGGTGATTCTCGCGGCCTTTATTAGCGGGCAGTATTGGTGGGAACGGAGGAAGCGGCGGCGGTTTCGCCAAGCCCTGGAAGGCAACCAATCACAGTCGCGGTCGGAACGCTTGCCTGACGCAGCGTCGGTGGCTGGCTATGGGCCCCCCGGTTCCGGCCGTCATGGCGTCGGAACGCCTCAGGACGAAACAGAGGCCTTTCCTAGCTTCGCCGACTACTTCCTGGATCACCTGGGGCACTACGCTCTTGCGGTCTGCTTTGTGGGCGTCGCTCTGCTGGTGCGCTTGCTGCTCGAGCCGGCCTTGCGGGACCATGTGCCTTATGGCTTCTTCCTCCTGGCGGTCATTGCCACGGCCTTGGCGACAGATATCTGGGAGACCTGCCTGGCGCTGGTCGTGGGCTTCGTGATGGCCGCGTACTTCTTTATTGAGCCCGTCGGGTTCAGCATCAGCAGCCCCGACGGCTGGTGGGGGGCCGGGATCTATTTTGTCACCGGTCTGGGCATCCTCTGGTTCATGAAGTCCGAGCACACCGCCTGGCTGCGCGCCCTGGATCGGGACATTGCCTACTTCGACCGGCTAAAGGAGTTGGATCAGGAAAGGGCCGCTCGCAGGCAGGCCGCGACGGATCGCGAGATACTGGCCAGCATCGTGGAGAGCGCCCAGGACGCCGTCCTGAGCGTGACCTTGCAAGGGCGGATTACGACCTGGAACGCAGCCGCCGAAAAGCTATTTGGCCATTCCGCCCGCGAAGCGATCGGCCAGCCGCTCACACTCGTTTCCCCCCCCAACCACGCCGCGCTGCCCAAGGGTCTCCTTGACCAGATCAACCGCGGTCAGCGGACGGAACCATTGCAGGTGGCGCTTTGTTGCAAGGGCGGCTCCACCGCCGAGGTCTCGCTCACCTTCTCGCCGGTGAACAACGGGGCCGGCAGACTCATCGGGGCGTCGATGATCGCGCGGTCCCGGCCGCCGAAGCCGTCCGCCGATTAGCGGCGTGCGTAAGACGTGGCGCCGGGTCGGACCATATCTTCGATAATCCGCTGCCATACACCCCTGCCGTTGCTGGCCAGTTGCGGGTGCAGGTCAAGGAAGCATTGCCAAACACGCCTCCAGTGCGTTAGCCTTTGAGCTATGAAATGGTTCTCAGTCGTCGTCGCCCTGCTCCTGGTCATGCCGGCCGCGCGGGCGGAGGGGCCGGATGATCAGTATGTCCGCATTTACAGTCTCATTCAGGAGGCTGACAAACTTAACGGCAACGACCAGCCCGGCGAGGCTCTGCCAAAGTATCGCGAAGCCCAGACGTTGTTGCAGCAGTTCCAAAAGGGTTACCCGGACTGGAACGTCAAGGTCATCAGCTTCCGCTTGAATTATGTCGCCGCCAAGATTGCCGCCGTGTCGCCCCGCGTCGCTCCCCCCACCGCACCCGCTCCAGCCGGCCCGGGCGAAAAGCCCTCGGCACCGCCGAACGCCGCTCCAGCCCAGCCCGCCGCCCCGAGCGACTGGGAGGCTCAACTGGGCGGCCTAAAGGACCAAGTGCGCCAGTTGCAGGCCGACAAGGCCACCCTCGAATCGAAGCTCAAGGAGGCCCTGGCGGTCCAGCCCGCCGCCCTGGACCCGCGGGAGATGGCTCGCGCGGAGGAAAAGATCAAGAGCCTGACGAAGGAGAACGACTTGCTCAAAGTCACCCTGGACCAGCAGAAGGCAAAGCCCATGCCGGCGGCCGATGCGAAGGCCCTGGAGGAAGCGCGGCAGGCCCTGGCGGAAACCAATCGCAAGCTGGCGGAGCAAACGGCGACCGCGCAGGCCCTGACGCTGGAAAAGACCGCCCTCCAAACCAAATTGAGCAACCTGCCTCCCAGCGCTCCCAGCGCCGCGGAATTCGAGGCGGCAAAAAAGTCGCTCGAAGGCGCCAATCGTAAACTCGCCGACCAAACAAAGCTCGCGTCCGATTTGGCCCTCGAGAAAGAAGCGCTGCAAACGCGTGTCAAGGCCTTGAGCGCGGACGCCGACGCCACTGCCGTCCTGCGCACTGAGAATCAACTGTTGAAGAAACAGTTTGCCGATCTGAAGGCCGCCCCGCCGTCCGCCACCCAAGCCGACGAGACCAGCCGCCAGTTAGCGCAGGCCAAGGCGCAAGTTGCCGCGTTGCAATCCGACAAGGAGATGCTCCTGCTCGAGAAAGCGGCGCTGGAGAATCGAGTTAAGCAGGCATCCAGCCCGTCGGCGAACCCGGATCTCGCGCCGGCGCAGGCCCAATCCGCCGACGCGACCCGGCTGAAGCAATTGCAGCGGGAGCGCGATGAGCTGCAGAAGCTGCTGGCCGCGGCCAACAAGGAACTCTATAGCCGCAAGGGCAAGGCCGCCGCTGCCCGCCTGGCGGAACTCGACAATCAATTGACCACGCTGCGCGCCCGCCTCGAGGTGTACGAGGCGCGGCAAGTGCCTTATACCGTCGAAGAATTGGCGCTGTTCAAGCAGCCCGAGGCCAAGCCGGTCCTGGCCGACCGCAAAGGCGGCCAGAAGTCGGTCAAGGAGCTGCCGCCCGGGACGGTGGCACTGGTGGCGGAGGCACATAAATATTACGCCAACCGGCAGCTCGACAAGGCCGAGGAGAAATACCTGCAGGTGCTGCAACAGGACAAGACGAACGTTCCCACGCTGGCCAACCTCGCCGCGATTGAGGTCGATCAGGGCCATTTTGAAACCGCCGAGATTAATATTAAGCAGGCCATCGCCCTCGCGCCCGATGACGCTTACAGCTACTTCGTCCTGGGCCGCCTGAAGTTCGGTCAGAAGAAGTATGACGAGGCCATTGACGCGTTTAACCGCGCGGCGAAGCTCGATCCCCAGGACGCCCAGATTCAGAACTTCCTCGGCCTGGCGCTGAGCGAGAAAGGCATGCGCGGGCCGGCCGAAGCCGCCCTGCGCCGGGCCATCCAGATCGATCCTGGCTGTGCCGATGCGCACAATAACCTGGCGGTTGCTTACATCGCCCAGCAACCCCCCTTGGTCGAGCTGGCTCGCTGGCATTACCAGAAAGCCCTCGCCGCCGGTCATACGCGTAACCCGGACTTGGAGAAGATGCTCGACGCAACGAAGCCCGCCGCCAGCCCCCAATGAGCGCCGCAGGGTGCTCGGCCCGCGGACATTAGGCTCCAGGCTTTCAATTAGATGCTACGCCAGGCTTTGCATGAGATAACACTTCCCACGCGTGGCCGCGGCCTTTATGAATTCACCGGCAAAGTCGCAGCCTGGATGGCACAAAACGAGTTCACTACCGGCCTGGTGACCCTGCACCTCCGCCACACTTCCGCCTCCCTCTTGATTCAGGAAAACGCTGACCCGGACGTGCGCCGCGACCTGGAGAACTTCTTCACACGGCTGGTGCCCGATGGAGATCGCCTGTTCGTGCATACCATCGAGGGCGACGACGACATGCCCGCCCATGTGCGGACTGCCCTCACGGCCGTCAATCTCTCCATCCCCGTCAACGAGGGCCGGATGGCTTTGGGCACCTGGCAGGGAATCTACCTCTGGGAACATCGCCGCTCACCGCACTCCCGCACCGTTACCATCCATTTCGTCGGCGAATAGCCGCTCGGGGGTAGCCTCGGGGTGGCTTGAAGCGATTCATCATTCATCATTCAACCTCCTGCATTCCCTGCGTGAGTGGGCTTGTCCGGCTTTTCAAGGTTCAGGGTTCGAGGTTCAAGGTTCAAGGTTCAGGTTTGGATTTGTGGCCAGTTCGCGCAGCCCGCAGACGATTTTCGAGCATCTACGACGCCCTCAAGAGCGGGTGACTGGCGGTTGCTGAACCAGAAGTCCTCGACATATCCCTTGACCTGGGCAATGGCCTTGCTGTTGGCGGTGGAATTGTTGGTGGCGGTGAGCACGCCGGGCTGCTTCCACTCCAGGATGAACCGGTTGTAGATGGTGTCGGCCCGGCCGGAAGTGCCGAGAATGACTTCGGTATGCGGGACGAGATCGATGCCTTCGGCTTCCGCGACTCCTATGAGGTATTTTTCGACGGCTGCGCGAAAGGGTTTTTCGAGGATGCCATCTTTGGAGGCGTGTTTGATGGCGGCGGCGAGGTCGCGGGCTTTGGTGTCCATTATCGTTTTTAGTTTCAGGTACTGCTTTGACTACGCGACGGGCGAGGCCCTCCGAGATGCCGCGGGTGGTCCCCGCCGGGAACGCTTACCGTAGAATAGCAGCGGCACCTTGAGTGCAGTGTGGGACCTCCAGGCGCTGGGTTCAACCTTATTTCTGGCCGGCCATTAGAGCCCAGATCCTTAGCCAAGCCGAGGCTGCTTTCAGCAGTCCGCGCGGTTTTCTCCGTTGGGTCGGCGAGCAAGTGCGATTTCTGTCCTTTGCTCATGCGGCAGGCCTCATTTTCACCGCTCCGGTGCCATTCGAGCTGCTCGAAATTCACCACAACTCGCGATTGGTGAGAGTGGCATGAAATATGGATCGCTGCCGGCGCCTCTGTCCTTATTGGTCAGATAGTAATTTACTCACCTGCTTGGTGAATCATTCGCTAAGGATTGAGGTTAGAGCGAACCAGCGT
>PLZQ01000374.1 GCA_003152225.1 Limisphaerales bacterium | reverse complement strand
GGTTCCAGCGCTGGCAGGCCAATCTGCGGATCCTGGACGTGGAAACGGTGCAAACGGTGCCCCAGATTCCCTGGTCCCATCCATTTATCGAAAGGCTCATCGGGACCCTCCGCCGGGAGTATCTGGACCGTCTGTTCTTTTGGACGACAGATGACTTGGTACGAAAGCTGGAGTTGTTCAAAAGGTTCTACAACGCGTCGCGTGTACACCAAGGGCTATCCGGNNACGGATTGTTTGAACTGCCAATCGCGGCTTAATTGGCAATTCGCCATGTACAGGTGTCGGCACAGTCGGCGGCCCCGACCGCGGCGGCGACGGCCCAACAACAAAACGTGTTCCCGGATGGCGACTTCGACAAGGCCAACGCCCGCGGCCAGATGCCCGTGTGGTGGGGCGTCAGCGGTAACGTCAGCATCGTCACGGCCGACAATGGCCACAAGGCGCTGCGCATCACCAACGACAGCATCACGGCCGGGGCAGGGCCGATCTACCACTTCGCCCTCAACCCCAAGTGGACTGCCGTCACCGTGATAGCGCTCATGAAGACCACCAACCTAAAGGCCGCCAACAAGGATTACGCCGGCGCGGACATTGAGTTCCACCTGGTGGCTAACCAGGGCATGGTCAGCAAAGCCGTCCTCCAGCTCAAGCAGGACTCGGACTGGAAGGAACTCAGCACCCGCACGGAGATTCCCGAAAATGTGACCTCGCTGGACATCCTGCCCACCATGTGGGAGGCCACCGGCACCATGGAGGTAGAGAACATCCGCATCCTGGCGGAGAGCACGGTAGTCCAGGTGCCGCCGAAGGATGCCGTGCTGCCCGCTTCCGAGCAGCTCACTTGGGGCCAGGAGCCTATCGAGGCGTCCACCACCAAACGCGGGGAAATCTGCCTGAACGGCCTCTGGCAATTTGTGCCAATGGTGGCTCCGGCGGAAACCGCGCCTCCACCCGGCTTGGCGTACATCCACGTGCCGGGTTCGTGGCAGACGAGCGAGGGTTCGCCCGGCCTGGCGTCCTCTCGCGCCCAGGGTCCGGCCTGGTGGCGCTTCGGCAACGGCCGGAATACCCCGTGCGCCTGGTATGTGCGCAAGATCAAGGTTCCGCAGGCATGGGCCGGTCGAGCGGTGCTGCTCTCGCTGCACCGGGTGAGCACCGACGCGATCGTCTATGTCAACGGCAAGAAGTGCGGCGCAATTACCTGGCCCTCGGGCGAGGTCGATCTCACTAGCGCCGTGACCCCGGGCGGAGAGGATACGCTGTGGGTCGAGGTGATGGCCTCCCGTCGCGGGCCTGCTTCCGGTTCGGATGCTGCCCACGTGTACCCCATGGCTTTGTACGGTCAAGGTAACGACCCGGGGAATAGCAGCCGTGTGAGTTCGAAAGGGTTGGTCGGGGATGTGCTGCTCTGCAGCCGTCCGCAAGGGGCGCACATCAGCGACGTCTTCATCCAGCCCTCGACGCGCCAGAAGCAGTTGAAGGTTGAGGTGGAGCTGAACGGCGCGGCTGTCGGCCCGACGCACTTCATCGCGCGATTGATGAACGAGCAGGGCAAGGAGGAGAAGACTTTCGAGGCGGATGCCACGGTGCCCGAAGGCGCGCAGCCGACGGTCACACTATCCTGGCCGTGGCCCAATCCGCATCTGTGGGATATCCAGCAGCCGAATCTCTACACACTGAAGCTGAAAGCGACAGGCGGCGGTCTCAACGATGAGTTCGCCCAGACCTTCGGCTTCCGCGAGTTCTGGATCGAGGGCCGCAATATCTTCATGAACGGTACCGTGATTCATCTGCGGCCGACCGGCGCCGGGCTGGAAAGTCGCGCGGGTGACTCGCGCTTCTTCATCAGCAATCTCATCAAGGGTTACCTCTACTCTGGCTGGAACATGGTCTCCCACGGGCCCTACGTCGCGGGGGAGCGAGGGTCGCTGGACTTCCGCGAGATGTGGGCCGACTGCGCCGACCACTTGGGTTTCCTGCAGTTCATTCACGTGCCGAACACGCCCAACAACTGGGACGCGACCGGCAAGAAACAATGGCAGGCGGCCATAGCCACCGCGATGCGCCCCTACCGCAATCACCCGTCGGTCGTTCTGTGGGGCACCAACCCCAACCGCTTCGGCATTGGCGGCATGGATATGGATCCCCGCTACATAGGCCGCCAACGTGACATTCCTGATTCCGGCTTCAAGAAGGCCGCCGCCATGGCGCGTGAGGCTATCAGTATGATCAAGCAGCAGGATCCGACGCGCCCGGCCTTCAGTTACGCCGGGGATGTCCTGGGTGACATCTACAGCATCAACTGCTACCTCAATTTCCAACCGCTGCAGGAACGCGAGGATTGGCTCAGTGACTGGGCCAAGTCGGGGGACACGCCGCTGCAATGCGTCGAATTCGGCACCCCCTGGAGCGCCTCGCTCATGCGTGGGCGCTGGGGCCAATCCGCCAATACCGAGCCGCTGATGACCGAGTACTGCGCCATCTATTTGGGGCCAGTGGCCTACTCGCTGGAGACGGACCGCTACCGGAGAATGATCACCAAATCGTTCCGCGGCGGCCAGAACTACTCAGGCTGGCCCCAGGAACCCCTCCTGGTGTATGCCTCGGCCCACCAGAAGTTTCAGACGCTCTTTGTGCGCAACACCTACCGGAGTTGGCGGATGTGGGGCATCAGCGGCGGCATGACTCCTTGGGACATGGGGTGGGGCTGGGACGAATACGAGAATAAGCGGCGCAGCGATAACGCCGCGTTCCCACCGCTCACCCAGAAGCCCCCCACCTTCAAGCCGGGCGACCGCGGCACCTTCCCGCAGACAGGTTTCGACGAGAACATGATCAAGCCCTACCAGCCAGAGGGCATGCAGATTTTCCCGTCCGGTGAGGCCATGATGGCGGCGGACGGACCGACGTTGGCCTATATCGCCGGCTCGGCTGAGGCCTTTACGGCCAAGGACCACACCTTTCTAACGGGACAGACGATCCAAAAACAGGTCGCGCTGCTTAACGACACCCGCAGCCCGCAGGACTACACCTATTCGTGGAAGGCGATGCGCGGTGCGACCGAGATCGCCCACGGGCAAGAGAATGGGAAGGTGGCCGCTGGGGAGATCAAGCTGGCTCCGTTCCAATTCACCGCTCCCAACGTCACCGGAGCAAAGGCGGACTGTCTGATTACCCTCGATACCACCATCGGCACGGTGAAGCAGTCGGACAGCTTCCCCTTCCGGGTTTTCGCCAAGCCCGCGTCGGCAAAGGTGCAGGTGGGCATTTACGACCCGGTGGGCAAGACGACCAAAATGCTCCAGGCCATGGGCGTGACGGTTAAGCCGTGGAACGGGCAAGGGAGTGCGGCGGCGATGCTGGTCATCGGCCGCGAGGCCTTCTCGACCAATCAGCCGGCTTTGTCCTTCGACCTGCAAGCGCTGGTCCGCAACGGAGCGCGCGTGATGATCTGCGCGCAGGACCCGGCGTGGTTCCAACACCTGGGCTTCCGCGTCGCTGCACACCTCCCGCGGCGGATCTGCCCGGTTGCGGCAGATCATCCGGTGGTCCAGGGGTTGGACGCCGCCGATCTGTCCGACTGGAGCGGCCTGAGCACCTTGGTCGAGCCCTATCCGGAAGTTGCCGTGCAAAGCCCCGCCTGGCGCTCACCGGAGATGGGCTGGCACTGGGGCAACCGGGGCGTGGTCTCCAGCGCCGCGCTGGAGAAGCCGCATCTGAGCGGCTGGCGGCCCATTCTGGAGGGCGAGTTTGACCTGGCCTACTCACCACTGATGGAACTCGATTACGGCAAGGGCCGCTTGACCCTATGCACGCTGGACCTGGAAGATCACTACGCCCTCGATCCGGCCGCCGACCTGATTGGCCGGCAGTTGGTCAAGTACGTCGCTTCGGCGCCGCTGGCGCCAAGGGCCGACAGTAGTGTGGTGTACGTCGGCGGCGGCGCCGGCGCGGCTTTGCTGGATCAGTTGGGCGTCCTCTACACCAGGGGCACCGGCGTCGCGCCGGACACCCGGCTGCTGGTGGTAGGCGCTGACGGCCAGGTCGGTGCAGATCAGGTCCGCGCATTATGTCAGGCCGGCGGCCACGCGCTCTTTCTGCCGCGCCACGGCGCGGCCGGCCCGTTGGGCGTGACGCTCGAGAACGTCTCCGGTTTCCACGGCTCGCTCAATCCGCCCGCCTGGCCGGAAGCTTGCGGCTTGAGCGCCTCCGACCTGCGTTGGCGGGCGGACGGGGACGCCTGGGTAGTCAAAGATACGCCGCTGGGAACGTGCACGCTGCAGGTGGGCGCGGACGGCTTGGTGGGCCGAGTCTCGTTCGGCCCGGGCGGCGGCGCAGCGCTCATCTGCCAGATCGACCCGGCAGCTTTGAACGCGGACAAGCAGACCTACTTTCGATTCACTCGCTGGCGACAGACGCGGAGCCTGGCGCAGCTCCTGGCCAACTGCGGCGCGAGTTTCAAGGGCGACCAGGACACTTTCCTGGCGCCGGGGGCGACTCCAATCGCAGGCCTCTACCATCCGGATTACAGGAGCTTCGTCCCCGGCACCTCGAACCAGAACACAGACGCTTTCAACCTCAGCGACAACCCGTACCGATTCTTCCGCTGGTAGAGCGCTGATCTTCGGGCCATAGCTTTTGCCCTTGAACAACAGGCAGGGCCTCGATATATACACCATGCGTATCAGAAAGGCCAAATTATGCGATGTCGACTTCATCAACTGGCTACCGCTCTCTTCATTTCGTGCGTCATCAACACCTCCGCCACGGTACTCTATGTGGATTTGAACAGCCCCAACCCGACCTCGCCTTTCACGAATTGGGTTACCGCTGCCGCAAATATTCAAGATGCGGTGGATGCGGCCAATACGGGTGATCAGGTGCTGGTGACCAACGGCGTTTACCAAGCTGGCGGCCGAACCGTGAATGGTTTCGCCCTCACCAATCGAGTGGTCATAAACAAGGCGATCACCGTGGAAAGCGTAAGTGGCCCTGCGCTCACAACAATCCGGGGCTTCCAAGTGCCCGATTCAACAAATGGGGATGGCGCGGTGCGCTGCGTTTACATGACGAATAACGCAGCCTTGATTGGATTTACGCTGACTGGCGGAGCTACGAGGACTAACGTTAGCGGCGTATTACAAGAACGGTGCGGAGGAGGTGTGTGGTGCGATTCCACCAACGCGTTGATTCAGAACTGCCTTCTGCTGAACAATTCGGCGGCGTGGCGGGGTGGCGGTGCGGCGAACGGTACCTTCAGCAATTGCACCTTCATCGGAAATGCGGCGAGCGACACTGGGTATGGAGGCGGGGCTTACAACAGTGTCCTGAACGGTTACTGTCTCATCGCCAACACGGCAAACTACGGCGGCGGCATTAGTGGGGGCATCGTAAATAACTGCACATTAACCAACAATTCAGCCTTCACGGCCGGTGGGGGTATCGCCAATGCGGGAGGTGACTGCACTGCGAACAACTGTGTTTTGGTGGGGAATACAGCCGTGCTCGCAGGGGGTGGCGCTTCGAGTTGCACCTTAAGTAATTGCTATATGACAGGAAATACGGTTTCGTCAGGTGGATGGGGTGGCGGTGCCGCGTACAGCACACTTGTTAATTGCCAGGTTATCAGCAACCTGGCTCTTGGATCCTTCGGATACGGCGGAGGCGTTTATCAAAGCACATTAAACAACTGCACACTCGTCGGTAACTGGGCTGGGCAATTCGGTGGAGCCTCCTATTATGGAACATTGAACAACTGCGTCCTGACACGCAACACGGCTACGTATGGGAGTGGTGGCGGGGCCTATTATGGAACTTTGAACAACTGCACGTTGACTGGAAACTGGGCCAGGGATTCGGGAGGCGGTGCATATTTCAGCACGCTCAACAACTGCATTATTTATTACAATAACTCCGGGCAATATCCCAATTATTACCTGTCCTTACCAGAAAATCCATCCATCGCCCGTCGTGGCGTTATCCAGAGCTGCCAGCTGACTTGAGTGACGGTCCAGATGACTGCCCAGCGCATTTCAAGGCCCGATAAAGAGTAACCATTGACTTCCCAACCTCGCTTTACCCTTCAGCGGGCCACCATCGACGCGGCGCAA
>PLZQ01000450.1 GCA_003152225.1 Limisphaerales bacterium | reverse complement strand
GATCGGCGAATTCAATGGGTCGTCGCAACGGCTATGCCTGAGGCTGGTAACAGTAACTCGTTGAGTCTCTCGGCAGGCGTCGCCCAACCGAGCGTTTTACGGGGTCGCCCGTTCAGTTCTGCGGCGACGGCGAGCAGCTCCTTCTTATTGTGCTGGGTGAGATCCGTCCCTTTCGGAAAGTACTGGCGCAGCAGGCCGTTGGTGTTTTCGTTGCTGCCCCGCTGCCAGGGGCTGGCCGGATCACAAAAGTAGATGGCCATGTCAGTTGCCAGCTTGATGTCGGCGTGTTTGGCCATCTCCGCGCCCTGGTCCCAGGTCAGCGAGCGTCGCAGGTGCCGGGGCAATGTCTTGATAGTGGCGATGAGGCCGTCGCGGGCCTGCTCGGCTTTGTAACCGTCGGGTAGGTGAACCAGCATGACGTAACGGGTGCTTCGCTCGACCAGCGTGCCGATCGCCGAACCGTTGTTCTTACCGATGATCAAGTCGCCTTCCCAATGTCCTGGCACTGCGCGGTCCTCGGCTTCGGCAGGTCGCTGACTGATCAGCAGTGCGTCGTCAAAGAACCGCGGCCGGCGGGCATCGCCACGACGCTGCGGCTTGCGCACAGCGCGGCCGGTGCGCAGGCACCGGGCCAACTCCCGGCGCAGCTCGCCTCGGCCCTGCACGTAGATCGCCTGATAGATCGTCTCGGCCGACACGTGCATCCTCATATCGTCGCTGAACTCTCGCCGCAGCGTCTCGCTGATCTGCGTCGGGCTCCACCGCAACTTCAACCGCGACCGGATGGCCCTCATCAGCGGTGGGTGCATCTCCACCTTGCTCAGTTTGGGTCGCCGGGCCCGCTGCTCAGCGCGTCTGTCGGCCTGAAAGGGCCCGTACCGGCCACCCGCCGGATCGGCGTTGCGGCGAACCTCACGGCTCACCGTCGACGGCGCGCGGCTGATCGCTGAGGCGATGGCACGGATCGTCAGACCCTCGCGAAGGCCATCGGCGATGTGCTCCCGTTCCAGCACCGACAAATAGCGCGACGACGTCGAACGGGGCCGGGGTATCCCGTGCCGGTTCGCCTCCTGCAACCACTTCGTTCCCTGTCGACGATGCACACCGACGAGTATCGAGGCCCTCGTATTGTCGAAACCCCTACGGCGCGCCGCCCAATACTCATCTCTCAACCGCCGCATCTCCGTCGGTGACCTCATCCGCAACAACCCCTTCCGTTCGGGCTGTTGCGACGACCACTAGAACCCGGGGATCGGCCACCGGGACGGCTCCGTTACTTGGCACCCGGCCACGTCACCATTCACACGCCGCAATTAGGTGAGGCGCCGATGGCACCGCGCGATTTACGGCCACTTAGAGTGCGTTCGTCGGGCGGATGTCTTGCGCCGCGGCCGTGGATCACGAACGTGGCGCGGGCGGGTCAGCTTCGCTTGGAACACCACCGTGCAACCTGCCCGTCTCCGGGTCCCTGGCGGTCAGACAGTAGGCACCTGCGGCCGGATCCTTCATGACGATCCAGTGCGGCCAGCGTCCAACTACGCGGGCGCCGCGCTGTTCGTGCCATGAACGGGAAGCCTCGATATCCGAAGAGGGGAGGTCGACGTGGGCTGAGGACGCGCGGTCGGTACCGAGACGCTGCAGCAGGACGCGGATCGGCAGGCCTGAGGACGGTTTGAGCAGGTCGAACTCCGCCCGCGCACCCGCGTGGAGTCTCCACCCGGTCAGCGCCGTCCACAAGGACTTCTCAACCTCATACCCCGCCGGTGCGACACCCAGGCACACCTGGCCCAGGCGGCTGCTGGTTCCGTCCGGATGTTCCACCATGGGTGCCTGTGCGGCTGCTCCCTCCCAAGGCGTCAGACAGAACAACTGCCCGCCGGGCGACCGCATGACCGCCCAGTCCGGGTGCGGGGCGACGACCGTCGTACCCACTCCACGGGCAACCTCGATGGCAGCCGGGACGTCGTTGACTTCCAGGTCAAGATGCGCTCCGCCCGGGCCATGCACACCCTGGAGCTTCAGAGACCGGTGCCCCGACCGTGGCAGCAAAGTCACAGACTCACCGTCGGAACCGCGGCGCGTCGACACTCGGCTGCCGGTCACGTTGGCCCAGAACGCGGCGGCCTGATCGAACCGCTCCAGCGGCCGATCAATGAACGCCCAGATCCAGCGAATCAAGTCCACCTCCACGTGCCTCGCCACGGCCAACGGCCATTCATGGCCCAGCCGGGTTCGATCAGAAGGGTATTCGCCGTAGGCCGATCCGCCAGCGGCGCACTCTCTCCCTTGATACCACGCCGAGCCCGTCTAGTCGCCGCCGTCTGTGATGCTTGCGTACTCGGGAGCTCGTGGCCACCGTATTTGTGCGGCCTTGCGCATGACAGGCTGCTCTCATGGCTGATTTGATGTCACGGACCTTGTCGCAGGTAGCTCCGAGAGACAAGTTCGGCCGGGTCACGGTCCTAACGGGAGCCGGGCTGAGCGCAGCCGCCGGGTTGGGAACCTTCCGAGGGGCCGACGGTCGGTGGACCCTCGCGCCTGAGCTCGAAC